>JAJDNS010000175.1 GCA_022340585.1 Acidobacteriota bacterium
ACCGCCCCCCGCCCCACGAGAACACCCCCTCACCTCTCTGCACTCCCCTCTCCCGCACTCCTCCCCTTGCCCACACCCGCCCCCCTGGACTAAGCTCCTCACCGCCGTCGCCCCGCACCGGAGGGGGCCACGGCACCGGCTTCCCCCCGAGGCCGCGTCGGCCTCCCGGGAGCCCACTGGAGGACATCTCATGAAGGCAAGACTGGCTTACTCGCTGCTCGCGGGCGCCTTCGCGCTCTCTCTCGCCTGCACGCCGGCGGAGGCCCCCCCACCCCAGGAAGAGCAGCAGGCCGCCGTCGATCCGTGCGAGGGCCTGAACACGCTCACCGAGGCCGAGAAGTCTGACGGATGGGAGCTTCTGTTCGACGGCAAGACGACGAACGGGTGGCACGGGTACAACGGGCAGAGCACCGAGGCGTGGAGGATCGACGAGTGCTCTCTCGAGTCGGTGGGCACCGAGGGCAACTACGGCAGCGACAAGCGGGCCGACCTGACGACCGACCGGGAGTACACGAACTTCGAGCTCACCATCGACTGGAAGGCCACCAAGGGCGGCAACAGCGGTGTGTTGTACGGGGTCGTCGAGGACCCGAAGTACGACGCCCCCTGGGAGACCGGGCCCGAGTACCAGTTCGTCGACGACGAGGCCCAGTTCGACGACGGGGAGGGCAACCTCGTCGATCTCGAGGAGTGGCAGGAGGCCGGTGCGGACTACGCCATGTACGTGGCGAGCGAGGACAAGGAGCTCAAGCCGGTCGGGGAGTGGAACACCACGAAGATCGTGGTCAACGGCCCCCACGTGGAGCACTGGCTGAACGGCAGGAAGATCCTCGAGTTCGAGCGCTGGACCGACGAGTGGAAGAAGCTCAAGACCACCGGCAAGTGGAAGGACTACGCCGATTACGGAGACGCGAAGACCGGCCACATCGTCATCCAGGACCACGGGAGCGTCTTCTGGTTCCGGAACATCAAGATCCGAGAGCTCGAGGACACCCCAGCCGCTGAATAGCGCCTCTCGTTCCGAGTCCGCCCTCTCGTTCCGAGTCCGCTGCCTTCGGGCGTCGGACTCGGAACTTTCCGTTTCCGTTCTTCCGTTTCCGTTCTTCCGTTTCCGTCCGTCCGTTCTCGTGACTCCGTTCTCGTCAATCTGAGCCGAGGCCGCGGCGGCCGGGCCCCGGTGGGGACCCTGTCTCACTTCGAAGCGGGCGGGCCCGTAGCCGGGTGGCCGACCGCGGCCGCCCGAGCCAGGCGGGAGATGACCTGGACTCCTCCGTCCCTCTCAACGCCTACGGCAGCAGCTCGAACTCCCCGGTCAGCTCCGGGACCTGCCGGCTCTGGTAGTTGGGGAGCACCGCGAGCACGGTGTACCGTCCGGGAGGGAGCTTCTCGGTGTCCACCCACCCGACATAGCGGATGATCCCGGCCTCGCGGTCCGGCAAGGCCTGACCGCCGGCGTTCACCTCGTCGGCTCCCACCCACTCCTGACCGCGGAGCAGACCCATCTGCATCCCCTGCTCCTCGGCCACCGCGAAGTCCTCGTCGGTGGCGTTGTAGAGGTGATAGGCGCAGTAGACGACGTGCCCCGGCCGGACGGTCCGGACCGGCTCCGGCGACAGGCGGAGGTCCCCCACCACCAGCAGGTCGCCGGGTCGCGTCCCCGCTCCTGGCTCCGCGTCTTCCTTCGACGAGGGGTCGTGCGGGGTCGCCTGTCGCGTGAGCAGCAGAGAGCTTGGCACCGAGGAGCCGGAAAGGTCGGGGGCCTCGACCGAGGACTCGAAGGTCCCCATGCGGCCCGAGCGATCGTCGCGGAACAGGACCTTCACCGAGTAGTGTCCCGGCGGCAGGTCGACCCGGCCGTTGTAGGTCAGGTAGAGAGTGGCGTCGGCGGCGGCCGTCTCCAGGAACTCTCTCCGAACGTCGGGACTCAGCTCCTGCTCGAGGATCACCGGCATCGACTCGAAGAGCTGGTTCCGCACCCGAACGAGGACCGTCGCCTCCAGCTGCGGCTTCTGGCCCTTCTTCGCGGCCAGGTCCCCGGGCCGGACGCCGGCGCTGAACACCATCGCCGTCCGGCCTTCAGGGGCGGCGAAGAAGCTCACGCTCGCCTTCACCGGGAGATCGGCCAGCGACTCCGAGAGAAGGGCCCGGTAGGCCGCCGCCGACCTCTCCTGCGACGACTGGTCCGCGTAGGGTTTCCGCTCGTAGTAGCCTCGGGGGGCCCGGAGCTCGACCCCGGGCCGACTGACGGACACTCGAAGCTTCCGGAAGCGGCCGCTCTCGCGCGGATCCCGGGGCGCATACCCCAGCACGTAGTAGTCCGCCGACTCGTCGAGGACCTCCTGGAGGATGGCGCTGGCGTCGTTGGAGTCGACGACGGACCGGCCACCGGTGGCCCGCGCGAGGGTCACCAGGCCGTTGACACCCTGGTTGCGGGCCACCGGGAGGCCCAGCGGCTCCGGGGTCCGGCTCCGGCGGCTGCTGGCCCAGGGGTTGCTCACTCGGCGATCCTCCACCGGCACGGTGGCCTCGAGGCCACGAGAGTCCAGCGTGAAGATGCTCACCCGGTGCCGCAGGGCGGTGGCGGCAATCTGGTCGAGGAGCTCGGTGTGCGCCCCCTCGATGTTCAGGCCGGACCGGCAGAGCAGGATCATCTTCTTTCCGGGGAACGCCGCCATGCGCTCGATGAGGTCCAGGTAGCGCAGGAGGGCCAGCTCCCCGTAGAAGATCAGCTGGCGGTCGATCCTCTCGACCGAGACGAGCGACGACATGTCGCGGGGGTCTGGGGCCTTCGGCGGGTCTCGGTGCATCCCCACGAACGAGGTGAGGACGCCGTTCTGGCGCTGCAGGGCCGCAAACACCTCGCGCTCGAAGGCGAGGTCGTCCTGCTGGTCGAGGAGAGGATCGACCACCGCGGTCCCACTGGCGAGGGGGTCGTGCACCATGCGGTCGAGGGTGGCCAGAAGCAACGCCCGGTTGTCGGTGAAGGGGAGTCCGGCCAGCGATACGAGGAAGCCCTCGGGGAGCCCCTCGATGAAGCTCCGGAGCGGACCGGCCACCCGCGCAAACTCCACCGGCCTCTGAACCTCGGGCGCGATGTAGAGCCACGTGGGCTGCTGATCGGCGCCCTTCGGGCGCGGGGCCACGGGGGAAGCACCCGGCTCCGACACCATGACGTGCGTCGCCTCCGCCCTCGGACCGGCCACGAACTGGAAGGCCTCGATGTGCTGCGTCTCGCCCTCCTCCTCGAGGACGAAGTCCTCGCGGGTCAGATCGGTCACCGGCTGCCCTTCGCCGTCGGTGGCTCGGACCTCGATCTGGACGAGCCCGACCTCGGCGCCGAAGGTCGGGGGCTCCTGGGCGTCGGTGGCGAGGGGGACGAGAGCGAGAAGCGGCAGCGCCAGAAGGTTCCTCATGGTGCGGTCCCCCCCTGGGATTCTATGCCCGCCGGGGATGCGAGCGGCAGGTCAGGGGGTGTGGGCGTGGTGTGGGCGTGGTGTGGGAGGAAGGAGGCGGGGGGAGACCTGCGGGGTCGAGGCCGGGTAGACGGGCGGAGAGGGATGCGGGAGTGAGAGGTGAGAGATTCCGAGAACGCCGTCCGAGCAGCGTTCTCGGAATGATCAGGCAAACCCTTTGAGGTACCTCAGGGACTGGGTCAGGGCCTGCTTCCGCCGCTCGAGGGAGCCCTCGTAGGCGCGGTCCTCGACCTCGACGACGACCGGGCCTTCGTAGCCGGTGTCGGAGAGGACAGAGAGGAATCGGCCCCAGTCCACGTCGCCGAGGCCGGGCAGCTTGGGATTGTGGTACTCGAGGGGCGTGGCCATGATCCCCACGTCGTCCAGCCGGTCGCGGTCCACGCGCACGTCCTTGGCGTGGACGTGGAAGAGGCGGTCCTTGAACTCCCGGAGCGGCTTCAGGTAGTCCATGTGCTGCCAGATGAAGTGCGAGGGGTCGAAGTTCAGCCCGAAGCTCGGGCTGGGGATCTCCTCGAACATGCGGCGCCAGACCTTCGGGGTGGCGGCCAGGTTCTTGCCACCCGGCCACTCGTCGCCGGTGAAGATCATGGGGCAGTTCTCGATCCCGATCCTCACGCCCTTCTCCTCGGCGACGGCGACGATGGGGACCCAGGTCTCGACGAAGTGGGACCACTGCTCGTCGACGGTCCTCGTCCAGTCGCGGCCCACGAAGGTGTTGACCTGCGTCACCCCCAGCAGCGGCGCGGCCCGGATGACGGTCTTGATGTGCTCGACGGCGACCGCGGCTTCCTCGGCGTCGGGAGCGAGCGGGTTCGGGTAGTACCCGAGCCCGCTGATCGAGAGGCCGTCCCGGTCGAGCAGCTCGCGGATGTTGTTGGCCTGCGCCTCGTCGAGATCCACGACGTCGATATGGGTCACCCCGGCGTAGCGGCGCTCGGCCTTGCCCGGCGGCCAGCAGCACACCTCGAGGCACTCGAAGCCCTCGGCGGCGGCGAAGGCCACGATCTCCTCGAGGGAGAGCTCCGGGACGATGGCGGTGAGGAAGCCGAGCCTCATGGCTACACCCCCTCGACGTCGACCCACCCGCCCTTCTCGTTGCTCGCGAGAACGGCCTCGCAGAGCACGACCTCGCGGTGCCCGTCCTTGAAAGTAGCGAAGGGAGGCGTGGCCGCGAAATCGCCCTTCTCGACGTATCCGTAGAACGCCCGGAAATGCTGCTTGAAGGTGTCGGCGTAGCCCTCGGCGTGGCCACCGGGCACGCCCACCGCGGCCCGGGCGGGCGGCGAGAGGAGCGAGGGATCCCGCATCAGGACCTGGTTCGGGCCGGTGCGCTGGCCGATCCACAGGGCCTCGGGGTTCTCGCTGATCCACTCGAGAGCGGCCCGCTCACCGGCAATCTCGTAGCGCAGGCAGTTCTTTCGACCGGCGGTGACCTGGGACACCCACAGCGTGCCCCGGGCCCCGCCCTTGAAGCGGATGAGGATGGCCCCGTAGTCCTCGGTGGTGATGTCCACCGGCTCGGTGTCGGCCTCGGTGCCGAGCTTGCCACTGAACGTCTCGATCTCGCCCTTCGGCCGCTTCCTGACCGGGTGAACGATCATCAGGTCGGCACAGACGGCTTCGGCTTCGAGGCCGGTGATGGCGTGCACGAGGTCCAGCCAGTGGGTGCCGATGTCGGCCACCGCCCGGAGCGCCCCTCCCTCCTCGGCGAGGACGCGCCAGTTGTAGTCGGTCTCGAGGAGCAGCCAGTCCTGCACGTAGCTCCCGGCCACGTGGTAGACCTCGCCGATCTGACCCCCCCGGACGCGCTCGCGCGCCTCGAGGTTGAGCGGGTAGAAGCGGATGTTGTAGTTGACCGCGGCCGCCTGCTTCGGGCGGGCGGCGGCCAGGGCCACCAGCTCGGCGGTCTCCTTCGAGCTCATGGCCAGCGGCTTCTCGCAGAAGACGTGCTTGCCGGCTTCCAGGACGGCCTTGGCCATCTGGTGGTGGAGCCGGTTCGGGGTCACGATGTGGACGGATTGCACCGCGGAGTCCCCGAGCAGCTCCTCCAGCGATCCGTAGCCCCTGGGGATGCCCTGGGCCTTCACGAAGCCCTCGGTCTCTTCGGATGAAACACCCAGCGCCCCCACCACGTCGACGCCGGCGCGCCGGAGCCCCTCCGTGTGCACGCCGCCCATGAAGCCCGCTCCGACCACCGCCGCACCCATCCGCGCCATGTCTCTATCCTCCCCTCAGCTGTGAGGCGGAGATTTTCTCTCCGGACCGCGGCCCGCCGCAAGAAGCAGATGGACCGGTCCCGCCCCTCAGGTCCCCTGGGCTAGAATCAAGGGTCGTGGAGAGTGCCGCGAAGATCGGAGACCGCCGGTGAGTGTCAACCGGAGAACCAATCGATGGTCGGGGGTCGCCGCCCTCGGTGCGGCGCTCCTCCTCGCCGCCTGCGGAGGCGGCTCGCCCACGAGCACGAGTCCTCCCTCCACCACCCCGACGGCGGTCGACAGCGCGGTCGTGGCCCTGGAAGCGGCCAACTTCGACGCGACCGTCGCCACCGGCGTCACCCTGGTCGAGTTCTACCACCCGACCTGCTCCCACTGCCGGGCCATGGAGCCGGTGGTCGAGCAGCTGGCCACCGATTTCCGGGGCCAGGCGGTGGTGGGCAAGGTGAACGTGACGACGGACCAGGCTCTCACCCAGGCGTGGGGAGTGCGGGGCTACCCGACCTTCGTGGTCATCAAAGGCGGGAGCGAGCAGAGCCGCCTCCTCGGCGAGACCAGCTACGCCCGGCTGGCCGGGATGATCCGCGCCGCCCTGGCCGCCTCCTGAGGCGTTCCTCGCCGACCACGTCGTCTTCTAGTAACGGATGACGAGGGTGTTGGTCCGCGGGTCCACGGTGACGGCGCCCTCCGGCGCCACGAACCGCTGGAGGAGGGGAGCCATCCTCTCGGCCCGGGCATAGGAGAGTCGGTAGACGGCCAGGCCCGGGCCGGGGGCCGGCCGGGTCTCCTCGAGGCGCCGGCGGCCCTCCGCGTCCTCGCGAAGGCGCGCCGTGGAGGCCACCCAGAGGATGCCGCCTTCCTCCTCGTACCCGAGCCCGCAGGCCCGGAGCGTCGTCTCGAGGACGGTGAGCCAGGGGACCTCGTGGAGCTTGAGGGTGAGGGGACAGTCGAGGCCCTGGTCGAAGACCACCTGCCGGCCCCCCAGCTCGACGAGGAGGCTCACGATCGAGTCGACCGAGGCCTCCTTGACGTCGATCGAGACCCGGGCCTCGGTTTCCTCGCCGACCGCGCCCGAGGCGACGGCGATCGAGGCGAGCAGAACGACTGTGGCACGCGTCGGGGCCATCTCACTCCTCCGGAGCCCTGCTTCGACTCGACCATATCACCCGCGGTGACGTGGCGCTGTGTGACAGGCCTGGCTGGCCCGCGTATCTCGGAGCAGTGGGAACCACACTAGAATGCTCGAAGGACCGTGCCGGCCTGCGGCCGGCGGCCTTGGCCAAGGACACGATTCCCACGCTGGCGACCGTGTCCCGGGCGGGAGCGCATGACGTGATCGGCACCACCGTCGCCCACTACCGGATCCTCGAGAAGCTTGGGGAAGGGGGTATGGGTGTCGTGTACCGCGCCGAGGATCTCACCCTGCGGCGGCAGGTGGCGCTGAAGTTCCTCGCCGCGCACGCGCTCGGCCGGGACGATCAGCGACGACGGTTTCTCCACGAGGCCCAGGCGGCCGCGGCCCTCGACCACCCGAACATCTGCCCCATCCACGCCATCGAGGAGCTGGAAGACCAGATCTTCATCGCCATGGCCCTGGCCGAGGGCGACAACCTGAAGCGACGCCTGGCCAGTGGCCCCCTGCCTCACCGCGAGGCCACGAACATCGCTCTCCAGGTGGCCAAGGGCCTGGACGCGGCCCACGCGGAGGGCATCGTCCACCGCGACGTGAAGAGCGCCAACATCGTGGTCACCGAGAAGGGCCACGCCCGGGTGACCGACTTCGGCCTGGCCAAGCTCCCGGGCGTCGAGCTGTCGGATCCCACCCTGGTCCTCGGGACCCCCGGGTACATGTCACCGGAGCAGGTGCGAGCGGCACCCTTGGACCTGCGGACCGACATCTGGTCGTGGGGGGTCGTGTGCTACGAGATGCTGACGGGGCACCTTCCCTTTCATGGCGACCACCCCCTGGCCGTGGCCCACGCCATCATCCACGACACGCCCCCTGCCCCCTCGACGCTCAAGCCCGACGTGCCCCGCTACTGGGACCGGATCGTCCTCCGGGCCCTGGAGAAGAAGCCGGAGGACCGCTTTGGCCGGATCAGCGAGGCCACGGCCTTCCTCGAGCGCGGCGAAGCGCCCACCTCGACCTCGGGGCGCCGGCGCACGCCGCCGCCCCGGGACCAGCCGTCGATCGCGGTGTTGCCCTTCGTCGACATGAGCGCCGAGCACGACCAGGAGTTCTTCTGTGACGGGATCGCCGAGGAGATCCTCAACGGCCTCACCCGACTCGGAGGGCTCCGCACGGCCTCGCGGACGTCGGCCTTCGCCTTCAAGGGCCAGCGCGAGGACGCGCGCTCCATCGCGAGCTGGCTGGGCGTCGAGACGGTGCTCGAGGGCAGCGTGCGCAAGGCCGGGAACCGGCTGCGGATCACCGCCCAGCTGATCGACGCCGACGGGGGCTACCACCTCTGGTCCGAGACCTACGACCGCGAGCTCAGCGACGTCTTCGCCATCCAGGAGGAGATCGCCCAGCGCATCGTCCAGGCCCTGCGGGTGGAGCTGAACGAGCGGGAGCGCAAGGCCCTGGCCCGGCCTCCCGCCCACGACGTGGAAGCCTACGAGCTGTACCTCAAGGGACGGCAGTTCTTCTACCGCACCCGCCGGCAGGACCTCGAGTACGCCATCGAGATGTTCGAGCGGGCGATCGAGAAGGACCCGGAGTACGCGCGGGCCGAGGCGGGGATCGCCGACTGCCACTCCTTCCTCTTCTCCTACTTCGGCGGGCGGCCCGAGGACCTCGAGCAGGCGCGCGCCGCCAGCTCTCGAGCGCTGGAGCTGGCTCCGGACCTGGCCGAGGCCCACGCCTCACGGGGGCTGGCCCTGTCCCTCAGCCAGACCTACACCGAGGCCGAGCGGGAGTTCGAGTCGGCCCTGCTCATCGACCCCGAGCTCTACGAGGCCCTCTACTTCTACGCCCGCACGTGCATGGTGCAGAAGAACTGGGAGCGCGCCGCGCGCTTCTTCGAGCAGGCGAGCCGGGTGAAGCCCGAGGACATCCAGTCGATCGTCCTCCTCGGCCTGTGCTACCGCACCGTCGGCCTCAAGGGTCGGGCCGAGTCGACTTACCGGGCCGCCCTCGAGCGAGGGTACCGCCACCTCGAGATGAACCCCGACGACGCCCGGGCCCTGTACCTGGTTGCCCAGTCCCACGTGGAGCTCGGCGAGAAGGACAAGGGCCTCGAGTGGGGCCGGCGGGCGCGCGCCCTGGGGCCCGACGATCCCTACGTGCTCTATGGGATCGTCTGCCTCTTCACGGGCCTGGGCGAGAGCGAGGAAGCAGCGGCCTGCTTCGAGCAGGCGGTCGGCGCCGGCTTCCGCAACCGCCGCTGGATCGAGATGGACCCCGACCTGGAGCCGATCCGGGACCACCCGAGATACCAGGCGGCCCTGGCCACGCTCGACGACGGCTCGTCGGGCTAGTCGGCGTCAGTCGGAGACGGCGGCGGCGCTCCCCACCCCGAGGAAGTCGAAGACCGCGTCCGCGAAGAGCGCGGGCTCCTCCACCGGGGCGAAGTGGCCGCTGTTCTCGAAGACCAACCACTGCGAGTTCGGCAGCCCGTCGTGGAGCGGCTTCACCCCCTCGGGCGGGATCATGTCGTGCCGCCCGGCCATCACGAGGCTCCGAACCGGGATCTCGGGAAGGAGGTCGCGAGCGTCGAAGGTCGGCGCCTCCTCGTTCGCGTACGCGGCGTGGGGCCAGGAGAGCTCGGCGTCGGCGAAGATCCTCGCGAGGTGGCTCGACGCGGCCTCGGGATCGGCGAACAGGGTCGGGAAGTAGTCCTCCAGCCACATCTTCCTCTGAAGCGCCGTCTGCTCCCCGACCGACAGCCCGGGATCGGCGATCTCCTTCATGAAAGCCTGGTAGGTGGCCATCAGCTCCGGGTGGGTCTCCTGCATGGCCCCCGCGTCCTCCTCGGTGAAGGCGGCCATCCCGTGGAGGAAGATGGCCGAGGAGAGCGTTTCCGGACGCTCGTGGGCCAGCCAGATGAGGTTGACCGCGCCGTTGGACCAGCCGATGGCG
Organism: Acidobacteriota bacterium; assembly: GCA_022340585.1. Classification (GTDB taxonomy): domain Bacteria; phylum Acidobacteriota; class Vicinamibacteria; order Fen-336; family Fen-336; genus JAJDNS01. The sequence goes on from JAJDNS010000175.1 coordinate 9,768, forward strand.
TTCACGGTCTCGAGACCGAGGTGCTCCCGCAGGGCCTGGAAGTCGGCGCGGACGGCGGCGAGTCCCCGGTCGGCGTCCTCCCGTGCGGCCTCGGACCCGCCCATCCCCCGGGGGTCGAAGTAGACCATGGTCAGCCGCTCCTCGAGAGGCCGGTACATCGCCCGCAGTCCCTCCAGGGAGAGGCCCCAGGAGTTGGTCAGGGCCATGAGGACCGGGCCCTGCCCGTGGACCTCGTAGTGGATCTGGAAGTCGTTGAGATTGGCGGTGAACGACCCGTTCTCCGGCCCCGCGGGCATGACGGGCTCCTCCGACTCCGGGGCCTGGACGGTGCAGCCCACGAGGGCCACCGCCAGCGGAAGCAACAGCAACGTCGACGGAGGTCTCATCTCTCCTCCTGCAGGCTCTCGGCCTCGGAGACAGCCGGACCATCCGCGCGGCGGAAGACCACGCAGTACCGGTAGGGGCTCTCGGCCCACTTCTCGTAGCGGGCGACGATCTCGAATCCATCGGAGGTCATCTCCGTCACCAGGTCCTCCTCTCGGATCCCGTGGCCGCCGCGGTTGGGGACGCCGGACGGATCGCCCCAGCCCTCCCGGGGACGCAGGTCGATCACCGCCAGCCGCGCTCCGGGGCGGAGGGCGCGGCGGAGGCTCGCCCGCATGGGCGCGGGATCGGTGAAGTGGTGATAGACCATGCGGAGGAGGATGGCGTCACAGCAGCCTCCCTCGAGCCCGGTGTCGGTGGCGGTGCCGAGCACAGCGGTGAGATTCTCGAGGCCGTAGCGCTCGGCGCGCTTCGCAATGTCCTCGACGTCGCCGGCGTCGATCTCGGTGGCGTAGACGTGCCCGGCGGGACCGACCTTCTCGGCGAGGCGCTCCGCCCAATCCCCGTCTCCCGCCCCCACGTCGGCGACCTGCATCCCCTCGCGCAGGGCGAGGGCCTCCTCGACGAGAGCGGTTTCGGAAGAGAGCGCGATGACGAAGCCGCCGGTGGCGAGCCCAAAGCCCACGACCAGGGCGGCGACCGATGGGATGAGACGGCGAGCGGTCACGGGAACCTCCCAGTGCCCTAAAACGCTATCATGGACCGAAGAGATGGCCCGATCCACAGGCCCGACGGCCCGTGGCTCCGGGCGGGCGGCCCGCGCCGCCCTCCGGACGGGGTAGAATCCCCGGCAATATTCTGCCTCGGGCTCGGCCCGCGCCAGGATCGGAAGGGGCCGTCAGGGCTCCGCTCGAGGTCGTTGCGAGATTGAGGCAACGCACAGACTGAAGGAGTCATGATGAGCGATCAGTACGCGCCCAAGCCGGAGCACAAGTTCACCTTTGGCCTCTGGACGGTGGGAAACCCTGGCCGCGACCCGTTCGGGCCTCCCACTCGCCCGCACCTGTCGCCGGTGGAGATCGTCCAACTCCTGGGCGAGGTGGGGGCCTACGGCGTGAACTTCCACGACAACGACCTCGTGCCCATCGACGCCACGCCGGCCCAGCACGACCAGATCGTCAAGGACTTCAAGAAGGCCCTGGCCGACACCGGCCTCAAGGTGCCCATGGCCACCACGAACCTGTTCTCCGATCCCGCGTTCAAGGACGGCGCCTTCACCTCCAACGACCCGCGGGTCCGGGCCTACGCCCTGTCCAAGACCATGAAGGCCATGGATCTCGGGGTGGAGCTCGGGGCCAAGGTCTACGTGTTCTGGGGCGGCCGCGAGGGCGTCGAGACCGACGCCGCCAAGGACGCCCTCGAGGCCGGCAAGCGCTTCCGCGACGCCCTCAACTTCCTCACCCACTACGCCAGGGACCAGAAGTACGACCTCAAGTTCGCCCTCGAGGCCAAGCCCAACGAGCCGCGCCACGACATCTACCTGCCCACGACCGGCTCCTTCCTCGGCTTCATCGAGACCCTCGACCACCCCGAGATGGTGGGCGTGAACCCCGAGGTGGCCCACGAGCACATGTCGGGCCTGAACTTCATGCACGCGGTGGCCCAGGCCTGGGACGCGGGCAAGCTGTTCCACATCGACCTCAACGACCAGGCCTTCGGGCGCTACGACCAGGACCTCCGTTTCGGCTCGCACTCGATCAAGTCGAACTTCTTCCTGGTCAAGTTCCTCGAGGACGTGGGCTACCCCGGCATGCGCCACTTCGACTCCCACGCCTACCGCACCGAGGACGTGGAGGGGGTGAAGGACTTCGCCCGCGGCTCCATGCGGAGCTACCTGATCTACAAGGAGAAGGCGAAGCGCTGGAACGAGGACAAGGAGATCCAGGCCCTGGTCAAGGAGGTGGCCGACGTTCCCACCGATGGCCTTCCCGCCATCGACGGCTACTCCAAGAAGACCGCCGACGCCCTCAAGGGCTTCGCCTTCGACCGCATCGCCCTCGGCGCTCGGGGCCTCCAGTACGAGAAGCTCGACCAGCTCACCATCGAAGTCCTCCTCGGCGTCCGCTGAGGACAAAGGGTTCTGGTCGTGAATGTTGAATTCTTCAACATTCACGACCTGACCCCCTCCAGGGAACCTGACTATGGGACAACTCTTTCTCGGCGTTGACGTTTCCACTACCGGGGCCAAGGCGCTGCTGATCGACGAGGGCGGGAAGGTGGTGGCGACCGCCACCACCGCGCTGTCACTCCAGACCCCGAAGCCGCTGTGGTCGGAGCAGGACCCGCAGGAGTGGTGGTCGGGCACCGCCGCCAGCATCAGGAAGGCCCTGGCCGACGCCGGGGCGCCGGCCGACGACGTCGCGGCGGTGGGGCTCACCGGACAGATGCACGGGCTCGTGCTCCTCGACGGCGACCGCAACGTCCTCCGCCCGGCCATCCTGTGGAACGACCAGCGCACCGGGGCGGAGTGCGAGGAGATCGAGAAGCGGGTGGGCCGGTCCGAGCTCATCCACGAGGTGGGCAACGTGGCCCTCACCGGCTTCACCGCGCCCAAGATCCTCTGGGTCCGCAACAACGAGCCCGACGTCTACGCGAAGGCGAAGCTCGTCCTCCTGCCCAAGGACTACGTGCGCCTCCGCCTCACCGGCGAGGCGGCCATGGACCGGGCGGGGGGCTCGGGGACGATCCTCTTCGAGCTCAAGGCCCGGAACTGGTCGAAGGCGGTCCTGGACAAGCTCGACATCCCAGCGGACTGGCTGCCTCCGACCTTCGAGGGCCCGGAGATCACCGGCAAGATCACGGCGGAAGCGGCTGAAGCGACCGGCCTCGCCGAGGGGACACCGGTCATGGCCGGCGGCGGCGATCAGGCTGCGGGAGCCGTCGGTGCGGGTGCGGTCCGACCGGGGGTCGTCTCCCTCACCCTCGGCACGTCCGGCGTCATCTTCGCGACGACCGACGCGCCCCTCGTCGAGCCGGAGGGACGGCTCCACGCCTTCTGCCACGCCGTCCCCGGAAAGTGGCACTTCATGGGGGTCACCCTCTCCGCGGCCGGGAGCCTCCAGTGGTACCACGACACCCTCACCCCCAACGACAGCTTCGAAGCGATCGTCGCCGAGGCGGAGAAGGCCCCGGCCGGGAGCGAAGGGCTGCTCTTCCTCCCCTACCTCTCGGGGGAGCGCACCCCCTACCCCGACCCTCTCGCGCGGGGGAGCTTCGTCGGCCTGACCCTGCGCCACGGTCGGGCCCACGTCACGCGATCGGTGCTCGAAGGCGTCGCCTTCTCCATGAAGGACTGCTTCGAGCTGCTGAAAGGCGCCGGTCTCGGCACGGTGAACGAGGTTCGCATCGCCGGCGGCGGGGCGAAGGGACCGCTCTGGCGGAAGATCGTGGCCAGCGCCCTGGGCCTGCCCATGGTGACCGTCAACAGCACCGAGGGCGGCGCCTACGGCGCGGCGCTCCTGGGCGGCGTCGGAGCCGGCGCCTGGGACAGCGTGGAGACCGCCTGCGACGCCACAATCGCGGTGACCGGCCGCGACGAGCCGGTGGCGGAGTGGACGAAGGCCTACGAGGAGCTGTACCCGAGGTACCGGGAGCTCTACCCGGCGCTGAAGCCGACGTTCGGCAAGCTGGGCACCTGAGAGCTCCTCAGGATGACGGAGTGTGGGTGGACACGGGTGGGAGTGCGGGGGCGCGACGGCGAGGGGCCAGGGGGCGAGCCCCAGGGAACGGAGAATCCGAGAGCGGAGCTGGAACGTCGGCGCTCTCGGATTGATCAGTGGTACTCGAACACCCACTTCTGGATGGTCGGGTTGAAGACGTAGTCGAATTCCTTCTCGAACTCGTGCACGTCGACCTTGCCGTCCAGGTCGTCCGTCTCCGACTTGATCTTGAACCGGATCGTTCCCCGCCAGGGGGCCTCCGCGTTGTCGGGCTGCTCCTCGACGTCGACGGACTCGATGGTCCAGGTGGCCCGCACCCCCAGTGACGTGTCCTGGTTCTCGTTCTCGGCCTTGAGGGCCTCCGCCTCCTGCTGCAGCTGCGTCACCAGGGCCTCGCGATCCGGGCCCTTGGGCTTCCGCGAGCAGCCGGCGAGAGCGACGGCGAACACGATCCCGATGACGAGGCCAAAGCTCCTGAGACGCATTCCTCTCCTCCGATCCCTGATCAAGGCTACTCCTCGGCCGCGTCCGCGTCGAGGTGGTGCTTGCGCATGTAGTAGCTGAGGTTGCGCGGGTCGATCCCGAGCAGCCGAGCCGCGTCCTTGCGCACCCCCCCGGACCGGCGGTGGGCTTCCAGCAGCAGCTCGCGCTCCAGCTTGTTCAGGGCCTCACGCAGGTTCAGCTCGCGCTCGGCCATCGGCGTGCCCTCCGCGGGAGGCGCGGCCATCCCCGCCGACGACGCGAGGTCGAGATCGTCGAGGCCGTGGGTGGGATCGAGGATCATCACCCGTTCGACGACGTTGCGCAGCTCGCGAACGTTGCCCGGCCAGTGGTAGGCCGCCAACCGCTCCAGCGTCGGCGGCGTGAGCTCGGGGGCGGGACGGCCCAGGCGCCGAGCGGCCTGGGCCACGAAGTGCCGGGCGAGGAGCGGGGTGTCCCCGGTGCGCTCGCGCAGCGGCGGGACGTCGATCCGGACGACGTTGAGAAGGTAGAAGAGGTCGGCGCGGAACCGGCCCTCCTTGACCTCCACCTCGAGGTCGCTGTTGGTCGACGCCAGGACCCGGACGTCCGCCCGCGTGGCCTGCTCGTCCCCGAGCCGCTCGAACTCGCCGTCCTGGATGACCCGCAGGAGCTTGGCCTGTCCCGCCGCCGGCATCGCCGCGACCTCGTCGAGAAGCAGGGTTCCGTGCTCGGCGAGCTGGAAGCGACCCTCGCGGTCGGCGGCGGCCCCGGGAAACGAGCCCTTGCGGTGCCCGAAGAACTCGCTCTCCCACATCTCGAGGGGGACCGCCGCGCAGTTCACCTTGACGAAGGGACCCGCCCCCCGCGGGGAGAGAGCGTGCAGCCGCCGGGCCAGCAGCTCCTTCCCGGTCCCGGACTCGCCGGTGAGCAGGACCACCGAGTCCGTGGGGGCCGCGGCCTCGACCATCGACTCGACGCGCTTCCACGCCTCGCTCTCTCCGAGGACCTCTTCGGTCTCGTCCGCGACCGTGCTCCGGAGATAGCGGACCTCGCGCTTGAGGGCGCGGCTCTCGAGGGCCCTCTCGAGGGACACCTCCAGGGCCTCCGGCTCGGCGGGCTTGAGGATGTAGTCGCTGGCTCCGGCCTTGAGGCACTCGACCGCGGAGGCCACGTTGCCGTGACCGGTCAGGATGACCACCGGAACGTCTGGTGCGCTGACCTGCATGCGGCGCACCAGCTCCAGTCCGTCGGCGCCGGGCATGCGGAGGTCCGACAGCACCACGTCCACCGGCACCCGGCCCAGGTGCTCCAGGGCCTCGGCCACCGATCCCGCCGGGGTCGCCTCGAAGCGACGGGCGCTCAGGATCTCCACCAGAGAGTCGCGCACGTAGGGCTCGTCCTCGACGACGAGGACGCGCCCGCGGGCGCTCTTGTGATCGTTCATGACACCGGTGCCTCCGCGCCGTCCCCGCCCGCGCCGTCGGTCAGGGCCGGCAGCTTCATGCGGAAGAGCGATCCACCGCCGTCGCGGGCGTGGACCGTCAGCTCCCCCTCGTGCTGCTGCACGATGGTATGGCAGATCGAGAGCCCGAGCCCGGTGGACTCGCGGGTCGAGAAGAAGGGCTCGAAGACGCGAGGGCGGTCGGCCTCGGCGATGCCGGGCCCCCGATCGGCGAAGTCGACGACGACGTGCTCCCCCTCCCCGCGGGAGCTGACGCGCACCTCGCCCTTCGCCGGCTGGACCTCACAGGCGTTGAGGATCAGGTTGACCGCGACCTGGCCCAGCATCACCGGGCTGCCCCGGACGAGAAGCTCGCCGTCGGCGAGGTCCAGGTCGAACCGGATGTGCCCGAACTCCCGGCGCGACCTTACGAACTCCTCGGTCTCGCGGAGCACCCCGTTGAGGTCCAGCGGCGTCTTGGGGGCCTTGGCGGGATCGGCGTGGGCCAGGACCTGGCGCACGATGCCCGCGGCCCGCTCGAGCCCCTGGCGGACCGAGGAGAGGTGGCGCTCGGCGGCCTCGGTGTCCCCGCGTCCGAGGGCGTCGCGAGCGAGGGTCAGGTAGTTCGACATGCCCTCGAGGGGGTTGTTGATCTCGTGGGCGATCCCCGCGGCGAGCCGACCCACGGTGGTGAGCCTCTCGGCGTGAAAGAGCTGCCGCTCCAGCTCCCGGACCCGGGACTCCTCCGCGGCCCGGGCTTCGAGCCGCGCTCGCCTCCGTGCCTGCTGCACCCCGAGACCGCCCAGGAGCAGCGCGAGCACCATCACCCCGGTGTTGAGAGCGAAGGTCGTCCGGTAGCGCGCCCACACCGGCTCGGCCAGGCCCACCACCGTCCCTTCGGGCTGGGAGCACGCCAGAACGAGCGGGCCCGGGAGCGACCAGCCCTCGGCCCGCACCGGCGCCTGCGCCTGCACCTCGCGCCCCCCGGGGGCGTCGTCCGGCCGGGGCAAGGCCCGCCTTCGAGCGAGGACCGCCCCCGTCGCGTCGCTCAGGATGCAGGTGCGGAGCGCCTCCGGTCCTCCGGCCACGTCGTCGAGCAGGGCGCTGGGCTCCACCTCGGTCTCGATGGTGACTCCCCCGGCGAGGGTGGCTTCCTCCTCGCGAGGGAGATTGGCGGTCAGCCGCGCGCGACTCGGATCCACTGCCGCGCCCTCCTCCCCGGTGGGACTCGGCGAGACCGACAGGATCGGAACGCCCCCGCGGCGGACGACGTGCGCGAGCACCTCCCCGTCGGCCGACCGCACGACGATGCGCACCACCTCGATGCGGCTGCGCATGAAGAGGAGGAGGGCGCTCTGACGGAGGAGGCGGGCCTCCGCGTCGCCGCCGAGGCGGGCGACGGTGGGCGACCCCCCCAGGAACGCGAGGTCCGCTCTCACCCCGGAGAGCCGGCTCTCGAGGGCGGTGGCCCGGGAGGTGACCTCGACCCCGAACCCGCGTCGCGCCTCGTCGATCGCCCCCTGCCGGGCCACGGCGATGCCCCAGAGGCCGGCGAGGTTGACCGCGGCAACGGCGGCGATTGCGGTGCCGGTCAGCCAGCCGGGAGCGCGAAACGGCTTCATCGGGGCATCAGTTGAAAGGACAACGGCCGAATCGGTCTTCGCAGATGCCGCTGTTGCAGGAGAGCAGCGCCTGGCAGGGCTCGGTCGGCCAGCTGCACGTCCCCCCGATGGGTATGCCGGTCTCGGTCGCACCGCACTCCGAGCCCGAGACCACGTTCCCTTCGCAGAAGCAGGGCTCCTGGGGCGCGCCCACGATGCAGCGACGAGGGGAGCAGGTGATGGTCCCTTCCTCCGAGCTGCCCTGGCCGAGCTTGTTCACACCGTACAGACCGGCGAGACCGACCGCGGTGGCGCCGAGGACGGCGCCGAGGTACTTGACGTAGTCTCCGCCGCCGACCGTCCGCTGCTCCGGCGCAGCGGCCCCGGCGCCCCCTTCGGCCCCGGCGTCCCCCGAACTCGTCGCCTCTTCTCCGGGCGTGGTCTCCACCTTCTGGAGCCGGACCTCGCCCCGGAGGCGCGAGCGGGGCTGGACTCCGTCGGCGAACTTGAAGCCCTCGGCCAGCGGCCGATCGGCTCCGCCCTGCTGCCAGGCCATCAGGCCCCGCAGGACCCGGCCGTTGCGCTTGAGGGCGAGGTCCCAGTCGTGCCCCCCGGAGTCGGTGAGGGAGACGAGCCCTTCGGCGAGCACGACCTCGGTGACGAGGTGGCGCTGGCGCAGCGGGGGGCAACCCGAACCCTCGGCCGCCGGCAGGTCGATGGCCACCGACCCCTGGAGCCTTCCGTCCACCGAGCCCAGGGCGAGGCGGATCGCGATCTCCTCCTTCGTGCCCTCGTAGCGGCATCCGTGGCCCGGCCAGTCGTTGTCGAGCCGCGCCCACCCCTCCCAGTCGCCGGCGAGGCCGGCGACACTGGAGCTGGCCTGGGGTGCGCCGACGGAGGGCACGGCCAGGAGAAGGGCGATGACGAGGGCGCCGAGGCGTCTCACGGGAGGTCTCATCGTGGGGCGAACGACGCGGATGCTATCACGTCAGGCTTCCCTTCGCTTCGTCGATGCGGGCGTTGTTCTCCTCGTACGAGAGCGCGCTCGCGCGCCCCCCGGGCGGGTAGACGTGGCGGCGGTAGACCGGGTACGCCTCGGTCCGCAAGTGGGCGAGCATGTGATGGCCCCGCCGCGCCTGCCGCTCGTGGCGGAGGGCGGTGATGTCGATGGGAGCGACGACGATGCGCTCTCCCGGTCCGGGCGAGGCCTGGGAGAGGATGCGCCCGTCGAAGTCGACGACCATGCTGCCTCCCGGCCACGAGTAGGGCGGGTAGCGTCGGAGCGCCGCGCCCTGGTTGGCGGCCACGACGAAGGCCAGGTTCTCGAGGGCCCGGCAGCGGTTCACGATCGTCCACCAGTCCATGGGCTCGGTCGCTCCCCAGGGGTCCATGTACGCCGAGACGCGAACGAGGACCTCGGCCCCGTTCATGGCCAGCTCGCGGATGGCTTCGGGAAAGAGCCAGTCGTAGCAGATCGCGCACCCGATGCGGCCAATTTCGGTGTCGGCCACCGGGAAGAGCGGCTCGTCGTATCCCGGGACGTCGTGGGGGCTCGCGTGCACCTCGTAGGGGATCCAGGGGTTGACCTTGCGGTACTTGAAGAGCAGCCCCTCCGGCCCGAGGAGGCAGGTGGTGTTGAAGACGACCTCCGGCCATCTCGGGTCCGCCTCGATCATGGTGCCCGTCTGGATGTAGATCCCGTGCTCCCTGGCCCTGGCCAGCATCCGGTCGGTGTGCTCGTTCGGCACGGGGACCGCGAGCTTCTCCTTCAGCTCCGCGAGCGTCGGGTAGACCGGCGCCGCGTGGGCGAACTCGGGAAAGACCACGAGCCGCACCGGGAGGAAGGGTGCCGCTCCGGCCATGGCGGAGTCCACCATCGACACCATGCGGTCGGTGTTGGCGGCCATGTCCTTTCGTCCCAGGGGATTCGCCAGGTCGGTCTGGCAGGCAGCAGCTGAGTATCGAATCGGCTCCATGAGACTCCTAGCTCGGGGTCAGGTCTTCTCTCGTTGCGTCGCCTCGTCGTTCGTTCTTGCGAGGCAACGATGGAGACCTGACCCCTTCCGTTGTTCCGCCCCCATTCGCTCCGCGACGGAAGCCCTCTCGCCCCGGCTCTCCGGCTCGGGCAGCTGCGGTCGGCCACCCGTCTGCGGGCCCGCAGACTACGAAGTGAAGCAGGGTCCTCGCCGGGGCCCGGCCGCCGCAGCCTCGACGATCACCGCTCCTGGTCACCGTGACCCTTGCTCGCCGAAGGCGAAGAGATCCAGGGGAACGATCGGGCGCACGACCCGACGGGTGTTCCACTCCTCTTCGACCTCCGCCCAGCGGACGCGCACCGCGGCCGGCACGTCCTCCGCCGCGTAGGGGTACCCGGGCATCCCGTGCCACGGCAGCGGCTCGACCACGTCGGGGCTCGCGGAGTTGACGTCCATCTCCTTGCTGTAGCCGTCGCCCAGGAGGAGGAAGGTCCGGACCCACCCCTGCTTCGGTGGAGGAAAGGCGGTCGCGTCGAAGCTGAGAGCCAGCTCGTCGCCCGGCTTCGAGATCACGAACTCGTCGTCGGTGGAGGCGAGGAGTGGCCGCACGTCCCCCAACCGCGTGTAGCTCCCCGGGAAGGTCTTCCAGGGCGAGCGCCAGGACACTCTCGTGTAGTCGTAGCTCCAGGGCTCACGCCCGTCGGAGCTCGTTTCCGCCGAGAAGCCTCTCTCCCCGAGGTCGGCACGCGAGGGGTGGAGGGACCGCGGCTCCAGCGCCAACCCGGAGACGGGAACCGCGACCTTCACCTCGTCCCAGTAGACGCGCATCGACGTCACCACGCGCACCCGCCGGGATTCCCCGAGGAAGAGCCCGTCCAGGTCCACCACCACCGTCTGCGGTCGGCCCACGGGGACCCCGATCTGCTCCCGCGCGACCTTCCACGAGCCGTCCCGGCGCTCCACCTCGAGCCGGGGAGGGACGAGGGCGAGGCCGGCCTGGTGGGCGGCGACGTTGTCGCTGGAGAAGGCGTAGTCGGTCCAGCCGGTCAGGAGGAGGATCGAGTGGGTCTCGGCAAGCTCGCCGAGGTCGAGGGTGAGAGCGTGCTCCCTCGCGTAGCCGCGGACGCCCTCGACCGGCAGCTCGTCCACGAAGGCGCGATCGCGAGCGGCCACCCGGTCGGTGACGTCGCGACCACGGTGGTCCGTCGCTCGCGGCACCCGCGGGTCGCGCACGGCAAAGAGGCGGTGAGGCTTCGGCGGCACGGTCATGCCCTCGTCGGGATACACGGACACGTCCGCCGGGTGATCCACGGTGATCAGGCGCAGCCGGTCGAGGTAGAGCACCTCCTCCAGCTCGTTGGTGACCCGAAGCTCGTAGCGTCCGTCTCGCGGCCGCAGCTGCCCGGGCGCGATGCGCACGTGCTCCACCGGGTCCGGATGGTTCCAGACCCCCGGGGCCTCCCCGTACCCCATCTCGCCGCCGCCCAGGAAGTCGGTCACGAACTCGAAACGCTCTCCGTTCCACGCGTACAGGTACGGGCACGAGGAGGGCTTGCGGTCCAGCTCGACCACCCCGAGCGCGGTCCGACGACCCGCCTCGGGCGCGGCCGGGAAGTCGGTCTCGGTCTGCACGATGCCGGAGACCCAGATGACGCGCACGGCATCGGGCGCCGTGCGGTTGCCCAGTCCGAAGACCACGTCCGCAGGAGCGGCCATGGGGACGGTGGCCGAGGTCTCGATCTTCTGGCGCAGGCGGCCGGCCCGGATCTCGACCTTGGCCCCCACCCCGCCCCGGTTGCTCACCCGCCCGGCCAGGTCCACCGCGAACGAGCGGTTGTCGCTGCCCCCCTCGTTGGTCAGGGAGCGAAGCCGCTGAGGCGTGGCCACGATCGCGTCCCGGTCGCCGTCGGCGTCCAGGTCGGCCAGACCCAGCGCCGCCCCGGCCAGGGCCGCGGTGCGGAGGCGGTCGGCGAAGGTCGCTGCGCTGACGTCGCTCCAGGACGAGCCGAGGTTGCGTAGGAGGCGGGTCCCCCTCGCGGACACCACGAAGAGATCGAGCAGCCCGTCGTTGTCGTAGTCCACGAACTGAGCCGCCTCGGCCCCCGTCGCCGCTTCCGGGGCGGGCTCGACCCCGAAGGCCCCGCGGCCGTCGCTCAGCGCGAGCCAGGACGGACCCGCTCCGCCGAGGAAGAAGTCGACGTAGCCATCCTTGTTCACGTCGCCGGCGGCAACGCTGCGGAAAGGCCCCTCCGCGACCAGGCCCACCTCGCCGGCGACGTCGCGGAAGGTGCCGTCGCGGAGGTTCTTGAGGAGGGCCGGCGAAGCGTCCTGCCGCAGCACGAGTAGGTCCACGTCGCGCCGGTTGTCGAAGTCGGTGGGGACGACGGCGAGGGCGTGAGCGGGCGCGCCGAGCCCGGCCGCCGCGGTCACGTCGGCGAACGTCCCATCGCCGCGGTTCTGGAGAAGCAGCGCCGGGGCGGGGGCGAAGCCCGCGGGAAAGGCGGCGGCGCGGTCGGGCGGCGTCCCCGCGAGGTCGGCCAGACCGGGCACGAAGATGTCCAGGTCCCCGTCGTGGTCGACGTCGACGAAGGCCGCGGCCACGGCCAGGTGGGGCCAGGTCGGAAGGCCCGCCGACGACGTCGCCTCCTCGAAGCACCCTTCTCCGTCGTTGCGGAAGAGCGAGAGGCCCCCCGGCCGGAGCACGAGGAGATCGGCATGGCCGTCGTTGTCGTAGTCCCCGGCCACCACCGCGACCGCGGCCACACCGCTCAGCCCCACGTCCTCGGTCACGTCGCGGAAGCGCGCCCCCTCGTTCCTCAGGACGCGGAGGCCGGGCACGCCGGCCTCGACCAGGTCGAGCGCAGCGTCACCGTCGAGATCGGCCAGGACGAGGGCCGCCCGGGGGAGCACCCGGGTCAGCTCCGCGGGTCGCACCGACGACCCCAGGGCCGGGCCGGCCGACATCGACCCGGTGACGCCCGACCCGGACTCGACCAGGGGTGTATCGCGTTCCACGAAAGACACCGCCGGGGTCTGTGGATCGACGGCGTCCGTCTCCGCCCCCGTGGAGGCCACCGCCTCGGCGTACTTTCCCTGCTCCAGGTAGGTGGAGCCGAGAGAGGTCTTGTAGGCGCTGTCTCTCAGCTTCTGGAAGTGCTCCAGCGCCGCCTGCGCCTCCTCGCGGCGGCCGGCACGGTTCAGGGCCACGCCGAGGTTATAGGCGGCACTCACGTTGTAGGGCTCGGCGGCGGCGGCGACCCGGAACACCTCGACCGCCTCGTCGAAGCGTCGCAGCTGGAGGTACGCCTGACCGAGGGTGATGTTGGCGCCGAGGTCCCGGGGGTCCCTCTCCAGGACCTTCCCCAGATAGGGGAGGGCCTCCTCCGCCCGTCCGTCTCCCCGGGCGATGAGGCCAAGGATGTAGTTCAGGTGGAGTGAGTCGGGGTGGGTCTCGAGGGCAGCCTCGGCCTCGCGCCGGGCCGCCTCGTGGTCCGGCACGTAGAGCAGGGCGATGACCCGGTTCACACGGGCGAGGAGGAGCGAGGGGTCCTTCTCGAGAGCCCGCTCGAAGGCCTCAGAGGCGTCGGCGAACCGGAACTGCTCGAGGAGCGCCACCCCGAGGTTGTTCTCGCGGTAGGCCGCCTCGCCCGGCGCGGCGGGGACCGTGGCGGTGACCCGGCCACCAGCCCCGACGCCGGCGAGGGCCAGGGCCCCGACGAGGAAGGAGCCCGACAGCGAGAGTCGAGAGAAGCTCATCCGACGATTCTGAACGGAGGCCGGCCCCGACTCAAGGCGTGAGCGGTGTGCCCTTCGGAGGCAGGGGCCGGGAGGCGAGCAGGCCCTGACCCTCCTTGACGAAGACCACCTGGTTGGCGACCACCGGCCCCACCCGGTCGACCTGCCCGCTCGGCCAGACCACCTCGATGGACTTTGCGCGGTGGTTCTCGCCGAGGCCGAAGGTCAAGGCGGTGTCGCTCTGGGAGCAGTAGCTCGAGCCGGTGTGGACGAGGCGCCACTGGCGGTGGCCGTCCGGCCGCGTCACCGTCACCCGGGCCCCGATGCCGTCGCGGTTGGAGCGGGTGCCGATCGTCTTCACTCGGACGAAGCGGCTCTGGTTCGCGCCGTCGTTGCGGTAGAGCACTGCGTCTCCGTTGTTGGCGTTGACGAGAACGTCGAGATCGCCGTCGTTGTCGAAGTCCCCGTTGGCCGCCCCCCGCGCCACCACGGGTTTCTGCAGGGCCGGTCCCAGCTCCGCGGTGACCTCCTGGAAGCGCCGGCCTCCGAGGTTGCGGAAGACGTGCGGGGGCTGGGCGTGGCGCACGCTCGGCTGCACCGCGGAGATGTTGTCGACCACGTGGCCGTTGCCGGCGAAGATGTCGAAGAGCCCGTCCAGGTCGTAGTCGAAGAAGAAGATCCCGAAGGCCAGGGTCAGGAAGCTCGACCGCCCCACGGTGGTGATCGGGGCGTCGTCGACATAGAGGCCGTCGGCCTCGTGGTGGTAGAGACCGATCATCTCGTTGGAGAAGTTCGCGATGAGGAGGCTGGTCCGCCCGCTCCCCGAGTAGTCGGCGGTGTCGATGCCCATGCCCGCCCGGGCCACCCCGGTCTCGCCGAAGGCGATCCCCGCCCCCATCCCGATGTCGCTGAAGGTCCCGTCCCCGTTGTTCCGGTAGAGCTTGTTCGGCTGGGTGTCGTTGGCGAGGGCGAAGTCGGGCCACCCGTCGCTGTCGTGATCGAGGAGGGCCACTCCCAACGCCTTCGAGGCCGGATTCCACAGCCCCGCCTGTTTCGTCACGTCCTCGAAGGTCCCGTCGCCGCGGTTGTGGAGAAGGGTCGGGCTCTCTCCCTTGTACGACTCGGGCGTGCAGTACGACTTGGTCTTCCCATCGAGCGTGCAGAACAGGTCTCCGTCGATGGACCAGGTGACGTAGTTCGCCACGATCAGGTCGAGGTTCCCGTCCCGGTCGTAGTCGAAGAACATCGCGCTGGTGGGAAAGGTCTCCGGCCCCCGGGCCCCCGCCTCCACGGTGACGTCGTCGAACCGCCCATCCCCCCGGTTCCGGAAGAGGTGGCTCCCGCCGACCGCGGTGACGTAGAGGTCGACCCAGCCGTCGTTGTCGTAGTCCGCGGCCGCCACCCCCATGCCGTACATCTCCACCGCGAGCCCGGCCTCCCGGGTGACATCGGTGAACGTCCCGTCCCGGTCGTTGCGGAACAGCGCCGAGTAGGTGGCCTTCCTGGGCTGGCTGGGCCAGCTCGTCAGGTTGACCAGGAAGGCGTCGAGCCACCCGTCTCCGTCGTAGTCGAAGAAGGCACAGCCCGAGCCCATGGTCTCCGGCAGGTACTTCTTCCCGAAGGCCCCGGTCTCGTGGTGGAACCTCAGCTCGGCGTACGCGGTGCCGTCGGCGAACCGTATGGGGCCGCGCGCCTGGGAGAAGGCTTCCCCGGGCAGGAGGACCCCGAGCACCACGGCGGACAGGACGAGGCCAGCCCGGTCTGTCTTCACCTCCCCGCGCTCTCCACCGGTCGCCTGACCGTGAGTGTCCCGCTCATGGGATTCTAGTGTGCCTGCAGCCGGGCCTCTTTGCACGTCCCCGTCGAGAAGGACCCCGCGAGACGGCCCCGCTCTTCCCGGCCTTCCCGAGTCCGTCGCCTCTGCCAGGGACACGATCGCCGGGGCGGGATCGTGTCCTCGGCCAGGGCAACCGGCCCCAGGCCGGCTCGGTCCTCAGGGCCGGTGGCGCCCGCCCCGGGGCCCGGGTCGCGACTCGTCGGGGTGAGGCTCACCGGCGGCGAGGGACTGCAGCTCCTCGCGTCGCAAGAGCATGAACTCGAGGAAGGACCGGGTGGCCGCCGGCTGGAATCTGGCCAGCGAGATCGCGGCCACCGTCCGGCGCAGCTCGTGCCCCTCGATCCGGAGCTTCGACAGCCAGCCCCAGGCCACCTCGTCCCGGACCGCCCAGGACGGGAGGAGCGAGATCCCCTGGCCCCGCTCCACCATGAGCTTGATGAAGGAGGTGTCGTTGGACTCGAGGGCGAGGGACGGCTGAAAGCCGACCTCGCTGAAGAACTCGTCGGTGGCCCGTCGGATGGAGCCCCCGAGCTCGAACAGGATCATCCGCTCCTTCTTCACCTCTTCGAGGCTCACCGCCTCCCGGCCCGCGAAGCGGTGGCCGTGGCCCACGACCAGCACGAGCTCGTCCTCGAAGAGGCTCGTGACCTTGAGCGCCGGGGAGAAGACGGGGAGAGAGGCGAAGCCGACGTCCGCCAGCCCGTTGAGGATCTCCGACACCGTCTGGTCGGTGCTGGGCGTGGTGCGGAACGACACGTCGATCCGCGGCTGCTCGCGCATGAACGCCTCGAACAGCGGTGCGAACAGGTGGACGAAGGCCTGGGTGGCGGCCGCCGCCCGCACCCTGCCCGCCGGCGAGTGCTCGCCTCCCGTCACGCGCTCACGGAGGGCCTGCGCTTCGTCGAGGATGCGGATCGCGTTCTCCAGAGCCGCCTGTCCGGCCGAGCTGAGCTTCACCCCCCGCTTGGCCCGGATGAAGAGGGGCTCCCCGAGCTCGGTCTCGAGGGACTTGATCTGGTGGCTGACCGCCGACTGGGTGAGGCCCAGCCTCTCGGCAGCGCGGGTGAAGTTCAGGGTCTCGGCGACAACCCGGAAGGTGCGGAGCTGAGAGAGTTCCATGGCGCGTTCTCCCGCGCGAGCGATGAGAAATCGTCATGAACTATATCAGCAGGATCAAGGGCATTGGTGGCTTGGACGCTCGCTGCCGCGACATCGAGGGCTCGCTCGGGCCGGCCGTCCGTGCGGCCCATTGACGCAGGGCGCGTGAGATGACAAGAGGAGGCAGCGGGACCAGAGGAGGTCGAGGATGAGGCCAATCCAGCGGGGCGTCTTTCTGGCAGCGTGCTCCTGGGCGCTGTGGGTTCCCACGAAGGCGGTCATCGCGAAGGGGCCCGAGCCGCCAGTGGCCCGGACCGAAGCCCGGGCCCTCGTGGCCCACGGTGACACTCGGATCGACGACTACTACTGGCTCAGGGACCGGAACGACCCGAACGTGGTCGAGTACCTGGAGGCCGAGAACGCCTATACCGACGCGGTGATGGCTCACACCGAGGCCCTCCGAAAGACGCTCTTCGACGAGATCGTGGGACGGATCGAACCCGACGACACGAGTGTTCCCTACCGCAAGGGCGACTACCTCTACTACCACCGGTACGAGGCGGGAAAGGACTACAAGATCCACTGCCGGCGCAAGGGCTCGATGGAAGCCCCGGAGGAGATACTCCTGGACGGAAACGCCCTCGGGGAGGGCCACGCATTCTTCTCCCTCGTTCCCGTCGGTGTCAGCCCCGACCAGGGACTTCTCGCCTTCGCCACCGACACGGTGGGTCGCCGGTTCTACACCCTCGGGTTCAAGGACCTCGAGTCCGGCCGGATGCTGGACGACGTGCTCCCGGACGTCGTGGGCAATGCCGTATGGGCCAACGACTCCCGGACCGTCCTCTACGTGAAGCAGCACCCCGAGACCCTGCGCTGGTACCGGGTCTACCGCCACGTGCTCGGGACCGACACCGACCAGGACGCCCTCGTCTACGAGGAGACAGACGACACCTTCAGCGTCTTCGTCTCGAAGACCCGGTCCGAGAAGTACCTCACGATCGTCTCCCACCACACGCTGGCCACCGAGTATCGGCTTCTGGACGCCGACGAGCCCCGGGGGGAGCTCCAGGTCTTCGAGCCCCGGCAGATGGGCCACGAGTACGACGTGGCCCACCGGGGCGACACATTCCTCGTCCGCACCAACCTGGAGGCCCGGAACTTCCGCCTCGTGCAGACACCGGTCACCGCCACCGGTCGGGAGCACTGGAAGGAGGTCGTGCCGCACCGGGGCCACGTCTTCCTCGCCGGCGTCGAGGTCTTCGAGGACTACACCGTCCTCACCGAGCGCAAGGACGGGCTCATCCGGATGCGGGTCCTGCCGGAGCAGGGCCAGGAGACGCGCGAGATCGACTTCGGGGAGCCCGCCTACGACGCCTGGGTCGACCAGAACCCGGAGTTCGACACTCGGGCGTTGCGCTACGGGTACACGTCGCTGACCACGCCGCGTTCGATCTACGACTACGACATGGCCAGCGGCGAGAAGGCGCTGCTGAAGCGGGAGAAGGTCGGGGGCGGGTACGACCCGGCCGAGTACACGAGCGAGCGCCTGTACGCCCGTGCCCGCGACGGCGTCGCCGTCCCCATCTCGCTGGTGTACCGGACGGGGCTGAAGCGCGACGGGTCGAGCCCGCTCCTCCTCTACGCCTACGGATCCTATGGATACAGCACCGACGCCTCGTTCGCCTCCGATCGGCTGAGCCTCCTCGACCGCGGCTTCATCTTCGCCATCGCCCACGTCCGCGGGGGCCAGGAGCTGGGACGCGAGTGGTACGAGGACGGGAAGCTCCTCGAGAAGAAGAACACCTTCACCGACTTCGTCGACTGCGCGTCCCACCTCGTGCAGCAGCGCTACACCAGCCCCGACAGGCTATTCGCCGAGGGCGGAAGCGCCGGCGGGCTCCTCATGGGGGCGATCACCAACATGCGCCCCGACCTCTTCAAGGGGGTCATTTGCGCGGTGCCCTTCGTCGACGTCGTGACCACCATGCTGGACGCGAGCATCCCCTTGACCAGCAGCGAGTGGGACGAGTGGGGTGACCCCCGAAAGAAGGAGTACTACGACTACATGCTGTCGTACTCACCCTACGACAACATCGAGGCCAAGGACTACCCCAACATCCTGGTGACGACCAGCCTTCACGACTCCCAGGTCCAGTACTGGGAGCCGGCGAAGTACGTGGCCCGGTTGCGGGCCACCAAGACCGACGCCAATCGCCTCCTGCTCAAGACCGACATGGCGGCCGGCCACGGCGGCAAGACGGGGCGCTTCAAGGCCCACGAGGACACTGCCTTCGCCTACGCGTTTATGCTGGACCTCGCCGGCATCACCGAGTAGCGCTCCCCTGCCAGGGACACGATCGCCATGGCGGAATCGTGTCCCTTGCCAAGGCATCCGGCCGCAAGGCCGGTGCGGTCCTCAGGGCCTGGGGCCGAGAGGGATCGTCAGCCCCAGCACGAGGCTGCCGTCACCGGGGTTGATGTCGCCGAGATCGGCGTTGGACAGGTGGTATCCCTCGAGACCGATCCGCCAGCCGTCACCGAACCGCCAGGCGATCTCGAAGCTGGAGCGGAACTCCAGAGCGTACCCCAGGTCCTTCCCTTCCCCCTGGTGGTAGTAACCGGGGGCGAACGAGAGGCGAATGAGAGCGCGCCTGCCAAGGGGCAAGTCGATGCCCACGCCGGCGAACAGGTTGAAGGCGTCGTCGGCGTTGACCATGCCCCCGACCATGGGATGCAGGAGCCACCAGCGGCCACGTCCCCGGTACTGGACCCCGAACTCGGGCGCACGATAGTTGTCGTCGGTGAACTCGAAGAGTCCGCCGGTGACACCCAGGCTGGCCCCGGGCGGGACCTGCGGCACGGCGGCGGCGGCGGGAAGCCCGGTGGTCGCGGTCGAGACCGCCAGGACGACGAGGACAACCAGCCTCATGGGACGGTGAACACCGCCGAGGCCATGGGGGGCAACGTCAGCCGGAGCCGCCCGTCGTCGACGACCAGGACGACCCCGGAGCCGAGCCGGTCGTCGAGCACGGTCCCATCGGCCCACCCGACGGGGGCCACCGGGGCCTCGATCGTGGCCGGGGCCTCGTCCGCGTTGAGGGCCACCACCGCGACCTCCCCGCCGAGGACGCGGGCGTAGACCCAGGACTCCTCGTTCACCGCGAGGTTGACCATCCGCCCGCGGCGGAGCGGCTCGAGATCCCTGCGCAGGTGAAGCAGGCGCCGCAGGTGCGCGAAGACTTCCTCCTCCGGCGCCGTCCGCCCGGACGCCGCGAAGGCGTTCCGGGGATCGTCGGGCCAGCCCCCGGGAAAGTCGCGACGGTTGTCGGGGTCGCCGCCCCCGGGCATGGCGATCTCGTCGCCGTAGTAGACCAGGGGCGAGCCTCGGACCGTCGTCAGCAGGGTGTAGGCCGCCCTCAGGGAGGCGGGGGACGCCTGCGGCTCGTTCATGAAGCGGGCCACGTCGTGCAGTCCGAGGAACGTGACCAGCACCGAGGCGTCCGGGTAGAGGTGGTCACGAGCCACGACCTTCGCCGCTTCCCGCAGGGTCCCCTCCCCGGCGAAGGCGTCGCGGATCTTGAAGTAGAGCGGGAAGTCGAAGGCGGTGTCGATGCCGGAGTCGATGCCGTCGAAACGGGTCGCCCCGGTCTGGAAGAAGGACACCAGGGCCGGGTCGCCGTCGAAGAGCTCCCCGACGACACGCAGGTCCGGGAACTCCCGCTTGATTGCCGCCATCCACTCCCGCCAGAAGCGCCGGTGCACGTAGGGCAGGGTGTCCTGGCGGATGCCGTCGAGCCCGGTCACGCCCACCCACCACAGCGTGTTCTGGATGATGTAGCGGGCGACCTCGGGGTCGTCCTGGTCCAGGTCGGGCAGGATGTCCAGGAACCAGCCCTCGAGCGTGGCCTTCTGCATCTGGGGCGTGGCGCTCGGGTCCTGCAGGGTCCAGGTCTGCCAGGTGTTGGCCAGGTGGTCGTCCTTCGTCCCGTAGTACCAGGTGGGGGTGGGGGCGTCCCCCACCCACGGGTGGTAGGGCCCGGAGTGGTTGGCGACCTGATCCTGGATGATCTTGATTCCCACCGCGTGGGCGGCATCCACTAGCTCCCGCAACGTCTCGAGGTCGCCGAGGTGCTCGTCCACGGCGTAGAAGTCCACCGCCCCGTAGCCGTGGTAGTCGGTGATCGCCTGGCCGTCGTAGGTCTCGACCTCGTTGAGGGCGTCGTTGTTGTCGTACCAGGGGTTCAGCCAGAGTGCGGTGATGCCGAGATCGACGAGGTAGGGCAGCTTGTCGATGACTCCCCGGAGGTCCCCCCCGTGGTAGTAGCGTCCCCGGGCGCGGTCGAGGAGGCCCGGTGCCTTCGCCGGGTCGTCGTTGGAGATATCTCCGTTGGCGAAGCGGTCGGGCATGGCGAGGTAGAGCACGTCGTCGGGGCCGAAGCCCTGGAACCTCCCGCTCCTCGGGAGCGGGGAGAGGACCTCGAAGGGAATCTCGGCATCGCCCCCCGCCGTCCGGACGGTGAGCGCGCGTGGCCCCGGAGCGGCACTCGGGTCGACGTGCACGTCGACGAAGAGGAACGAGCCCCGGGAGTTCACGCTGGCGAGACCGACCTCCAGCCCCGAGCCGGACCCGGTCTCCACCCGCGCGCCGGCGAGGTTTCGACCGCGCACGAGAAGGCGCACGGGGTTCAGCGTGGAGCCGGTCCACCAGCTCGGAGGATCGACCTTCAGCACCGCCGGGCCGTCCTGGGCCGTGGCCGGGACGACGGCCATGGGACCGGCGGCGAGAATCCCGAGGACGGCGAGGGCCTGGATCGTCCGGTGGCTCACGACGCCGCCTCGCCGGTGGCCACTCCCTCTTCGGGTTGAGGTTCGGAGTGAGCGGGGTCGACGCGCAGGACGAGGGCGGCGGCCATGAGGAGGAACACCCCCCCGGCCACGACCGCGGCGAGACGGTTGTTGTTCAGCAGGTGGAGCATGACCCAGCCGAAGAAGAGCGACGCCAGGATCTCCGGGAGCACGATGAAGAAGTTGAAGATGCCCATGTAGACCCCCACGCGCTCCCTGGGGAGGGATCCGGCGAGCATGGCGTAGGGCATGGCCACCGTGCTGGCCCAGGCGATTCCCACCCCCAGCATGGAGACGAGGAGCAGCCAGGGCGCCTTGATCACCGTGACCGAGATCAGGCCGGCGGCGCCCAGGGCGAGACACACGGCGTGGGTCCGCCGACGACCGAGCCGAGCCGCCAGCCCGGGAAGGAAGAAGGAGAAGACGAAGGTGACCGCGGAGTACAACGCGAAGCAGAGGCCCGCCCACTCGACCCCCTCCTGGTACAGGGGCGAGCTCTGGTCAGAGGCGCCGAAGACGTTGCGGGCCACCGCCACCGGGAAGTAGAGCCACATGCAGAACAGACCCAGCCAGGTGAGCATCTGCACCGGGGCGAGCTGCTTCATGGTCTGCGGCATCTCGCCGATTGCGGAGAAGATCTCCCTGGCCCCCCCGACGAAGCCCCCGCCCTTCTTCTTCTGGGCCTGGAAGGCCTCCATGTCCTCGGGCGGGTACTCCTTCGTGGTGATGATCGTCCAGATCACGGCGAGAAAGAAGGCCCCGGCCCCGACGTAGAACGAGAGCTTGACGGCCAGCGGAATGGCGGCGCCGCCTGCTCCACCCGACGCGATGCCGAAGAGATTGGTCATCATCCAGGGCAGGGCGGAAGCAACGATCGCCCCCAGGCCGATGAAGAGGCTCTGCATGGCGAAGCCCCTGGTGCGCTGCTCGTCGGGGAGCAGGTCGGCGACGAAGGCCCGGAACGGCTCCATGCTGATGTTGATGGAGGCGTCCAGGATCCAGAGCAGGCCCGCGGCCATCCACAGGGCCGACGAGTTGGGCATGAGGATGAGGGCGAGGGAGCTGAGGATGGCGCCGACCAGGAAGTAGGGCCGGCGGCGGCCGAGCGGGCCCCAGGTCCGGTCGCTCATGCTCCCGATGATGGGCTGGACGATCATCCCCGTGAGCGGCGCCGCCAGCCACAGGATCGGGATCTCCTCGGGCTTCGCGCCGAGGTACTCGTAGATGGCGCTCATGTTTGCCATCTGCAGTCCCCAGCCAAACTGGATTCCGACGAAGCCGAACGACATGTTCCAGATCTGCCAGAACGTCAGTCGGGGCTTGTCCATCGATGGGCTCCTATGGGCTCTGCGGCTGGTGCGGAAGACGGCCGGATACGGCGGTGAGCTTCCGCAGCCTCTGGCGAAGCTCGGGGGTCAGGTCGGGCGCGGCATAGCGCCAGCGCCAGTTCCCGTCGGGGCGACCGGGCAGGTTCATCCGAGCGTCGCTCCCCAGGCCGAGCAGGTCCTGGAGCGGGACGATGACGGTGTCCGCGACGGAGACGTGGAGAGTCCGAACGAAGTCCCAGTGGATGGCGCTGCCGTCGCCGCCCACGTAGGCGAGGGCACGGGCGTGCTCCTTCTCCACGTCCTCCGGGGAGCGGGTCGACTCCCCCACCCCTCCGGTCCACCACCCGACCAGGGTGTCGTTGTCGTGGGTCGCGGTGTAGGCCACGATCTCGCGCGGGAAGTTGTGGGGCAGGAAGCCATTCTCGGGGTCGTCGCTCCCGAACGCGAACTGGAGAACGGCCATGCCCGGAAAGCCGTAGCGCCCCCGCAGGGCCTCGACCTCGGGGGTGATCACCCCGAGGTTCTCCACGACGATGGGCAGCGACCCGAGGGAGTCCCGGAGAGCGTCGAGGAATGGCGCCCCCGGGCCCTTCACCCAGCGGCCCGTCTCCGCGGTGGGGGCGTCTCCGGGGATCTCCCAGAAGGCCTCGAAGCCGCGGAAGTGGTCGAGGCGCACCAGGTCGACGAGGGCCAGCACCGCGCGGAAACGGTCGATCCACCAGGCATAGCCGGTGCGGGCCAGCTCGTCCCAGCGGTAGAGCGGATTGCCCCACAGCTGCCCGGTGGCGCTGAAGTAGTCGGGGGGCACGCCCGCCTGCAACGAGGGCCGGCCGTCCTCGGCGAGGTGGAAGAGCTCGGGACGAGCCCACACGTCGGCGCTGTCGTGGGAGACGAAGATGGGGATGTCCCCCATGATGCGGATTCCCCGGTCGCGGGCCTCGGCCCGCAGCTCGGCCCACTGGGAGAAGAAGAGAAACTGCTCGAGCTCGACCCCCTGCACCTCCCGAGCGAGATCGCGACGCGCCACCTCGAGCGAAGAGGGCTCCCTCCGGGCGAGGCCCGCCTCCCACTGGTACCAGGGAACGCCACCGTTCGTCCGCATGAGCGCGGCGAAGAGCGCGTAGTCCGGCAGCCAGGCCGACTGCGCGGAGCGAAACGCCTCGAAGGCGTCGAGTCGCTCGGGAGAGGCACCCCCGCGAAAAGCTTCGCAAGCCTTGGCGAGGAGCGGCCGCTTGAAGTCGAGGAGCCGCCCGTAGTCGACCTCCCGCTCCGGGAGGTCCTTCCCGGGCTTCAGGTCCTCGTCGTCGAGCAGGTCGTCGTCGCGCAGCCGCTGCAGGCTGATCAGGACCGGGTTCCCGGCGAAGGCGGAGAAGCACTGGTAGGGCGAGTCGCCATAGCCCGTCGGCCCGAGGGGAAGGACCTGCCACAGGGACTGCCCCGTCTCGGCCAGAAAGTCCAGGAAGGCGAAGGCCTCCGGGCCCAGCTCGCCGACGCCGTGCGGTCCGGGCAGGGACGTCGGGTGCAGCAGAATGCCAGCCGAGCGTCCGACCACAGTGACTATTCCGGAGGGACGATGCGGACGAGGACGGACTGGTTGATCAGGTTGCCCTGGTCGTCGATCACCTGGACGTTGACGACGAGGTCGGCGTTGACGCGGAAGTCGGGCAACGTGTAGCTCGCGGTCTGGGTGACGTCGAGCTCTCCGCCGGGCTCGACCCGGTCCGACCCGACGAAGACCTTGAGGTTGGCGGAGTCGAAGTAGCTGGTGGACACCTGGAGTCCGGTCTCGGGGTCGAAGACGATCGCGCTGACGAAGTTGACCGTCACCCCCAGCCCGGCGAGCTCCCGGAGCTGGACGACGTAGGCCCCGCTCACCGATCCCGTGAGGACGTTCTGGGTCCCGATGACCGGATTCGGATCCACCGTCACGAGGATGACCGCTCGGGGAACGTCGGGGATGTTGGTCGTGCTGTCGTTGCAGGCCGGCAGGAGGATGGCGGCGAGCACGACAGCGGTCAGACCGAGGCCGCGCCAGCGCGGGCCCCTGCAGTCGAACATGTTTCTCATGTGGGGTATCGAGGCTCCCAGGGAAAGACGGCGAATAGCTCACCATTCTAGCGGGTCCGGTCCCGGCGTGCACGACGCACCGCCGGCAGGCCCCCGGCCCTCGGTTAGACTGGGGGGCATGCGGCCTTCCGGCTCCTCGATCCTCCACGACGTCCACGCCGCCGCGGGGGGTGTCTTCGAGGAGCGACTGGGCCGCACCGTCGTCGCCTCCTACGGTGACGGAGACGCCGAGTTCGCAGCGGCCCTCGACGGGGCGGGAATCGTCGAGATGGCCGAGCGGGGCGTCCTCGAGGTGTCGGGCCCCAGGCGGCTCGAGCTGCTGCAGGGCCTGGTCAGCAACGACGTCGGGGGGCGACGGCCCGGGCAGGGCTGCCGGGCGGCGCTGATGACGGCCCGGGGACACCTCAGGTTCCTGCTGCGCCTCCTCGTCGACGAGGATGTCGTCCTCGTCGAGACGGAGGCGCATCGCCTGGACCTCCTCCAGAGCGTTCTCGAGCACTACCGGGTGGCCGCGCCGGTCCGCTTCCAGGCCACTCCTCGGTTCGTTCTGGCTCTGGTCGGGGTGGCGGGGCCCAACGTGCTGAAGACGCTGGGGATCGAGGCCCCGGTCTCTCCCGAGGACCACACCCGCGCGACCCTCGCCGGACAGGACGTCCTCGTGGCGCGGGCGGGCGACCTCCCGGGCGGGGGGTTCGTCCTCCACGTCGCCCCGGAGCAGGCCGAGGCCGTGTGGGGGGCGCTGGCCGCGGGCGGCGCCCGACCCGTCGGCCGAGACGCTCTCGACGCCCGGCGGGTGGAGGACCTGACGCCCTGGTACGAGGAGGACATCACCGAGGACAACCTGCTCCACGAGACCGGCCTCCTCGAAGAGCTGCACTCCCCGACCAAGGGGTGCTACGTGGGCCAGGAGGTCGTTGCCCGCCTCGAGGCCCGCGGGGGCAACGTCAACAAGGCCCTGCGCCGCTTGCGCCTGTCCAGGCCGGCCACCTCGGGTGAAGCGGTCCGCGCCAACGGCAAGGACGTGGGGCTGCTGGCGTCGACGGCGGTCTCACCCCGTCTCGGTCCCATCGCCCTGGCCTGGATCCACCGCAGCCACTTTGCCCCGGGCACCGAGCTGGACGTGGCCGGCGCACCGGCCACCGTCGTCGACGACTTCGGCGAGGAGTGAGGCTCTGAAGATCTACACGAAGACCGGAGACAAGGGCGAGACGAGCCTCCTCGGGGGTAGGCGCGTGGCCAAGGACCACCCGCGGGTGGCCGCCTGCGGGGACGTGGACGAGCTGAACGCGACTCTGGGCGAGGTGCACGCCCCGGCCCCGGGCACCGACCTCGCGCGCCTGCTCCTGGGCGTGCAGCGCGACCTCTTCGCGATCGGCGCCTGGCTCGCCGACCCCGACGGCGAGCGGGCGTCGAAGCGGGCCAAGGCGGCGGTCCCGGCCGCCCGCGTTCGGCGGCTCGAGCGGGCCATCGACGCCCGCGAGGCGAAGCTTCCGCCCCTCCGGGCGTTCGTGCTGCCGGCGGGGACACCGGTCGCGGCCTCTCTCCACCGGGCGCGGGCCGTTTGCCGACGGGCCGAGCGTTCGATCGTGCGACTCTCTCACGAGGCCGAGGTGGACCCACGCATCCAGGCCTACCTGAACCGGCTCTCGGACCTTCTGTTCGTCCTCGCTCGTTACGAGAACCTCCGGGCCGGCCGCGACGAGGAGCGCTGGTAGCCCACCCCTCGGCGGGCTCGGCAGGGTCAGGGCCGGCCGGGAACGCGGCGGTCGTCGTCCCGATCGTCGAATGCCCCGAGCTCCTCGAGCAGTGTGGCCGCGCGGTCGAGATGGTCCGCCTGCTCTTCGGAGCCGGTCGCCCCGTGACGACCGATGTCCAGGCGCACGCGGGCCTCGTCCCAGGGCATCCCCAGCCGCTGGGCCGCGGTCAGGGCCTCGTCCCAGGCGCGCCGGGCCCGGCCACGCCGGCCGTCGAGCCAGTGAGACAGCCCCCTCAGACGCGCCTCGCGGGGAGCCCCGATCGGGAAGACCCGGGCGAAGCGGCGGGCCGCCCCGAGCGCTTCCCTCTCGAGTCGAACGAGATGGGACCGCTCGGCGGCGGTGAGATCGAGCTCCGCCTCGCGCAGGGCGAGGGCCACCTCGGCGGGCAGGGCAAACCGCTCGAGGGTCCAGCACTTGATCGGGCGGCCCCGGGCCACGGCCAGGGCCGCCGGAAGGGCCTCGAGGGCGTCGCGGGGCTCGCCGAGATGCAGACGCGCCAGGGGCTGGAGGGTGGCGGCCCGGCGCGAGCCCATGAGCGCGAGCCCTCGGGCGGTGTCACCGGTACGAAAGGCCACGAGGGCATGACCCAGCTCGGCCCACGAGCGGGCGCGGGTGTTTCCCGCGGCGGCAGCGTCGTGGGCCAGATCCGCGAAGAGGGCCCCCGCCGCCGCGAACTGTCCCCGCGTGTAGGCCACTGCGGCCAGCGTGCTGCGCAGCTCCAGCGTCCGGTGTCGGTCGCCGAGGGTCTCGTAGCGAGCGAGCGCTTCGTGGATGTGTGCCCGGGCCTCCGACCACCGGCCGAGGGCGAAGGCGTGGAGGGCGGCGAACTCGAGCACGAGCCCGACGGTGGCGGGATCGTCGACGCCCCGGGCCGCCTCGAGGGCGCCTCGCATGAGCGGCTTCGAGAGGGCGCGCAGGGGCACCACGCCCACGGCCAGGGCGATCGCCGACTGGAGCCGCGCACGGACGTCGGTCTGCCCGGTCCTGAGGGCCAGGGCCAGGCCGCGGAGTGCCTCGCGCAGTCCCGCCATCGGCTCGTCGGAGAGGTAGTGCAGCTCGGCCAGCCGCTCGTACACCTGCGCGGCCTCGACCAGCATCGCCTGGCGGGTCGATGCCGGCGCCCGCCGCCGCAGGACGAAGTCGCGGGCACCAGAGGCGAGCACCGCGCCGCCGAGTGACCCGCCGGTCCGCTGGCCGAGGAGGCCGAGCGCGGCCCTCGCGTGCCGACGGGCCTCCCCGACCCGGCCCGCTCCCGCCTCGGCCACCGCGAGGCGCGTCTGCCAGCCGGCCCCTCGGCGTCGTCGATCCTCGTTGGCCTCCAGGCCCCGCTCGGTCTCCAGGAGCTGACCGTACAGTCGCCCCGCCTCGGCCCAGGCCCCCCCTCGCAGCGCGGCCTCGGCGGCCCGCTCGAGGTGGGGACGGGCCCGCAGCGCTCGCCCGGCCCGGAGCCAGTGGTGGGCGAGCACCCCGGGGTCGTCCGTCTCCTCCGCCTCGTAGGACTCCGCCACCGCGTGGTGAAGCGTGCGTCTCTGGTCCGAGCTCATCAGGTTGTAGACGACCTGCTGCACGACACCGCTGGCGAACGCCCACGCGGGCTCGCCCACACCGGCCCGGGACTCCACCAGCCCCGCCTTCTCGAGGGCGAGGAGGCCGGGAGCCATCGCCCTCTCCTCCAGGGTCGAACCCTCCACGGTCTCCATCGCCTGGCGGAGGCGGGAGTGGGGGAACTCGCGACCGATCACGCTCGCCACCTTGACGATCCGGCGGGCCATGGGCGGGAGGCGGTCCACACGGCCCAGGACGATGCCCTCGACACCGTCGGGCAGCATCGGCTCTTCGTGGTCGGCTCCTCGCGAGAGTCGGGCTTCACCCTGATCGATCTCGACGGCTCCGGCCTCCCGGAGGGACCGCGCGAGCTCGATGGCGACCAGGGGCGATCCCTCGGCTCGCTCCTGCAGGAGCTGGGCGAGGGTGCGGGCGAGGCGCTCCGAGCCCAGGGCCTGGGCCGCGACGACGGCGACCGCCTCCGGGGGGAGGGGACCGAGCCGGACGACGGTCGCGAGCGAGGACTCGCACAACCCGGGGTACTCCGGGGGAGCGGTCTCGCCGAAAGGCCGGGTCGCGATCACGAGCAGGAGGCCCTGGGCGCCGGCCACCCGGGCGGCCAGCGAAAACGACGCCGAGTCGAGCCACTGCCCGTCCTCGAGCACGACCACGAGGGGGGATCGGGCGGCAACGTGCTGCACCAGCGCGGCCACGAGATCGAGGGTGGAGGCCGCGCGCACCGGCGCGTCCATGCTCCGGGTCCAATCGGTTTCCGGCATCTCCCGGGGCAGCACGGTGTTCAACAACGGGGTCACGGCCTCCAGGTCCGGCGCCGCCTCCGACACGAGGGCGCGCAGGCGGCGGGCATCGGCTTCCGGAAGCGGCTCGCGCTGCCGTGATTCGCCGAACCGCAGTCGGGTTTGGGGCGTCCCGGCCAGGCCGATCGTGCGCGACGTCGTGCGTCGTCCCCGCGCGCCCGCCGGCTCGGCCAGGCCGAGCAGCGTCGGGAGAACCGCGCGCCACGCGTGGTACGGCCGGCTGCGCTCGAGGGCGTCTCCCGCTCCCGCTGCGACCCTCACCCGCCGGACCTCGGCCTCGCGGACCAGCTCTCCGACGAGCCGCGACTTGCCCCACCCGGCCTCTCCCTCGAAGACGAGGACCCCGCCCTTCCCGCTCGCCAGTGTCTCGAGGGACCAGACGATGGCCGTCCTCTCGTCCTCGCGGCCGACGATGGCCGACGGCGCCGACGGGGCGCTCCTCCTCGCGCCCAGAACCTCGAAGACCGGCACCGCTTCCTCGCGACCCTTGACGTGCACCGCCGGAAGCGCCTTCCACCGGACAACGTCACGGGTGGCGTGCCGGATCCGCTCGCTGAAGAGCGGGCGGCCCGGCTTCGCCTTCTGCATCAGCCGGGCCGCGAGGTTGACCTCGTCGCCCAGCACTCCGTACGTCCGGCGCGCGGTGCTCCCGTAGGCCCCGACGCGCATCGTGCCGTGACTCACGCCGATCCGCAGCGCGCGGACCGGCGGCTCGGCCACCGTGCGGGCCAGTCTCACCGCGGCCCGGACCGACCGGAACGCGTCGTCGTCGTGGGCCACCGGCGCCCCGAAGGCCGCGTACAGGTAGGAGCCCTTGTCACCGATGGTGAGCTGGACGAGGGTGCCCTCGTACCGGGCCAGTACCGCCTGCACCCGTCTCACGAAGGCATCGAGCCGGTCCCCGGCGCTCGGGTCGGCGTCGTATTCGATGCCCTCGAACCCGAGAAACAGTGCCGCCGCCGGCCGCAGCTCGGTGAGGAAGTCCGCCTTCCCCGCGCGCAAGCCCTCCCACAGCGGCGGGAGATGCCAGGGCCGCAGATCCTCCGCCTGCAGGCGCCCGGGGAGCGGGGGCCAGGGCACCGGCTCGACGGGGGCGGGCAGCGACCGGACCACGAGGTACCCGCGCCCCCTCCCGTCGGCCCGGGTTTCCCCGCTCTCGATGCGCGCCCCCGACCCACGAGCGGTCGCCTCGTCGATCACCACCTCGCCGGCTCGGGCGAGAGCGTCGGCGGCGGCGAGACGCGTCATCGTCTCGCCGGCCATGACGTCGAGCCGGTGGGCCGCGGGGTCGCCGACGGCCAAGCGGCGTACCTTTCCGCTGGTCACCGCCACCCGCAGGGCCAGGGCCGATCGGACCGCTTCGCCCGTCGTCTCCGCAGCGAAGCGCCCCTGGATCGCGAGCCCGCAGGCCACGGCGTGAGACGCCGGTCGTCCCCGCGCCTCGTCGAACCACGCCGTGAAGCCGTCCCCCGCGAAGCCGACGACGCTGCCGCCCTGGCAGTGGATCTCGGACACGAGCGCTTCGTAGACGACGTTGAGGTGGCGGGTGAGCTCTTCGGCCCCGGCGCGGGGGCCGAGGCGCCGCGCGAGCTCCTCGCTCAGGGCGCTGAACCCCGAGATATCCACGGAGAGCGCGGACCCGACCGCCCGGTCCGGGAGGTCGGAGCCCACCGCGAGGGCGTGGAGACGGTCGACGGCGGCGAAGGCGGCGAGACGCTCGATCACCGTGCGGTCGCGGCCCCGTTCGGCGCCGGCTGCCCGGCTGCCTCCTGCTCGGCCAGCCAGCTCCTCAGCTGCTCCCCGCCCGACTCGTATCCCGCTCCCACGATCTTCTCCCACGCGTCGAAGTCGAGGGTGCGGAATCGACCCAGGGCGGGCTCGATCAGCAGGTCGGCGTGGCGTCGGAACTCCTCGGCCCGAGCCCTCCAGGCGCTGTTGATCTCCGTGGAGCGAGTGAGGATGCCCAGGAGGCTGGGGGCCCGCAGCTTGCGCCCCAGCGGCATGACCCGGTTCCACAGCAGCCGGAAGCCGGACAGCGTGGGTCCGAAGCGGTACCGGCTCTTCCCGGTGCGCACCCGGCTCTGTGAGGGCACCACGTTCACTCCCACCACGGTACCGGTCTCGACCACGTCCCTCATCACATCGATGGGGAGGTTGTTGAGGACCCCGCCGTCGACGAGCACGTCGCCGTCGAGCAGCATCGGCGAGAAGGTCCCCGGGATCGCCGTGGTCGCGCGCGCGCATTCCCAGAGCAGGCCGCCGCGGTGGATCACCGGCTCCGCCTTCGACAGGTTCGAGGAGACGATGAAGAGCGGGCGCCAGAGGTCTTCGATGCGCGTGTCGCCCCAGAGCCGTTGATACAGCCGCGTGACCTTGCCGCTGGCCATGAAGGAGGTGAGCGGCAGCGTGGGGTCCAGGAGCCGCCGCCTCGATACGAAGAGGGAGGCCAGTCGCTCCATCTCCGCGCGAGGCCACTCGAGGGCGAGGGCGGAGCCGACGATCGCTCCCATGCTCGTGGCACCGATCGCGTCCACCGGCAGACCGCTCTCCTCGATCGCCCGGATGACCCCGATGTGGGCGAAGCCGCGGGCGCCCCCGCCGCCGAAGACCAGGCCGATGGCGCGACCGGCCAGGCACCGGCCCACCCGGGCAACGTCGCCCGGGTTCCCGAGACGCAGGTGGTGGTGGGCCTCCACGCTCCGGCGCTCGAGCCAGGCCGCGGTGCCCCGGGGTCGCTCGGTGTCGTCGGGGTGCACGAGCACCAGCTCGGCCCGAGTGCGCGGCGCGGCGGCACGGACCTCGATCTCCAGGGGACCGGGCTCGGGGTCGGACCCGGCCCGGCCGACCAGGACGATCCGGTCCGCCTGCCGTACGCAGCGGCGCGACCAGGCGCTCCAGCCGCGGTCGGCCTCGTAGACCACGTACCGGTGCTCCGACTCCCGCTGGCTCAGCCACGCCACCAGGGACACGTCCATGGGGTGGTCCTCGGGGGTCTGGGCAATCCCGTCCTTCCCTCGCCGCGCATCGAGGCGGGCGCTCCCGAGGTGAAGGGTCGATCCCTGAGCCCGGAGGGAGTCGGCCAGCGCCGAGGCCACCTCGGACAGCGGAGCATCGGGGCCAACCGCCACGAGGGCAAAGGTCCGGGACCCCGGGTCCTTGCGTGGGCCGCGGGGGCGGGTCCGGTGAGCGGTGGTCCGGGCAATCTGGAGCAGGGCGTGGGGGTGACGCTCGACCACGCGCTCGAACAGCGCCGCGTCCAGACGTACGACGTGGCTGTCCCGGACGGCGTAGACCGTGGCCGAGCGCGGGTCGCCGGTCAGGAGGGCGGCCTCGCCCACGCTCTCGCCGCGCCCGAGCTCCCGGAGCGTCCGCTCCCCGGCCTCCCCTTCCGCCACCACGCGCAGGCGGCCGTCGACGATCACGTAGAGGGCGTCTCCCGACTCCCCCTGACGAAACAGCGTCTCACCGGCGGACAGGGCCTGCCACTCGAGCTCGTCCTGCAGCTGCGCGAGGGCGGCCGAGTCGAGAGAGCCGAACAACCTCGTCAGCACCCCGGCGAGCTGGGTGCGCTGGAAGCGGGGCAGCATCGTCCGCGCGTAGTCGGCCATGGCTCGGGGGTGCTTCGCGCTGAGCCGCCCGAAAGCCACGCCGCTCAGGCGCACCAGCTCGCAGGGCTGGAGGGCCTCGACGGTCGCAGCCCGAGGCTCGCCGGTGAGCAGGGCCATCTCCCCCACGCTCGCCCCGGGCTCCAGGGCATCGATCTCCGTCTCGGTGCCTTCGGCCGTGTGCCGCCGGACACCGAGGCGGCCCTGGCGCAGGAAGAAGACGTCCTCGGCGGGGTCGCCCTCGCGAAAGAGCGTCTCCCCCGCCGCCAGCGCCACCGGCCGCAGCTCGGTCTCGATGTCGCGGCGGGTCTCGTCGTCCACGCCCTTCAACAGGTCTTCGAGGTGATCGAATGGCATCGAGCTCCCTGGCACCGGCTCGCCCGGCGGTCATCGTCTGGGTTGTGCGGGATGCGGGATGATACCACCGGCGGGACAGCGCGAGTCTGTTTGGAGGTACCCTGTGCCGGCGTTCGCACGGGGCGCAACGCACCTGGGCACCAGGAGTCATTCGATGGTTCGGCAAGAGGCCTTGAGCGCAGCTCTCGTGGCGATCCTGTTCCCGCCATTCCTCGCGGGGTCACCCGCGGAGGCCCAGGAGACGCGGTTCCTGCGTCAACCGACGCTGAGCGACCGGCACGTCGCGTTCGCCCACGGGGCCGATCTCTGGGTGGTCGGCCGTGACGGTGGCCTGGCCCGCCGTCTGACCAGCACGCCGGCGGTCGAGAGCGATCCGCACTTCTCCCCCGACGGGCGCCAGATCGCCTTCTCCTCGAACCGCTCCGGGGTCACGGCGGTCTACGTGGTGCCCGTGGAGGGAGGGACCCCGAAGCGGCTCACCTGGTACCCACGGGCGGCCTGGGCCCGGGGCTGGAGCCCCAGCGGAGACCGCGTGCTCTACGCGACGGACCGTGAGACCGCCCCCGCCGGGTACTCCCGGCTGTGGACGGTGTCACCCGACGGAGGCCCCTCCGAGCGGGTGCCCGCGCC
>JAJDNS010000043.1 GCA_022340585.1 Acidobacteriota bacterium
CTCCACCGTGAACTTGTTCTCGTCGAACTTGTACTTCTGGACCAGGGCTCTCTTCACCGCCTCCGCGCGGTCGGTGGAGAGCGCCTTGACGTCCTCGTACCGCGTGCCCTTGCCCTTCATGGAGGAGTCGGTGTGGCCCACCACGGCGATGATGGCCCGCTCGTACTGCCCGACCAGGCGGGCCACCTTCTCGAGGGTGGCGGACACGGAGGGGTCGTAGAGGGTGTTCTTGATGGGCTGGCCGGAAGCGTCGTGCTGGGGCTCGAAGATGTTGGCGGAGTTCGGGTAGAAGTTGATGCGGATGGTCTGGGTCAGGATGGGGGACTCGGCCGAGACCTTCCGGTAGGTGGTGGGAGCGAACTGGGCCCGGTACTCGTCCTTCTGGTGGGCGAACGTCCCCGCCGCATCGAGCTTCTTCATCGCGGAGAAGTCCATGACCTCGTCGAAGCGGTGCGGCGTGTCGATGAGCCCCAGCTCCCGGTACACGAAGGTGATGTTCTTCCAGGTGCGCTCGAAGTTGGCGGGGTCGTTGGCGTTGAGGAAGAAGCCCTTGTTCTCGGCGAAGTTGGTGGAGTGGGCGTCGGCGGCCATGGCCTCCACCTCGTCCGCGGGCATGCCGTAGCCCTCTCCCATCCACTGGTAGGCCTGGGCCCGGAGGGTGTCGTCCTTCAGGAGGTCCATCCCCTCGAAGATCCCGGCCACGAGGCCCTCGATGATCTCCGGGTGGTCCTTGGCGAAGTCGGCCCGGGCCGCCCACACGTCGGCGATGAGCTTGTTGGCCTCGGCGGTGGTGGTGAGGATGCGGGTCCCCGCCACCTTCTCCGGGATGTTGTAGATGTCCGGGGCCCACGACACGCAGGCGTCGATCTTCTTGTCGGCCACGAAGGCCGCCGCCGCCTCGAAGGCGGTGGCCGTGTACTTGTGGGTCACCGTCGAGGGCTGGACGCCCGCGTTGAGGAGCAGGTTGTTGATGAAGTACTGGGAGGGGGAGTTCTGGGCGTAGACGATGGTCTTGCCTTTCAGGTCCTTGACCGAGTGGATGTTGCCCCGCACCACGATCCCGTCGCCGCCGGAGGACCAGTCCACCTGCTGGTAGATCCGCGGGGCGGTCCGCGAGTCCTTCATCAGCTCCGGGGTGAAGAGCACCATCATGTCGAGGGTGCCCCACAGGATGTGGCTCTCCCCGGCGGCGAAGGCGTCGCGGGCCACCACCGGATCGTCGATCAGCCGCAGGTTGACCTTGAAGCCGTGCTTCTTCGCGAACACGCTCTCGTCGTTGGGGGCGAAGCCGTGGTTGGCGGCCACGATGGGCAGCCAGCCGATCCAGACGTTGATCGGAAACTGGACGACCTTCTCCCCGGCGTCCCACGAGTAGCTCGAGACCCCCTTGACCGGGGGCAGCTTCTCCGCGGGGACGTAGTTGTACTCGTTGACGGTGGTGACGCCTTTCGTGTCGGGGGCCTCGACCTTGCGGAACTCGTCGATGTCCACCGTGCCCTGGGCGCGCTCGCCGGGGGCGAGCAGGTCGCGGAAGTAGTAGGCGGCCCCGGCCACCAGGGCCAGGACGAAGACGATCAGGACCAGCTTGCCGAGTACGGTCGGTCCGACCTTCTGCTGCTCGTTCATGGCACTAGCCTCCTACCCCTGCTTCTCGGATTCCCTGGCCGGTGGCGGGGGCGCCGCCCCCTCGGCCCCTTCCTCGTCCGCCGGCACTTCGATGCCGTAGGCGGCGGCGAACTCGTTGAGCGCGGCGTCGGCGAGGGCGGCCTGCTCCCCCTCCTTCATCTCGATCTCGCTGGTGTCGATCGTGGATGCGGCCACCCGCGCCCGCCCCGCGGCCTTGTCCCGGCGCTCGTCCAGGTACTCCTCCACCCGGTCGAGGGTGTCGCCGGAGCCGCCGATCGACGAGATCATCCCGCTCGCCATCTCCTGCAGCTCGGCCTGGGCCTCGAGCATCTCCGTCTCGGAGAGCATTCGCTTCAGCGACTCGATCTTCGCGCGGGCCTCCTTGACCGAGACGTCGCGGGACTTGACCAGCTTCTTGTAGGTCGCCTCGGCGGCCTCGAGCTGCTGGCGGTTCTCCTCGAGCTGCTCCTTGACCGTCTTGAGCTGCAGCGCGTACTGGCCGGCGACGCCCCGGTTTCCGGCCTTCAGGTTGGCCGCGGCCTTGGCCGCGAGCTCCCGCTCCTGCTTCTCGAGCTTCTTCACCTGGCGCATCAGCCGCTCGGCGAACCCGGCGTGGGTGGCGAGGTTGTCGTTGAACCGGGCGATCTGCTCGCGCAGGTTCTCCTTCTCCGCCTCGATCAGGGCGCGAGGGTTCTCGCGCTCGAGACCAGAGATGAACAGGCTGAAGAAACCCTTGAAAAGATTGCTGATCCGGGCCCACATGGCGTCCCCCTCCCTCCGGGCCGGGACGTTCTCCGGCCCGCGGCGATGAGGCTAACACGAAGGGGTCAGGTCTTGAATTGTGAATTCTGTCCCCGGGAGAGGTCACAATAGCGCCGGCAACGGGCCGAGGACCCTTGACGACAGCAGACATCCCGGCTTTCCTTCGCATTCGGCAGCGCTTCCCTCGCCCCCGGGTCGAGGACCTGGCCGGGCTGGTTCGGGACGAGCTCGAGAGCCTCCTGCCGGCGGCCTCGGTCGTCCCGGGGGCCGAGATCGGCGTGACGGTGGGGAGCCGCGGGATTCGCGGCATCGCCACCATCGCCCGGGCCGCGGTCGACGTCCTGAGGGAGCGGGGGGCGCGTCCCTTCGTCATTCCCGCCATGGGGAGCCACGGCGGGGCCACCGCCCTTGCCCAGCGCCGGCTCATCGCCCACTACGGGGTGACCGCGGAGACGATGGGGTGCCCGGTGCGCGCGGAGATGGACACCCGGAGCCTCGGGCGGACGTCCACGGGGATCGAGGTGCGGATCTCCGAGGTGGCGTGGCGGTCGGACGGCATCCTGCTCGTGAACCGGATCAAGCCCCACACCGACTACAAGGGCCCGATCGAGAGCGGCCTGACCAAGATCTGCGCCATCGGCCTCGGCAAGTACGACGGGGCCCGGGAGATCCACCGCCACCGCTTCGCTGACGGCCTCGGGCCGGCCATCCGCAGCGTGGCCGAGACGCTCCTCGCGACCGGGAAGATCCTGGGCGGGCTCGCAATCCTGGAGAACGCGTACCACGAGACCGCCCGCGTCGTCGGGGTGCCGGTCGGCAGCCTCTTCCCGGCGGAAGAGCGGCTGCTGGACGAGGCCCGGGGGCTCATGGGCCGGCTTCCCCTCGACGAGATCGACGTCCTCGTCTGCGATCGCCTGGGGAAGAACATCTCGGGGACCGGACTCGACACCAACGTCACCGGGCGCTGCGTGTACGGGTACACGCCGGGCACGGCCTGGTGCGAGGGCATGCCCTCCATCAGACGGATCGTCGTGATGGACGTCTCGGACGAGAGCGACGGCAACGCCGTCGGCATGGGCCAGGTCGACCTCGTGCCCGAGCGATTCGCCCGGCGGGTCGACCACCGTGTCACCACGTTGAACGCCCTGACCTCCTGTGCTCCCACCGCGGCGAAGATGCCGGTGGTGCTCCCCGACGACCGGGAGGCAGTTCTCGCCGCGATCCGTACCTCGCCGATCCGGACCGAGGGCCCCCGGGTCGTCTACGTCCGGGACACCCTCGAGCTCGAGCACGTCCTCGTCTCCGAGGCCTGTCGCCCTCTCGTGGACGGCCGCGACGACATCGAGATCGTCTCCGGCCCCGAAGCCCTCCACTTCGACGCCCAGGGCCGTCTCCAGTCCCCCTTCTGACGAAGGGGTCAGGTCGTGAATCGTGAATCGCGTCCTCCCCAGAGGACAGATTCGGGCCTGGAATCCAACATTCACGACCTGACCCCACTAGAATCGCCCTGCCATGCCCAGAATGCCCGCCTTCTCCGCCGTCCTTCTCCTCGCCTTCCTCCCCGCCTTCGTCGGGGCCGACTCCGACCCGCTCTACGAGGGCTTCCGGGAGCCGCCCTCACGGTATCGGCCGTTCGTCCGGTGGTGGTGGAACGGGGGCTGCGTGACCGAGGCCGAGGTCCGGCGGGAGCTGGACGTCATGAAGGCGGCCGGGATCGGCGGAGTGGAGATCAACACCATCCAGATGCCCGAGCAGTCGATCCCCGGGCTGCTCGAGAACGTGCGCTGCCTGGAGTGGCTCAGTCCGGAGTGGAACGAGGTCGTCCGCGCCGCGGCGGTGGGCGCTCGCGAGCGCGACATGACCGCGGACCTCATCGTGGGCTCGGGATGGCCCTTCGGGGGACGGTTCCTCCAGGGAGCGGAGCGAACCCAGCGAGTGCGCGTGGTGAAGATCACCCTGCCCGACGCCGGCCCCTTCGAGGCGCGGCTCGCGGACCTTGCCTCCGAGAAGGAGAAGGATCGCGACGAGATCCACGTCGCGCCCCGTCTCGCCTTCCTGCGTCTCGTGC
This sequence comes from Acidobacteriota bacterium, assembly GCA_022340585.1. Taxonomy (GTDB): domain Bacteria; phylum Acidobacteriota; class Vicinamibacteria; order Fen-336; family Fen-336; genus JAJDNS01. The sequence goes on from JAJDNS010000043.1 coordinate 4,457, forward strand.
CCGACGGGCTCACGCGCTTCGAGCCGGGGACCGAGCTGAGCGAGGAGCCCGGCGTCGTCGGGGCGGACGGGACGATCCGTGTCGAGGCGAGCGGGAACCAGGTCCTGTACCTCGGGATCCTCGAGGAGGGCTACACGTTCGTCAAGCGCGGGGCCCCCGGCGCCGACGGGCCGGTGCTCAACCACTTCGACGCGCAGGCGGTCCGCCGATACCTCGACCGGATGTCGAAGAGGCTCGGCCCGGCCCTCGGGGGGCGGCTCGGCGACGCGCTCCGGGCCACCTTCGTGGACAGCCTGGAGCTGGACTTCGCGAACTGGACCGGCGACCTGCCGTCGGAGTTCGAGCGACGCCGCGGCTACGCTCTCGCCCCCTATCTCCCCTTCGTCCTCGACGTCGGCGGGGAAGGGGAGGGCACGGACTTCGCCGACACCGTCCGCCGCGCCCGCTACGACTTCCACCGCACGGTGGTGGAGCTGTTCCAGGAACGCTTCCTCTCCACCTACGCCCGGTGGTGCCGCGACAACGGGGTGCTCTCCCGCGTCCAGGCCTACGGTCGCGAGACCCACCCCATCGACGGTGGGCTCCTGGTGGACATCCCGGAGGGGGAGAGCTGGTTCTGGGGCGACCACGACCGCATCACGAAGCACCCCACCGTGGTCAACCGCTACGTCTCGTCGGCGGCCCGCCTGGCCGGGAAGCGGCTCGTGAGCCACGAGGCGATGACCAATGCCGTCCCCGCCTTCCGGGTCACCCTCGCCGACATGAAGCTCCTGCTCGACGAGGCGCTGCTCACCGGCGTCCTGCACCCGATCATCCACGGCTTCAACTACTCGCCCCCCGAGGCCGGCTTCCCGGGATGGGTCCGCTACGGGACCTGGCTCAACGAGAAGAACCCCTGGTGGCCCTTTGTCCGGCGCTTCACCGACTACTCCGCGCGCCTCACCAGCGTGCTGGCCCGGTCCGACGGCCAGGCCAGCCTGGCCATCCTCGGCCCCCGCGCCGACGAGTGGGCCCGCCACGTTCGGCTCTACCAGCCCTTCCCCGAGATCGCGATCCCCTGGTACCACTACGCTCTTCCCGGCGCCCTCGCCTCGGCCGGCTACGGGAGCGACTTCGTGAGCGAGCGCGTGCTCCAGGAGTCCACCGCCGCCGACGGCACCCTGCGCTTCGGGCCCCGGGAGTGGGAAGGCGTCCTCGTCCTCGACGCCGAGTCCCTCGAGCCCGGGACCGCCCGGGCTCTCGAGAGCTTCGCCCGATCCGGGGGGCGGGTTCTCTTCGTGGGCCGGGCCCCGTCTCGCGCGCCGGGGCTCTTCGAGGCACAGGAGAAGGATCGCATCGTGCGCGAAGCCATCGAGGCCGCGCGGGCCGCCGACCGCGCCCGCGTCGCCGTGGTGCCGGCTCCCGAGGCGGGCCCTCTCGGCGGACTCGACCAGACCCGCCGCCCCCTGCCCGACTTCGCCCGTCGTCAGCTCCTGCACTGGGTCTCGACGACCCTCCCGGCGTTCGACCTACGGCCCCCCGTCCGCATCGACGCGCCCCACGTCGACGTCGCCCAGCTGCGCCACCGTGTCGGCGAGCGGGAGGTCGTCTTCTTCGCCAACACCAGCGAGACCGAGACCGTCGCCTTCCGCGCGGCCTTCGCCACCGCCGACGCCCGCCCCTGGCGCTGGGATCCCGAGACCGGGGCCCGGGCTCCCTACCCGTTCGACGACCGGCCCGACGTCCTGTGGATTCGCCTCGAGCCGTCCGAGTCGCTGCTCCTGGTCTTCGAGCCCGCGGACGGCGACCTTCCCGACGTCGAGGCCGCGCCGGTGCGACCCTCGCTGCCGCCGTCCGAGTGGCGGACGGTTGCCGGGGAGTGGGCGGTCTCCTTCCGGCCCGCGGTCGGGGGCCGCACGTTCGAACGCCGGCTCCGTCCCCTCGAGGACCTGAGCCTCTCGCCCGACCCGGAGCTCGCGACCTTCGCCGGGACCGTCACCTACCGCGCCACCTTCGAGGTCCCGGACTCGCGGTTCGATCGGCTGGACCTCGGCGCCGCGAACGGCGTCACCCGGGTGAAGCTCAATGGAGAGCCTCTCGGCGTGAGCTGGTGGGGGAGACACCTCTACGACCTCGGCGACGCGCTGATGCCGGGCATCAACTCCTTGGAGGTCGAGGTCACGACCGTGGCCGCCAACTACGTGAAGTCCCTCGAGGACAACCCCGCCGCCCATCGCTGGACGTGGTGGTACCCGCCCATCTCCACCGGTCTGGTCGGGCCGGTGAGGCTCCTGAAGACGCGCCCCTGAGCCAGGGTGTCGAAGCGGCCCGCCCCGGCGCGGACCCCCGTGCTATGTTTGCCGACTGCCGGGCAGCCCAACCGTCCCACCCGACCCAGGAGGGAGCGCCATGAGAGCCACTGCCGTCGCCGCCGTGATCACCGCCGGTCTGTCCGTCGCGGCCCTCGCCGATTCCTGGGAGAAGCCGCGGACCTTCAAGGCCAGCGAGATCCTCACCCCCGACCTGAGGAAGGGCGCCCACCACGAGGTGGAGGAGAAGGTCCCCACCGAGGGCTTCTTCCACGATTTCACGCTGAAGACCGACTTCGGCGAGCTCGAGGCGCTCGGCCTGAGCGTGCTCCGAAAGCGCGTCCGGGAGACGGCGGCCCTGGTCGCCCTCCGCGACGTCTCCAAGACCGACGTCTTCATCGACGCCGCGGGGCAGTCGCTGGCCTCCCTGGGAAAGGGGGTGGCGAACGTGGTCAAGGACCCGGAGGGGACGGCGAAGGGCCTCGGCGCCGGGATCAAGCGCTTCGGGGTGAACCTCGGCCGCAAGACCAAGCGGGTGGTCGAAGACGCCACGGACGACGACGGGGGGAAGGACGAGACGTCGACCGGTGAGAAGGCCGAGAGCGTGGCCAACTCCGTCCTCGGCGTGAACAAGGCCGCCCGCACCTGGGCACGGAAGCTCCAGGTCGACCCCTACAGCCGGAACCCCGTCCTCCAGAAGGCGCTCATCGAGATCGCCAGGATCGACGCCGCGGGCGGAATCGCCACCAAGATCGCGGTCCCCATCCCCACCGTGGTCAGCACGACTTCGACGGTGGGGGATCTGGTGTGGGGCCAGGACCCGGAAGAGCTCCGCAAGATGAACGAGGCCGGTCTGAAAGGGCTCGGTGTCCCGGACGAGGTCGCGAAGGGGTTCTTCCGGAACGACGCCTTCACCCTCACCGACCAGACCCGATTCGTCTCCTCGCTGACCGCGGTCAAGGCGAAGGGCCTGGCCGAGTACGTCGACGCCGCCCGCGGGGCCGACGCCCCGCGCCAGGCCCTCTTCTTCGTCGAGAGCGCGGAGATGCTGCGACGTCAGCACGAGGAGGGCCCAGTGAGCGCGGTCCTCACCGACTCGCGGGCCATGGTCGCCCTGGC
>JAJDNS010000179.1 GCA_022340585.1 Acidobacteriota bacterium
GGACGGATGTCCCACCTGAACGCCCTCGCCGACCTCGACGGCAAGGGCTTCCCCGAGATCGTGGCGGAGTTCTTCGGCCGGGAGGAGACCGCCCTCGCCGGGGACAATCGGCTCGCCGCGGACATCCTGAAGCTGACCTGGGACCACCTCTCTCTCGTCCTCCTCGCGCTGGGGGTGGCGGTCCTGCTCGGGGTCCCCCTGGGGGTCGTGGCCGCCCGCCACCAGGAGCTGGGGCAGGTGGAGCTGATGGCGGTCGGGGTGCTCCAGACCATCCCGTCGCTGGCGCTGCTGTGCTTCATGATCCCGCTGTTCGGGATCGGCAAGCTCCCGGCCCTGGTCGCGTTGTCCCTCTACGCCCTTCTCCCCATCGTGAGGAACACCTACGCCGGCCTCATCAGCATGGAGCGGGAGCTTCTCGAGATGGCCGGCGTCCTGGGGCTGTCCCGCGGGCAACGACTCGCCCGGATCGAGCTCCCCCTGGCCTCGGTCCACATCCTGTCGGGCATCAAGACCTCGGCCATCTGGACCGTGGGCACCGCCACCCTCGCCGCCTTCATCGGGGGAGGGGGGTACGGAGACCTCATCGTCCGAGGGCTGGCCCTCGACGACACGGGGCTGATCCTCGCCGGCGCGGTCCCGTCGGCCCTCATGGCCCTGCTGTTCCATGGCCTGTTCGAGCTCCTCGATCGCCGGTTGATTCCGAGGGGACTCCGAAAGAGCCTCTCGGAGAACGTGTGAGCACCGACGACGCGAGGGACGCCACGGGAACGAACGGGATCGACCTCGGCGCCTACCTGGAGCGCACCGGGGCCCCGGCCCCGCTCGCCCCCTCGGCGGAAGCCCTCGCCGATCTGCAGCAGGCCCACGTGGGCGCGGTGCCCTTCGAGAACCTCGACATCCTCCTCGGGTGTCCGATCACCCTGGATCTGGAGACCCTGCAGGCCAAGCTCGTGACCGCCCGCCGCGGGGGCTACTGCTTCGAGCAGAACACGCTCTTCGCGGCCGTCCTCGAGCGAGTCGGGTTCGACGTGACGCCGCTGGCGGCCCGCGTCCGTGTGGGAGCCACCGCCGTCCGGGCCCGGACCCACATGCTCCTGCACGTCGATCTGCCCGAGGGACCCTTCGTGGCCGACGTGGGGTTCGGAGCGGACGGCCCGGTGCGGTCGCTCCCTCTCCAGGAACGGCGCGAGCACTGGATCGGGTCCACCGGACACCGCTTTCGGAAGGAAGACGATCTCTGGGTGCTCGAGGGAAACACCGAGGGCGAGTGGCTCGACCTCTACGCCTTCACGCTGGAGCCCCAGTACCCCATCGACTTCGAGATGGCCAACCACTTCACGAGCACGTACCCGCGCTCGGCCTTCGTGAACACTCTCGTCGCCCAGCGCTCGTGGCCCGAGAGACGCGTCGTTCTCCGCAATCGGGACTTCGTCGTCCGCGAGGGACGCGTCGCGAAGACGACGACGGTCCGGGATCCGGAGCACCTGCTCGATGTGCTGGACCGACACTTTGGCCTGACGTTCCCACCAGGAACCCGGTTCTCCCGCCCGGAGTTCCAGTAGCATCGCCATCGTTGCTTGACGCCGCGATGGCGACGCAGTCCGTTCTGCGTTGTCGTTTCCGTTTCCGTCTCCGTTCCCCTTTGACTTGCCCTTGGCTCCGGCGGCGGGGCTACTCCACCCAGCCAAGGACGTTGCGGATGATCGACCAGCGGGGCTCGCGCGGCTGGGCGTCCTTGCCATAGACCCAGTAGTCGCGGAGCTCGTCGATCGTGCCGTCTCGCTGCTTGAGGTCGATCCACGTGTTGAGGAACAGCCAGAGGGCTCCGTCCCTCTCGGCCACCACGTAGGCCAGGGGGATCGTCATGAGGGGCGGGGCCGGAACGACGACGGCCAGCCGGGGGTAGCGGAGAGACCAGACGGCTCCCCGCTCCGCCGAGACCACGAGGGCATCCAGGCCGTGGTGTCGGCCCTCGAAGAACCTCTCCGCCTCCTCGAAGGACTCGAGCTCGCGGACCTCCGCTTCCGGGACGTAGCGGCGCACGCGGTCGACGACGAGGGACGAACGCAGGACCCCCAGCCTCAGGCCGGAGGCCCGCCGCAGGTTGTCACGGGCCGCGTACCGGCTGCGCTCGTGGTCGGGCACCAGGAACGCGAGGTGCTCCTCGAGGTAGGGCCGGCTGAAGGCGACCTCCTCGGCGCGCTCGGGCGTCATGATCACCCCCGACATGATCAGGTCGCAGCAGCGTTGCTCCATGCCCTGACGGATCCCCGTGAAGCCCACCGGAGAGAACTCGAGAGTGGTCCCGAGCGTCCGGGCCAGGTCGTTGGCCATCTCCACGTCGAACCCGACCAGCTCGCCGTGAGCGTTGAAGAAGGAGTAGGGCGGGTTGTCCGGGTTGTACCCGACGCGGAGGATGCCCCGGGCGCGGATGCGGTCGAGCACGGAGCCCTCGCGGTCCTCCTCGAGCCCGGGAGCGGGCTCGCGGTGGACCACGGCCTCCACCCCCCCGCGCCGGGTGTTCATCGCCGCCAGCACCTCGTCCTTCGTGTACTCCTGCTCGAACGCCGCCTCGAACAGAAGGCGCAGCCCCCCGATCGAGCCGAGCACGAGCACGCCGGTGACCACGAGGTAACGCACGAGCTTCGCTCGCCGGACCTGGAGAAGCCCGGCGAGGGCGAAGCTGCCGAGAATCGCCAGCACCAGCGTGTGCATCGCGGCGACGGCGCTGCCCACCCGGGAGTTGACCACCCCGGTGGCGAGGAAGAGCTGGAAGGTGTCCTGGGGAATGTGGAACAGGTCCAGCAGGTAGGGGATGGCGGCGGTGAGGCTGCCGAAGAACGTCATGAGACCCAGCACCGCGAGCTGGAGGTACTTGAAGACTCCCCCGATCGAGACTTCCGAGAACCAGGCGGCGAAGGGGATGAAGCTCAGGGAGAGCAGCTTCGCCGAGTGCGGAAAGTTGAACGAGGCGGGCACGATGACGTCGGGATACCCCTCGGCCTCGGGCCTGGCCGCCGCGTGCCGGCGAAGAACGTCGCGCGCGCACTCGCCGAGCATGGGGAGCACGACGAACAGGCTGCCGGTCATGAACGCGGTGATCACCGCGTCGCGGGCCGGGCCCACGACCTCCCGGTAGCTCGCGGGGGTCAGGACCCCGACGAGCCCGGGCAGGACCCACAGCAGGAACAGCAGCGCCATGGCGGCGTAGGCGACGAGGTAGATCTCGATGCGCTCGAGGTCCTGGAGGCGGAGCGTGCCGGCGAGGTGGGTCGCGATGGCGAACAGCCCGATCGGGGTGAGCTTGACGACGAAGTGGTTCACCTGGCCAATCGTCCCCGAGAGGGCCTGCAGGGGTCCGAGGACGCGCTCCTTGCCCTCGACGCCGATGAGGGCCACCCCGACCACGACGCAGAAGAGCACGACCGCGGGAACCACGGCGTTGGCGACGGAGTGGAAGGGGTTCGTGGGGATGTACAGGCCGAGGAAGTCGAAGGGCTCGGCCGGGAGCAGGAGGCTCGTGCTGAAGAACGAGGCCGTCTCCCAGGCCGGGAAGCTCACCCGCATCAGGAAGGCGAAAGCGATGCTGAGCGCCCAGAGGACGGCGAGGATCGCGCCCACCCGGGTGAGCATCCTCCTCGCCTGGCCGGGGCTCAGGCTGCCCAGGCCGGCGATGAGGGAGACGATCATGTACGGCAGGACCGTCATCTGGAGCAGCCGAACGTAGGCATCGGCCAGGATCTGGAAGGGGGCGGCCAGCTCCCCCAGGACGAGCCCCAGGGCCACCCCGGCGACGAGCCCGACGACGATCTGACGGGAGAGGGTCAGGGTGCGCGCTCCCTACTTGCCGGCTTCCGGCACCGGGACCGGGGCCACGGTCCAGATGTCTCGGCAGTACTCGTAGATCGACCGGTCCGATGAGAAGCGCCCCGACCGGGCGGCGTTCAGGATCGCGGCCCGGGTCCACCGCTTCTCGTCCCGCCAGGCGACCTCCACCTCACCCTGGGCGTCCACGTAGGACCGGTAGTCGGCCAGGACGAGGAACGGGTCGTCATGGAGGAGGTTTTCCACCAGGGGCCGGAAGATCTCGCCGTCCCCGCCGGAGAAGTCGCCGGCGGCGAGGGCGTCCAGGGCGGCCCGGAGCTCGGGATCGGCGCCGTAGTGCTCGCCCGGATGGTAGCCGGCGGCCCGTACTCCCTGCACCCCGTCCACCGTCAGGCCAAAGAGGAAGAAGTTCTCCTCCCCCACTGCCTCGCGAATCTCCACGTTGGCCCCGTCGAGGGTCCCGATCGTGAGGGCCCCGTTCAGGGCGAACTTCATGTTGCCCGTGCCCGAGGCCTCCTTGCCCGCGGTGGAGATCTGCTCCGAGAGATCGGCGGCCGGGAAGATGCGCTGGCAGTTCTTCACGTTGTAGTCGGGCAGGAAGGCCACCCGCAGCCGTCCCCGCACGTCGGGATCGCCATTGATCACCGCGCCCACGGCGTGGATGAGCTTGATGATCCGCTTGGCCATGAAGTAGCCGGGGGCCGCCTTGCCCGCGAAGATCACGGTGCGCGGCGGGAGGTCCAGGTCGGGGTTCCGCTTCAGGCGGTGATAGAGCGTGATCGCGTGAAGGACGTTGAGGTGCTGCCGCTTGTACTCGTGGATCCGCTTGACCTGGACGTCGAAGAGGCTCGTGGGGTCGACGGTGACGCCGGCACGCTCCTCGATCTCCGCGGCGAGTGCCTCCTTGTTGGCCCCCTTGACCCGACGCCACCTCTCGCGGAAGGACGCGTCCTCGGCCAGGGGCTCCAGCCGCCGGAGCTGGTCGAGATCGCGGAGCCAGCCGTCCCCGATCGCCTCGGTCACCAGGTTGGCGAGGCCGGGGTTGATGAGGGCCACGAAGCGGCGGGGCGTGACCCCGTTGGTGACGTTGAGGATCTTGTCCGGCCACATCTCCTGGAAGTCCCGGAGCACGTGGCGCTTGAGGAGGTCGGTGTGGAGAGCGGCCACGCCGTTGATGGTGTGGCTTCCCACGCTGGCCAGGTGGGCCATGCGGATGGAGCGTTCTCCACCCTCATCGACGAGGGACATCCGCTGCGCCCGCTCCTCGTCTCCGGGGAACCGTTCCCGCACCTCGTCGAGGAAGCGCCGGTTGATCTCGTAGACGATCTGGATGTGGCGGGGCAGGAGCGAGCCAAACAGCTCCACCGACCACGTCTCCAGCGCCTCGGGCAGGAGGGTGTGGTTGGTGTAGGCGAAGGTTCGCCGGGTGATCTCCCAGGCCTCCTCCCACCCCAGCCCGTGGACGTCGAGGAGCAGCCGCATCAGCTCCGGCACC
>JAJDNS010000185.1 GCA_022340585.1 Acidobacteriota bacterium
CGCCTATGCCTATGGAGCGTCCGGCGATCACGCCCGGGCGCGCGCAGAGCTCGAGGACCTGAAGAAGCTGTCGCCGCGCGGTTCGGTCACCCCGTTCAACCTCGCCCTCGTCGCCCTCGGCCAGGGCGACCACGGGCGCGCAGTCAGCTACCTGGAGCAGGCCTACGCGTCGGACTCGGAGTGGCTGGGGTGGCTCGGGCGCGACCGGATGTTCGATCCGCTCCGCTCCGACCCGCGCTTCGCCGCACTCATGAAGAAGCTGGGCTTCGAGGACGGAGGGTGACTCGCTCTGGAGAGGTGCCGCTGTGATCGGCCAGACCCTGGCCCACTACCACATCACCGCCGCGATCGGTGCCGGCGGGATGGGTGAGGTCTACCGCGCCACCGACACGAAGCTGGGGCGCGAGGTGGCCCTCAAGGTGCTCCCCGCCGAGATGGCCGCGAGCCCGGAGCGCCTCGAGCGCTTCCAGCGCGAGGCGAAGGCGCTCGCCACCCTCGACCACCCGGGCATCGTCACCGTCTACTCCGTCGAGGAGGCCGACGGCGTCCACTTCCTGACCATGCAGCTCGTCGAGGGCCGGCCCCTCGACCGCCTCATCCCCGAGGGGGGGATGCCGGTCGAGCGGATCGTCGAGATCGCCACGGCGCTGGCCGAAGCCCTCGCCGCCGCCCACGACAAGGGCATCGTCCACCGCGACCTCAAGCCCGGCAATGTGATGGTCGCGACCGACGGCCGCGTCAAGGTCCTGGACTTCGGCCTGGCCAAGGTCACGCCCTCCACCGACGGAGCCCACGAGAGCTCGGAGCTGTCGACGCAGATGAGGACCCGCGAGGGCGTCGTGATGGGGACGATGCCCTACATGTCGCCCGAGCAGGTGCAGGGCGGCCCGCTGGACCACCGGACCGACATCTTCTCGCTGGGGGTGATCCTGCACGAGATGGCCACCGGCCGCCGTCCGTTCGAGGGCCGGTCGTCGGCGGACCTCCTCGCCGCGATCCTGCGCGACGTCGTGCCGCCGGTGACCGAGGCGCGGGCCGACCTGCCGGACGCGCTCGCGCGCACCATCCGGCGCTGCCTGGAGAAGGACCCGGGCCAGCGGATCCAGACCGCGCGCGATCTCGCCGCCGAGCTCCGCCCCACGGGCCGAGAGCCAGTCGACGACGTCTCCAGGATGCGCCGCCCGCCGCCCGCTCCATCCACGCCGTTGCTGGGCCGGGAGGAGACGCTCGCGGCGGCCGCGGAGTGTCTGAGCGGGGGGGCGCGTCTTCTCACCGTCACCGGCTACGGCGGCACCGGCAAGACACGCTTCGCGATCGAGCTGTTCCACCGGCACGCGAACGACCACGAGGGCGGCGCCGCCTTCGTCTCGCTTGCCTCGGTGACCGCCACCGCCGAGGTGCTGCCGACGGTCGCGACCGCGCTGGCGATTCCCGAGGCCCCGGGCCGGTCGGCTCTCGAGGCGCTCTCGACGGTGATCGGGAGCCGCAGCGTGCTGCTCGTGCTCGACAATCTCGAGCAGGTGCTGGATGCGGCGGAGGACGTTGCCGCGCTCGTCGCGCGTTGCCCAGAGCTGCGGGTGATCGCCACGAGCCGCGCGCCCCTCAAGGTCGGGGCCGAGACCGAGTTCAGCCTGCCGCCTCTCGAGCTGCCCGTGGCCGGCTCCAGCGGACTCGACGCGCTCGGGCGGTGCCCGTCGGTCACCCTCTTCGTGCAGCGTGCCGCGAAGGTCAAGCACGGCTTCGCTCTGACCCCGGCGAACTCCGCGCCGATCGCCGAGATCTGCCGTCGCCTCGACGGCTTGCCCCTCGCTCTGGAGCTCGCCGCGGCGCGCGTGCGCATCCTCGAGCCCGCGGCCCTGCTCCAGCGGCTCGACCACGCCCTGGACCTCCTCACCTCGGGCGATCGCGACCTGCCGCTCCGCCAGCGGACACTCCGCACGACCATCAGCTGGAGCTACTCGCTTCTCGACCCGCAGGAGCAGCGGCTGCTACGCCGGCTCTCCTGCTTCCACGAGGGCTGGGCCCTCGAGGCGATGGAGCAGGTCTGCTACACGGACGACGAGCGCCACCGGGCGCTGGACGAGCTCGACTCGCTGGTCGAGAAGGGTCTCGTGCGCGTGGTGGACGCGTCCGGGCGCTACGCGCTCCTCGAGACGATCCGCGCGTTCGCCGCCGAGCAGCTCCATGCCAGCGGGGAGGTGGACGCCGTGCGGCACGCCCACGCGGAGTACTTCGTCGCGTTCGCGGAGCGAGTCGCGTTCGACCTCCGCACGCCGGACCAGATCGAGTCCATGCGGCGCGCCCGCCGCGACGACGCCAACGCGCACGCGGCGATCGCCTGGCTCACCACGTGCGCCCACACCGGCGACGCGGAGGCGCTCGAGCAGGCGCTCCTGCTGTGCGGCCACCAGGACTGGTTCTGGCACATGAGCGGCCAGCACGTGACCGCACGTGCCAGGTATGAAGACCTGCTGACGCTCGCCGCCGATCGGGCCCCGAGCCGGGGCCGCGCGCTCTCGTGGCTCGGAGCCGGCATGGTCTCGACCACGACCGAAGAGTGGGAGCGCTCGCTCGGCGAGTGGACCCGCGGCTTCGAGGACGGCGACGCCCTGGGCGACGCGAGGATCGCGGCCGAGGGCCGGATGGGCATGGGCTACTGCAACCTGAGCCTCGAGCGTATCGAAGCCGCGGCCGCGGCGCTGGACGACGCGATCGCACGGGCCACACCGGTCGACGCCTTCATGCAGGCGCTGGCGATGAGCGTGAAGGGCATGCTGCTCTTCGCGACGGGCGAGCGTGAGGCCGGGGTGGCGCTGGTTCAGGACGCGCGACGGATCCAGGAGCGCATCGGCGACCACGAAGGGGGCGGGGTTGCCCTGAGCTTCCTCGCCCAGATGACGTTCGCCCTGGGCGACCCCGGGAGGGCGTCTACGCTCTATGGCGAGGCGCTCGCGATGCTCGAAGCCGTGGGCGACCATCCCGAGGTCGCTCGCGTGCACTGCGAGATGGGATGGACGGCGCTCGCCGCATCCGATCCTCGCGCGGCGACAGAGTCGTTCCGCCGTGCCGTGCACGCCTACGAAGGCGTCGGCAGCGAGCGCGGAACCGGCCAGGCGCTGCTCGGGCTGGCCGCGGCCGAGGCCGCCGAAGGACGCTCCGAGCCCGCCGTCGCGATCGCCGCCGCGGCCGAGGCCTTCCTGGCCCGCGCGGGCACCGTGGTGGCGCACCCCATGGATCCCGGCGTGGCCGACCGGATCGCGGCGCTCAAGGCTTCGATCCCCAGGGGCACGCTGGAAGGGCTCGTGACCCGGGCCGCCACGCTGACGGCAGCGGACGTTCTGGCGATGGCGGGACGGCCGGGAGACGGTCGATCTTGATCGGGCAGACCCTCGCCCACTACCGCATCACCGCCGTCCTCGGCGCCGGCGGGATGGGCGAGGTGTACCGGGCCAACGACACGAAGCTCGGGCGCGACGTGGCGCTCAAGGTCCTGCCCGCCGAGATGGCCGCGAGCCCGGAGAGGCTCGAGCGCTTCCAGCGGGAGGCCAAGGCCCTGGCCGCGCTCGATCACCCCGGGATCGTCACCGTCCATTCCGTCGAGGAGGCGAACGGAGTCCACTTCCTGACGATGCAGCTCGTGGAGGGCCAGCCCCTCGACCGCGTGGTGCCCGAGGGCGGGCTGCCCGGAGGCCAGATCCTCGAGGTCGCCACCGCTCTCGCCGACGCCCTGGCTGCCGCCCACGAGAAGGGCATCGTCCACCGTGACCTCAAGCCCGCCAACGTGATGGTGACGGCGGGCGGGCGGGTCAAGGTGCTGGACTTCGGTCTCGCCAAGATCACGGGCCCGGAGCACACGGCCTCGGCCGACTCGGAGATGCCCACCGACGTCCAGACCCGCGAAGGGGTGGTGATGGGGACGGTCCCCTACATGTCCCCGGAGCAGGTCTCGGGCCTGAAGATCGACCACCGTACCGACATCTTCTCCCTGGGAATCCTTCTCTACGAGATGTCCACGGGGCGGCGCCCCTTCCAGGGACGCTCCTCGGCCGAGCTGGCGTCGGCCATCCTCCGCGACGCGCCGCCGGCCCTCGAGGCGGCGCGCCCGGACCTTCCGGACGGCCTGCGCGGCATCATCGCCCGCTGTCTCCAGAAGGAGCCGGCCGACCGCTTCCCGACGGTGCAGGAGGCCGTCGAGGCGCTGCGAGAGCTACGCAGCGGGCCCTCGGCGATCACCCCAACGCTGACACTGGTCCAACCGGAGGCAACCGCGAGCACCCCGTCGACCGGGGCCCGAAGAAGGGAAGAGGGGTTCTGGGTGGCCGTCCTGCCCTTCACGCACCGTGGCTCCGACCCCGCCGTCGAGGCCCTGGCCGAGGGTATGTCCGAGGACGTCGTCACGGGCCTCGCGCGCTTCTCCTACCTCCAGGTCACGTCTCGCAGCTCGTCGCTGAAGCACGCGGGCGAGGCGGTCGACGTCCGCTCCTTCGGACGCGAGGTCGGGGCCCGGTACGTCATCGAGGGCTCCCTCCGCCAGGCCGGCTCCGTGCTGCGGATCGCCGTGCATCTCGTCGACGCCTCGACCGGCGCCCACCTGTGGGCGGAGACCTACAACCGTCCGTTTGAACCAGACCAGATCTTCGAGCTGCAGGACGAGGTCGTCCCCCGCATCGTCTCCACCGTCGCCGACCTGAACGGGATCCTGCCCCACACGATGAGCGAGGCGCTCCGCAGCCGCGCCCCGCAGACGCTCACCCCCTACGAGGCCCTCCTCCGCGGCTTCGGGTACTACGAGCGCATCGACGCGGAGGAGCACGCCGTGGTGCGGGACGTGCTGGAGCGTGCCGTGCGCGAGGCGCCCGATCACGCGGACGGCTGGGCGCTCCTGTCGATGCTGTACGCCGAGGAGCACAAGCACGGCTTCAACGTGGGGTCCGATCCCCTGGGGCGCGCCCTCGAAGCGGCCCGGCGAGCAGTCGCGGCCGCGCCCTCGAACAGCCTCGCCTACCACATGCTGGCCCAGGCGCTCTTCTTCCGGCGGGAGCTCCAGGCGTTCCGCACCGCGGCGGACCGGGCGGTCGCGCTCAACCCCATGGACGGGTGCACCACCGCGTTCATGGGCATCCTGATGGCCTACGCGGGCGACTGGGACCACGGCTGCGCGCTGGCGGAGAGGGCCATGGAGCTGAACCCCCACCACCCCGGCTGGTACCGGTTCAGCTCGTGCTTCAACGCGTGCCGCAAGAAGGACTACCGCGCGGCGCTGGACATCGCCCTGAAGATCAACATGCCGAGCTACTTCTACACGCACGCCACCATTGCGAGCATCTACGGGCAGCTCGGCGAGCGCGAGGCGGCGCAAGGGGCGCTGCGAGAGCTCCTGGCCCAGAAGCCGGACTTCTCCGAGATCGCCCGTCAGGAGTGGGCGAAGTGGCTCGGCCCGGGCGAGCTTCTCGAGCAGACGCTCGACGGCCTCCGCAAGGCGGGGCTGGAGATCCCGCCGCCGGCCGAAGCGACGGCACCGGGAGCCCGCGACGACAGCGAACGAGCGTCGGCCGAGCGATCCGTCGGGCCCGCCCGAGACTCCGCGGCGGTGGCGATCGCCGTGCTGCCGTTCTCCGACATGAGCCCGGGCAAGGACCAGGAGTACCTCTGCGAGGGGATGGCCGAGGAGATCATGAACGCCCTCGTCCGCGTGAAGGGGATCCGCGTCGCCTCGCGGACGTCGGCATTCCGCGCGAGTCAGGTCGAGAGGGACCTCGCCGCGATCGGGAGGGCGCTCTCCGTGGACCAGGTCCTCGAGGGCAGCGTGCGGACGGCGCGAGGCCGGATGCGGGTCACGGCCCAGCTCAACGACGTCGCGACCGGCTACCAGGTGTGGTCGGAGCGCTACGATCGGGGAGCGGAAGACGTCTTCGCGGTCCAGGACGAGATCGCGGCGGGGGTCGTGGACGCAGTGAAGGCCCGTCTCTCGTCAGGGGACCACGCGGTTCCCGCTCGGGCGCAGGTGAAGAGCCTGGAAGCGTACCGGCGCTACCTGAAGGGTCGCCATCTTCGGTACACCAAGAACGACCACGGCAACGCGCTGCGGGAGTTCGAGGAGGCGGTCCAGCTCGACCCCGCCCACGCCCCCTCGTGGGTCGGCCTGGCCGAGGTGAAAGCCCTCGCCTCCGTCTACAACCTGCTGCCCGCGCGCGAGGCGTCCGAGGCCGCCCGAGAGGCGCTCGGGACCGCGACGCGACTCGAGGGGGAGACTGCCGACCGGCTGTACGTCGAAGGCATGGTGGCTTTCGCAGAGTGGGACTGGAACGACTCGGAGCAGGCGCTCTCGCAGGCCCTCGAGCTCGATCCCCATCACGTGCGCGCCCTCTGCTGGCGCGGCTTCGCCCTCATCACACTCGGCCGGGCGGACGAGGCGTCGCCGGGGCTACGCCGTGCGCGAGATCTCGATCCCCTCGCACCGTATCCGTACGCCATGACCGGCGTCTGCCTGCTCGCGGCGGGCCGGGCGGACGAATCGCTCCCCTACTTCGAGCAGGCCCTGGCGTTCGAGAGCGGGAACACGCTGGCTCTGTGGGGAGCGGGGCTCGGGCAGGTGGCCCTCGGGCGACTCGACGAGGGCGTGGCGAGCCTGGAGCAGGCCTGCACACCCTCCCATCGTGCCGCGTTCATCCACGGAGCGCTGGGCTTTGCCCTCGCCGCCGCCAATCGAATCGACGAAGCGCGCGTCGTCCTCGAGATGATCAGAAGCCGCCCCGCGCCCGCGCCGACCATCGTCCCCGAGGCCTGGCTTCTGGCCGCGCTGGGCGAGACGGAGGCGGCCTGGGAAGTCCTGGAGCGGGCAGAGAAGGAGCGCCAACCCATTCTGGCTTTCGCGGGACTCCCGAGCTTCGACGCCTTCCGCGACGACCCTCGCTTCCACGCCCTTCTCGCACGTCTGGGGCTGGAGGTGGGCTGAGCGGGAAGGCGCGCCTTCTCACGACACCACGTTCGAACGCTCCCTTCCGGCGACGCGTTCTTCTGGTGGCGGGACGGATTCGGCCAGGGGGACTGGATCAACGAGGCCTTCGCCGAGTACTTCGCCCTCCTCGCCCTGCGGGACGCGCAAGGAGAGGAGCCGTTCCGCGCCGATCTCGCGGAGAAGAGGAAGACGGTGGGGGCCCTGCCCGACGACGCACCCGCGATCGCGGAGGTCCCTCCCGACAACAGTGGGCACGGGTACACCATCCGGTACGACAAGGGCGCGCTCATGCTCGAGGCCTTCCGCCAGCACCTCGGCGACGAGGCGTTCTCGCGGGCGTTTCGCGGCTTCTACGAGACGATCCGGGGGCGGAAGGCGGGGACGGCCGACTTCCGGGCCTACTGGAAGGACGCCCTCGGGGACGACGCGCTGCTCGGGGCCTGGCTGGACTCGCCCGGGAGCCGGCCCGTCCCGCCCGGCGACTGATTGTCGCTCAACGGAAGTCCTCCACCAGCATGAGCTCGCCCCGCTCGACGGGCCGCTCTCCGAAGAGGCTCGTCCGGGATACCGCGAGGTCGCCGGGGGGACTGGGCCCGTTGTCGCCATCCGGGCGCTAGAATCTCGTACCCGCGGCGAGCAGCGGGGCCCACGATCCAGGGAGAAGTGATGCCAAGAGCGAAGTGGTTCGTCCTCACCGTGGGACTGATCGGGGTAGCCGGCCCCGCCGCCGCCCAGAGCGACTGCTACTTCGCGGAGGTCGGCGACGCACTGGTGGTCGGCAACTCGAAGGTCGAGGTCCGGCTCGACCGGAGGAGCGGAGTGATCACCGGGCTGCTGAACCGGAGAACGGGCACGGAGCTCGTCGGCGAGGGCCCCTTCGATGTGTTCAGGCTGATCTACTCGACCGAGCGGTTCCACGGGTCTCCGGCCGACGACCCGTGGAGCGCCACCGAAGGCACCCCGGTGAAGGGCGCGCTCCAGAAGGTGACCGCCACGCGGCTCGAGAAGACACCCGGGGGCATCCGGCTGCAGGTGAGCTACGACCGCCTGCGCCTGGAGCGGAGGACGCTCGACGTCTCGGTCCACTACACCGTCGAGGTGCGCAACCGGGACGAGGAGACGCGGTGGCGACTCGCCCTCGAGAACCGGGACCTGGGCACGGTGAGGGAGGCCCACTTCCCCCTCGTCTCGGGCCTGAACGAGCTCGACAGCTTGATCATGCCGAACGAGTCCGGACAGAAGGTCCGCGACCCGGTGAGCAGGCTCTCCGACGACATCCCGGTGATCGGCCTGGAGTATCCCGGGCGGGGCTCGATGCAGTGGTTCGAGTACGACTCGCCGGGCGCCGGCCTGTACATGGCCTCCTACGACGAGACGCTCGACTACACGCGGATGTGCTTCGGGCGGGCGGGCGGGGGACCCCAGGCCTCAATGTGGATCGTCAAGTACCCGTTCGCCCCCTCCGGCGCCTCCTGGACGTCGCCGGACCTCGCGCTGGGGATTCACGCGGGAGACTGGCACTGGGGCGCGGACCGGTACCGCACCTGGCTCGAGTCCTGGACCCGAGAGCCCGAGGTCCCCCTCGCGGTGCGGGAGATGATTGGAGGTCTCGGGGAGATTCTCATCAAGAAGCCGAGCGGCGAGGTCTCCCACCCCTACGAGTCCATGGTGACGCTGGCGCGGCAGGTGCGCGAGGCGCCCCACGGAGTGACGTTCCTGGTCGCCGGCTGGATGTACGACGGGCACGACACCTACTACCCCGACTACGTTCCGATTCCCGAGCTGGGAGGTCGGGAGGCCCTGGCCACCGCCCTCGACGGCGTCCACGAGCAGGGCGTGGCGGCCACGGCCTACGTCAACGGCCGGATCGCCAACATCGAAACGGAGACCTACAAGGCCCAGGGCAAGGCGTGGTCGGTGCTGGGCCGGGCGCCGGGTCTCGGCGTGAGCAGCACCGACTTCTTCGAGCTCCACGAGGAGTGGAACACGTCGTGGGGCGAGAGACCCGGCCAGGGCTGGTTCGCGGTCATGTGCCCGTCCGCGCAGGGGTGGCAGGACCACCTGGTCGGCGAGGTGTCCCGGGTCGTCGGGGAGTACGGCTTCGACGGGGTCTTTCTCGATCAGCCCGGCTCCTACTACGGGGAGCTCTGCTACAACCGCCACCACGGCCACGACACGCCCGCGTCGGCGTGGGGACCGGGCCTGCTCGAGGTCTTCCGCCGAGTGAGGGACGAGACGCGGAGGCTCGATCCCGACTCCATCCTGTGGACCGAGGGCATGAACGATGCCTTCGGCCAGTACATGGACTACGGGATGGACAAGAACCCCCTCTGGCGGCCCATGCGGATCCACCCCGATTGCGAGAGCTTCGTCGAGATGTGGAGGTACACGCTGCCCCACCGCATCATCGCCAACGACTCGGGGGCGTACTCGTTCGCGCCCTCGCACGACCGGGTCTACGGCGACAGCTACCTGTTCGTGCTCGGGGTGAGGGGGCTGACCCGGAGCGGGCAGCGCGGGATCGAGGCGGTCGCGGAAGACGACGAAGACGGGGCCCGGCGCCGCGCGGTCATCGAGAAGATCGAGCGCCTCTGGATCGCGGCCGGCCAGTACCTCTTCCACGGCCGCTTCATGGACGACGTGGGCCTGGAGGTGTCGGCTCCCGAGGTCCTGGCCAGGCTCTACCGGGGACCCGGCGGCGTCGCCGTTCCAGTGTGGAACACGGCCTCGCGTCCCCTGACCTTCGACGTGCGGCTCGCTCTCGATGCGGCCGGGCTCGGGGACCTCGGGCCCCTTCGGGGGCTCTCCCTCGATACCGACACGCCGTTGCCGCTGGAGATCTCGGGGGGCGCCGTCCAGATGGGGATGACACTCCCGCCCCACGAGCTCGACGTCCTCGTGCTCGAGCCCCGCAGCTAGGAGAGCCGGGTGATCCGCAGGGCGATGTCGGTGTCGTAGGCCGGGCTCGGCATCCGTGCGCGGCCGCCCTCGTGATCGAGCGTGGTCGAGCTCACGGTCTCACCGGTGAGTACGTCTACCCACTCGGCCCGGTAGCGGCCCTCGGGCAGCTCGAGCTCGAGCGCGGTGTCACCGTCGCCGGCCACGTAGAGCGCATAGGAGACGGCGGGCTCCGCGAGACAGCGAACGTAGGCGCCCGGAGCGGCCAGGACGAGATCGGGCCGGGGCGCCAGGCTCGGCAGATCGAAGCCCCGCAGGAACGCCCCGAGGACACCCAGCTGACGGCGCAGCGCCGGGCTGCCGCCGCCCGGGGCCGGGTAGGAGGCGGTGCCGTCCTCGCTCCCCACGGCGAAGGAGTAGTCGAGGTGGCTGAAGACCGAGCCGCCGGACAGCAGGAACTCCCAGGCCTGGCGGCGGTACGTGGCGTCCTCTCGTCCCGCGAAGCCCGACTCGTCGAACCCCAGGGCCCTGTCGAGTGCCTGGTTCAGCAGGGCCGCCTCGGGCCAGGCGTAGTGGAAGTTGACGATCGAGATGGCCGAGTCCACGCCCTTCAGGGGGTAGCGAAAGTTCGCGTAGTTCTGGGCGATGAGGTGGCGGCTGCCCTGCTCGTCTTCCTGGTCGGTGATGACCGAGGCGATCCACTCCTGCCACTCGAGGGAGGCCGCGTCGGCCAGATCCACCCGGTTCTGCCAGAACTGACCCTCGCCCTTCATCTCCCCGGGCTCGATGTAGGGATGGAGCACGTCGACGGCAACGGGTCGGTCGGCCCAGGGCTCGTTCTGGACCTCGAAGTAGACGTTGTCCGCGTCCTTCAGCTCGGAGACGATCCTGCGCACCAGCGACTCCTGCCGGCCCCGGAGACCGCCGTTGTCGAGGGTGTTGGCCTTCTCCCTGGAGACATCCCCGACGCCGTTGACGTTGTTGGAGACGTGGAGAGGGCTCTGCTCCCATCCCCCGCCGTAATGGGACGAGAACAACGTCACCTCGACGATCACGCCCGCATCGCGGGCCGCGGCGACGAAGGCGTGGAGCCGGTCGAAGTAGGCGGGGTCCCATCGGTCGAGGTCGAACTTGTGACCTCCGAGGGCAAAGCCGGTCTCCGGGGAGCGGCCCCACGGAACGAGGGCCCGGCCCGGGGCCGGGGCCAGGGTGTTCCTCGCTATGCCGAAGTCGCCGGGGCGCTCGACGTAGGAGCCGACGAAGAGTCGGGTCACGTTCAGTCCGTCGGCGGCGAGGGTCTCGAGGTAGGTCCGATAGTCGAAGTCAGGGTTGAGGACCGCCCCATAGTGCTCACCGGAGCCGATCAGGACCGTCGGCTGCCCGCGGTAGATGAAGTACCGCGGGTTCTCCGGGTGCAGGGCCAGGGCATCGCCGGCGAGGGCGCCGACCGGCGGTGCGAGCAGGGCGAAGAAGAGAAGGGGGGCGAGTGCACGCATGGGAGCACCTCCGGGACGGAGGGGATCGTACAACGACGAGCCGACGGCTCGCGCCCCGCTCGGCTCGAGGCTACAGGCCGAGGCCGAGACCCCAGCTGAAGAGGGCGGACCGGCCGCGGTTGCTGGACACGCGCCAGAGAACGCCGAGGGTGACGTTGACTCGGAGGATGGCCAGATCCAGCTCGGGACCGAGATAGCTGACCCCCGGTTCGGTGCCGATGGGGTTTCCCCACGTGCGGACGAAGGCGGCCCGAAGGCCCACGCCCACGGTCCCGTTGAAGTCCTCCTCCTCCACGCGGGCCCGGGCCCCGACCCCGAGGCTCAGCTTTCCGCCACCCGAGCCGGCGTCGGCCCGGAAGAGGAAGCCCCCGGCGCAGTGCGGGATGGGAACGGCGCAGGTGGCCTTCACTCGCCCGTCCTCTTCGCGGACGTCCGCCCCGAGACCGTGGAGAAGCTGGACGCTGGCCGCGGCCCCGAGAGGGCCGCCGAAGCCCACACCGCCCACCACGTGGGTCGTCAGGTCGATGTTGACCTCGGTCGCGGCGTCCACCGGGAGCTCCTGCCCCGCCACCCCGGCCGGCAGGGCCAGACAAAACGCCAAGGCCAACCACTTCATTCGAGACATACGCCCCCCTCGCTGCGTCCCCTACGTTGATGACAACGTGCCGGCAGGCTCCGGGGTTCCCTCCCGGCTCGAAGGGAGTCGCGTCCTGCCCCGAGGTGCGAGGTGCAAGGCCCGAACCCTCGTTCAAGGCATTGGACGACGGGGCTTTACGAGCCCCTCCCTCGCGCTATGATCGAGGTATGCAGCTTCCCGCTGGAGAGCGGCTCGGCCCGTACGAGATCACCGCTCCGCTGGGCAGCGGCGGGATGGGCGACGTCTACCGCGCCCGGGACACGCGCCTGGCCCGCGACGTCGCGGTGAAGGTCCTCCCCTCGAGGCTGGCGAAGGACGACGAGCGCCAGCGGCGCTTCGAGGTGGAGGCCCAGGCCGCCAGCACCCTGAACCACCCGAACATCGTGGCCATCCACGACATCGGGAGCCACGAGGGGGCGCCCTACGTGGTGCAGGAGCTCCTCGAGGGCGAGACGCTGCGCGAGCGACTCGACGAGGGCGCCCTCCCGACGCGCAAGGCCCTCGACTACGCGCTGCAGGTCGCTCGCGGCCTGGCCGCCGCCCACGCCCGTGGGGTGGTCCACCGGGACCTCAAGCCCGCCAACCTCTTCATCACCCGTGACGGCGTGGTGAAGATCCTGGACTTCGGCCTCGCCAAGCTGACGGCGAACGGAGACGAGGAGAGCGACTCGGAGAGCACCGGCCTGCCGACCATGACCCGGGGCACCACTCCCGGCAGCGTCCTGGGGACCGTCGGCTACATGTCGCCGGAGCAGGTCAAGGGCGAGCCCGCCGACCCCCGCTCCGACATCTTCGCCCTCGGGGCCGTGCTCTACGAGATGGCCACCGGCCAGCGCGCGTTCAAGGGCGGCAGCGCGGTCGAGACCATGAGCGCCATCATCAAGGAGGAGCCCCCGGACCTGTCCACCACCGGCAAGGTCCTGCCCCCGGGTCTCGAACGCTTGATCTTCCACTGCCTGGAGAAGCGGCCCGAGGACCGGTTCCAGTCGGCCCGGGACCTGGTCTTCGACCTCGAGTCGATCTCGGGGGTGACGACCCTGGGATCGGGGGCCCAGGCCGCCCTCCGGGAGAAGGAATCGCGGAAGCTGGCGACCCGCCTCGCCCTGGCCGCGGTCGTAGTGGCCGCCCTGGCCGGCGCCTACATGGTGGGACGACAGACGGTGGATGTCTCGACGCCGTCGTACCAGCAGGTGACGTTCCGGCGGGGCAAGGTGGGCGCCGCCCGCTTCGCCCCCGACGGGGCCACGTTCGTCTACAGCGCGGCGTGGGAGGGGCGGCCGCAGGAGGTGTTCACGGCCCGATTCGGGAACCCCGACGCCCGCGCACTGGGATTCCAGGGGGCCCTCCTCGACGTGGCCGACAACGAGGAGATGATCGTGGCCCACCGGCCCGGGGAGGAGGGAGAGCGCACCCTCGCCCGGGTTCCCCTCACCGGCGGTCCGCTCCGGGACGTCCTCACGGACTTCGGGGGCGCCGACTGGACGCGGGACGGATCCGCGATGGCCGTCATCCGCTTCGACGGCACGTCGTCTCTGGAGTACCCCGCGGGAACGAAGCTGGCCGAGGCCCGGGGGATCTTCGACCAGCCCCGCGTCTCCCCCGACGGCGAGCGCGTCGCGGTGATCGAGCATCCCCTCATCGGGGACGATCGCGGCATGATCGTGGTCGTCGATCGGAAGGGAGAGCGCACGGTCCTCTCGGACGGCTGGGCCAGCGTCCAGGGCCTCGCCTGGTCGCTGGACGGGAGCGAGGTCTGGTTCACGGCCACCCGGCAGGGAGCGCTCTGCGGACTCCACGCGGCGGACCTGAACGGCAATCTCCGGACGATCACCACCGCGCCCGGCCGTCTGATCCTCGAGGACATCGCTCCCGACGGACGCGTGCTCCTCGTTCACGAGCTGAAGCGGGGCGAGATCTACGGCCGCGGCCCCGACGCCGAGGAGGAGATCTCCCTCTCGTGGGGCGACTTCTCCCACGCGGTGGACATCTCGCCCGACGGACGCCAGGTCCTGCTGTCCGAGTCGGGTGAGGCCGGGGGACCGGGCTACGGCGTCTACCTCCGGGGCACCGACGGGTCTCCCGCGGTCCGGCTCGGCACCGGGCGCCCCCTGGCGCTGTCGCCCGACGGCGCGTGGGTCCTCACCATGCCCCTCGACCCGCCGGAGCGTTTCGTCCTCCTCCCCACCGGGGCCGGTGAGGAGCGGACCCTGCCCCTGGCCCCGCTGGTCAACGGACAGTTCGCGGACTGGTTCCCGGACGGCCAGCGGCTGGTCGTGCTCGCCAGCGAGCCCGGGGGCAACCTG
>JAJDNS010000187.1 GCA_022340585.1 Acidobacteriota bacterium
GAGAAGGCCGCGTCGGGGTCCACCACGTCGATCATGTGGTGCGGCACCTCGCGTCGCTCCGCCGGGGACGCCTTGGCGCTGCCGATGTCGAGGCCGCGGTAGACCTGCAGGCTGTCGCAGGAGACGATCTCGGCATCGCGCTCGCGGGCCAGCGCGAGGGCCAGCGCGCTCTTGCCCGAGGCGGTGGGCCCGACGATCGCGATCAGAGGAGCGGCCACAGCCTCCAGAGGACGAGGAGCAGGATGAGGGCGAGGAGCGCCGCCGCCCCCCGGACCTGCGGCGCGGTGGGCGGGGTCATCGCGGACGCAGCGCGCGGATGATGGTGCCCTCGTGCTCGGCACCGAGGGTGCGCTTGACCGCCAGGAGCTCGGCGTAGAGCAGCTCGTTGAGCGCGCCCACCAGGGCCTCGCGGCGCCGCTCCTCGGGGAGCCGCCCGACGTTGCGCTCGACCGGGGCCTCTTCGACGGCACCGTCGGGACGGAGGCGGGCCCCTTCGAAGACCTCGCCCCGCGCTTCACGGACCGTGCCCAGGTACTTGGCGAGGACGTTCTCGGCGATCGGTCCGACCTCCTTCACCATGTAGGCGAAGATGAACCGGTACATCTGGTTGAACGACTCCAGCACCGCGTAGGTGGTGTCCGCGGGGACGAAGTCCTGATCGAGGGCCCGGACCTTGCGGCCCCGCCCCTCCACGATCCCGGTGGCGAGGAAGGCGTAGAGCAGCTTGAGGGTCTGGTTGTCCCCCACCTCGCTCTCGTGGCAGATCTCGATGACGCTCCGCTCCCCGTCGACGAGGCTCAGGACGTGCTTCTCGAACGGACGGAGGAGTCCCTCGGCCGACGTCGTGCCGAGCTCGAGGACGAGATGGCCGTCGGGATGCCGCAGTCGCACCCAGCCCCCGGCGTCGAGGCGCCGGAGCCCTTCGAGAACGAGGGCGGTCACGTCGAGATCGACGGTGATCCGCTCGCGCTCCGGCAACGGCGACTCCTCGAAGTGGAACTGCCCCTCTCCCCACCGGAAGACCCCGAACACGATCTCGCGGACCTGCGACTGCACCGCGGACCAGAGGTCGTCCGGGGACAGCGCCCCCATCTCGACGAGGACGCGTCCCTGTCGCTTCCCCCGGGCGAGGGCGCGAAGGGAGAGGTCGTTCTGCTCCCGGGTGATCTTCGACTCGCGGAGCAGGACCTCGCCGAGCCGATCGCTGGCCACGTTGGAGGTGGCGAAGACGACGCGACCGCGCTTGAAGTACAGGGCCTTCCGGACCCGGTTCGACGTGAGCGACAGGACGCCGGTGGCGTTCTTGAGCTGGAGCTCACGGAGCAGGTCCGGAAGGGGGAGCGCCGCCAGCGTGCCCCGCAGCCCGCCGGGGACGACGAAGGACTCGAGGCTCGGTGTCGGGGGCATGCTCATGGCGGGGTCCCTGGGACCGCTCGATTCTAGGGGGAGGGGCCGATCCCTGTCAAAGGTCCACGGCCCAAGAAGTTAGCTGATTCGAGCGATGCGCCGGGTCAGCGGTGGCCGAGTTCGGCAGCGGACGCGAGGCGGACGCCGGTGTAGTAGTGCTGGATGATTCCCTCGTAGGAAGCACCGGCCTGGGCCATGCCGAAGGCCCCCACCTGACACAGCCCCACGCCGTGGCCCCAGCCCTTGCCTGAGAACACGAAGTCCTCGACGCTCCCGT
The DNA here is from genome assembly GCA_022340585.1 of Acidobacteriota bacterium. Lineage (GTDB taxonomy): Bacteria > Acidobacteriota > Vicinamibacteria > Fen-336 > Fen-336 > JAJDNS01. The sequence continues at coordinate 1,685 of JAJDNS010000187.1, forward strand.
CGTCGCTGGTCTCCCGGTCGATGACGAACAGGTTCTCGCGGAGCCCGAGGCCCCACCGTACCTTGAGCCCCTTGAGGAGGAGATCACCTGATGTGCCCTGCACCTCCAGCTCCACGACCCGTCCCGACACCCCGATCTTCCTCGGGACGAGATCCCGGACCTCGCCCACCGAACCGTAGCGGGCCACTCCGCGCGCCACTTCGGCGGGGGTGAGGCGGGCCTTCCACCGGTAGTGCCGCGCGGCCAGCGTCGGGATCGCGGCACCGGGGCCACTCTGGCGGGCCTCGAGGTAGACTGCGCGGCCGTCGCGGGAGACCCAGGTCACCTCGTCCCCGATGGTCAGGGTCATGTCCGCGGTCCCGGCGAAGACGCCGTCCACGCTGCGGAAGAGCCGGGCCCGGGGATCGAGGGTGAAGCTCTCGGCGTCCTCGCCATCGAGCACGGTCAGCCGACCGTCGGCGACGCCGGCGAACTCACCCCTGCGCCACTGCGGCGAGCCGGCCGCCTCGGCGAGGCCGGCGAGAAGGTCCAGCATCTCCGCCCGGGTCATCGTGCCCTCCGGATCCAGGGCGGGGGCCGGTCCCGGCGAGAGCAGTCCCTCGTGCCGGAGCAGGGCCAGCGCCGCCCGCTCGCGGGACGTCAGGTCCGCTCCTTCCCCGGCCTCGGGGAGGGAGCGGGCATCGTCCGAGGCCAGGAGGCGCTGCGCGCGCTCGGGCCAGCACACCGAAGCCACGCTCAGCTCGACAAAGCTCGCCCGTCGGGCGAGGTCGCCACTCTGGGGGCTGGTGCAGTCTGGCCGGTCGAGGGCGACCCGCAGCCTCTCCATCCATCCCCGGATCTCGTCGTCGGAGGGCACGCCGGTCAGCACCGACGCCGGGGTGAGGGAGCTCCCGTCGACCACGCCCAGCGCCTCGAGCACCGCCAGGCTGCGGGGGACGGTCGCGCTGCCGGGCAGGCCCCGCCGGGGTACGGAGACGGTGGAGATCTCGTGCCGGGTCCAACGCTCCGGGGTGCACACGACCCCCTTCAGGTACGGGGCCCGGTCGTCGAAGATGGCGTCCCCGTCCTCGGTGTGGCCACCGCAGGTCGAGGTGTAGTAGGCGTGGATCGGCCGACCGTGCCAGGTCGCCACCACGCCCCGGGTTTCGGACACGGCCTGGTCGGTGAGCGGCTGCTCGGTGGCCTGCCCGCGGTAGACCTGGCAGGCCGGGGTGGCGCAGACGTCGTACCCCCGGGAGGAGTAGTCACCGAGGTGCGTGAGCACCCAGGTGCGCGCGGCCACCGCCTGGGCCTTCAACGCCTCGATCTGGGGAAACGCCACCGGCGAGAGCTCGTTGGGCACCACCCCGCGGAGGTAGTCCTCTAGATTGACGACGTTCACCACGGTGAGCGAGCCCTCGGGTGCCGGCCGGACCTCGAGGACCCCGCGGTAGGGCCTCGCGTCTGCATCGAGGATCTCCGTCGCCTCCACCGGGACGACGCTGGCCCGGGTGAGGTCCTCCCCGGTCTCCACCAGCCGGACCCGCCCCTCGGTGGCCGAGGGCAGGAAGGTGGCCCGGCGGAGCGGCCGCCAGTACGGCTGGTCGTGGCCTTCGCTCCGGGCGAGGACCCGCACGCCCGAGTCGGCCCCGATGGCCACCCGGGGCACCTCGGGAAGGATGCCGACGCGGACCACGGGCGACTCGACGAGACCCTCGAGGGAGGGCGCCGGGAGGAGGTGCGGGGCGACCGGGACCTCGTGCTGGATGGACCGGCACGCGCCGGCGACCATCCAGGCCCCGAGTGCCGCCGCGATCCAGGCCGCGCCGGGTGAGGTGAGAACACGCTTTCGGCTCACGAGCCTCGCGGTGCCTCGTTGTAGAAGAAGGTCACCTGCATCGTCACGCGCGGCGGTCCGTAATCGTCGGGCAGAGCCATGAACCGGCTCGCGGTCAGCGAGTTGCGCGCGGCCCGGTCGAAGGACGACGTGCCCGAGGACTTGAGCATCCGCAGCGCCGACAGCGACCCGTCCCTCTCCACCGTGAACTCGAAGTCCACGTGGCCCCGGTATCCGAGGAAGGCCGCCTGCGGCACGTTCCAGTTCCGGTACACCTGGTTCTTGAAGTCGTTGACCCAGACCGTGAAGTCCGCGCCCCGGGGGTCGAAGCGGAGGCCCTCGATGCTCTTCCCGGTCCCGGTGGGCAGCCCCAGCTGCGCGTCGCGATTCAACCGCCGCGTGACGTTGTCGACGACGTCGTCGACGGACGAGCCCAGGGTCGGGGAAGCGGGCCGTGAGCCCTCCTCGCCGCGCGGGGCGGGCGGGCCGAACAGGCCCGGGGGAAGCCGGAGACCCTCGCGTCCCGGAGCCTCCGGGGCCTCGCTGCCGGCCTCGGCCACCCTCGGGCCCGGGGTCGGCTTCGGCGGCGTCGGCGAGCCCTTTGGGGGCAGCGTGGGCTGCCCCTTGGGGACCTTGGTCAAGTCGTCGTCCCGTCGGAGGATCATCGGGCCCGTCCGCCGCAGCTCGGTCGGAGGGCCGATGCTGATCCGGTCCTTCTTGTTGGGGTCCCGGGGCGGGTCAGGAGGCGGGGGCGTGGCCGCGGGCGCCGGGCGTGGAACCGCGCTCGCCGGCGGTGCGGGCGCCAGCTGACGCAGGACCTCCGGCCTCGGGAGGAACACCACCTCCCGGTGCTCGAGCTCGGACGGCTCCGGCTCCGGGTGCTCAAAGAGCTTCGGATCGGCGCTCACCAGTATCATCAACAGGGTCAGGTGGATGACGGCGGAGACGAGAAAGCCCTGGCGTTGGTTGATTCGCTGCACTCTGGGCTCTGACTTTCTGGCACTCCCGGGGATTAGGCTAGCACTCGCCCTTCGAATGAATCAAGGGAACTACACAAGATGTTGCATTTCTGCACATCCATGGGTACGACGGCTCGGGCTCGGGCGGGAGGAGGGGTGCGGGTCTAGGCCTCGGCCATGCGCGCGAGGATGGCGTGGGCCAGGGCCAGGGCTCGGCGGCCGTCTGCTCCGGGCACGACGGGCTCTGAGCGGTCCTTGACCGACCGCAGGAACGCCTCGATCTGCCGCTTCAGGGGCTCTTCGGCGGGAGCGCCCCTTTTCTCGGAGGAGATCCGGGGTCGGTCCGAGCCGTCCGGGGCCTCGAGACGGAAGATCTGGGCCTCCCGAGCGGTGAAGTCGGCGGACACGTAGGTTCGGGGCGCGAACACCCGGAACTTTCGCACCTTCTCCAGGGACACGCGGCTGGCGGTGACGTTGGCGATCAGGCCCGACTCGAACTTGAGGCGCGCGTTGGCAATGTCGACCTTCGGGGTCAGGACCGGGATCCCCACCGCCTCGATCTGGGTGGGCCGGGACCCGTCGAGGGCGAGGACGATGTCGAGGTCGTGGACCATGAGGTCGAGGACGACGTCCACGTCGAGGCTGCGGGGGGAGAACGACCCGAGGCGGTGCACCTCGATGAAGCGAGGGGCCTTCACCGCCGCGAGGAGCTCCTCGGTGGCGGGGTTGAAGCGCTCGATGTGTCCCACCTGCAGGCGGGCCCCCACCCGCTCGGCCAGCTCGACGAGCTCGTCGGCCTCGGCCAGGGTGGCGGTCATGGGCTTCTCGAGGAGGACGTCGCGCCCCTTCTCGAGGGCCTGGCGGGCCACCGCGTGGTGAGAGGCGGTGGGCACCGCGACCGACACCGCCTGGACCTCGGCCAGCAGGCTGTCGAGGGCGGGGCAGGCCGGGCACCCGAACTCCGTCGCCACCGCCTCTGCCCGCGCCGCGTCGGTGTCGTGAACCCCGACGAGCCGGGCCCCCTCCAGGGCGGCCCAGACTCGAGCGTGGTGTCGTCCCAGCGCCCCCACCCCGACGACCCCGACCGGCACCGGCTTCTCGGTCACTCGGCTCCCCCCTCTCCGTCCCCGGGGTCGAGGCCCCAGACGGCGACTCCCGCCGCGTCGGCTTCCTCCAGGAAGGCGGGCCTTTCGATCATCAGAGTGCGGCCGGCGTCGAGAGCCAGGACGCTCGCTCTCGCCTCGGCCATGGCCTCGAGGGTGCCCTTCCCCACCACCGGGACGTCGAACCGCATGTCCTGCCCCGGCTTCGACACCTTCACCACCGTGGTCCCGGCTCCGGCGAGGCGCCCGGCGCGGCGGATCACCTCGTCGGTGCCTTCCATGGCCTCGAGGGCCACCGCGGCCCTCTTCTTCACCACCGCGGTCTGGCCGAGGTCCATCCTGGCCAGGGTCCGGGCCACCCTCTCACCGTACGCGAGGTCGGCCCGCTCCCCGCGACGGGGGCGTCTCCGCGTCATGGCCCCGGCAGTGGCGAGCTGGTCCTCGAGAAAGGCCACCGAGGGGAGGAGGGTGATGCCCTCGCGGGCGAGAGCGTCGGCGACGGCCCCGATCAGGCTGTCGGTGTTCTGCAGGGCCAGCCGGGCGAGCACGCCCACGAGCTTCAGGTCGGGCACCACGTCGGAGAAGATCTGCCGGTGCTGGACCTGCCCCGCCATGAGGGCCTCGCGAGCCCCGGCCCGGTGCAGGACGTCGATGGCGCGGCCCAGCTCGCCCAGCCCCACCCAGTGGAGCTCGTCGACCTCGGCCTCCAGCTCGGGAGCGGTCTCCTCCCGGATGGCCAGGGCCACCACCCGTCGCCCCGCGCGTCGGGCCCCGGCGGCGGCCAGGAAGGGGAAACGCCCGTTGCCGGCGATGAGACCGAGAGGCTCGCCCATCGCCACTTCCGAGTCAGGCCTCCTCGTCCTCTCCCGCACCGGCCGGGCGCGGTCGCAGGACGACGCCGCGCTTCGCGCTGCGGACGAACGCGACCACGGTGTCGACTTCGGCGGTGTGCGGACCGTCGGCCTCGAGCCGGCGCAGCGCCTCGGTGGCCCCGGCCCGCGTGAGGAGACGGAAGGCCTCGCGCAGCGCCCCGATGGCGTCCTTCGAGAAGCCCCTCCGGCGCAGCCCCACGAGGTTGACGCCGTACAGCCGGGCCCGGTCCCCCACGGTCATGGAGTACGGCAGGACGTCCCGGGTGGCGACCGTCCCGCCCCCCATGAAGGCGTGGGTCCCCACCCGGCAGTACTGGTGCACTCCGGCAAAACCGCCGAGGACCGCGTAGTCCTGAACCTCGACGTGGCCGGACAGCGCCGCCGAGTTGGCGAAGACCGTGTGGCTGCCCACCTGGCAGTCGTGGGCCACGTGCACCTGGGCCATGAACAGGTTGTCCGAGCCGATGCGAGTGAGGCCGCCCCCACCCGCGGTTCCACGGTGAACGGTGGTTCCCTCGCGGAAGGTGTTGCGGTCGCCGATCTCGACCCGCGCCGCCTCTCCCCGGTACTTCAGGTCCTGGGGCACGAGCCCGATCGAGCTGAAGGGGAAGAAGGTGTTGCCCTTCCCCACCCGGGTGTCGCCCTCGATGACGACGTGGGACTGGAGCACGGTGCCCGCCCCGAGCCGGACCCGGGGTCCCACCACGCAGAACGGACCCACCCGCACCCCGGGCTCCAGGACGGCCTCCGGGGCGACCCGGGAGAGAGGGTCCACGTCGGGCGGGGGCAGGGTGGCGACCTGGAGCAGCAGACGCGCCTCGGCCGCCCGGGCGTCGCCGACCCGCACCTCGCCGCGGAAGCGGCACAGCTCCGCCCGGCGGTGGACCAGCGTCACGTCCAGGCGCAGGTGGTCGCCGGGGACCACGGGCCGGCGGAACTTGGCTTCGTCGATTCCGACCACGCGGATCTCGGTCTGGCCCGGGTCCGGCGCGGTCTTGAGCAGCCAGATTCCGGCGGCCTGGGCCAGCGACTCCAGGAGGAGGACGCCCGGCATGACCGGCTGGCCGGGGAAGTGTCCGACGAAGAAGTCCTCGGTCCCGCTGACGTTCTTGGCCGCGACCAGGCGCCCCCGGGGGTCGTGCTCGAGGATGCGGTCCACCAAGACGAACGGGTACTGGGTGGGAATCTGGCGGACGAGGCGTCCGATCTCGCCGGAGCTCATGAGGGGGGGACCTCGCGGGGCGGGGCGGGGCGGAGGGAAGCTCCACCGCTCCCCCCCGTCTGATCCCCACGCCCGCCCGCGGGGCGGCGCGCCCTACTGCTGGGGCGTTTCCGGGGCCGCCGGAGCCGCCGGCGGCGCCGCGGGGGCCGCGGGGGCCGCGGCCGCCGAGGCCGGGATGGTGGCGTCCGCCTTGGTGATGACGTCTCGGGTGATGTCGAAGTCCCGGGAGATGGTGTAGGCCACCTGGGAGTCGAGGACGAGGTCGTAGCCCTTCTCCTTGGCGACCTCCTCGACGACGGGTCGGATCTTCACCTGGAACTCGTTGTTGATGGACTGCGCCTGCTGCTGACCGCGCTCCCGCATGCGGTTGATCTCGGCCTGCCCGTCCTCGAGGAAGGCCTGCCGCTCCCGGCCCTTGCTCACGATCTCCTGCTGCTTCTTGTCGCGGGCCTCCTGGCTCAGGACGGCGCCCTGCTTCTGGAGCTCTTCCTGGAGGGTCTGGATGGTGGCGTCCATCTTCTGCAGCTCGGTCTGCTTGGCCTGGGCCGCGGTGTTGATGTCGTTCTGGAGCTTCTCGAGCTGGGTGGCGTACGACTTGCCGAGCTGGCTCTCGGCAGAAACACGCGCCATGTCGATGACGGCGATGCGGGCGGTGTTGGGGACTCCCGCATCCTGGGCGAGCGCGAGACCGGTGCCCGCGATCACGAGGGCGAGAGTGGCCAGGAACGTCTTATTCATGTCTTCTCCTTAGAAGGTGGTGCCGACGGCGAACTTGAACGTACGGGCCGGAATGTAGAGCTTCTCCTGGTTCGACCGGTTGGGGTTCCAGGCGTAGATGAGACGGAAGGGGACGTTGAGCACGGGCATGACGAAGCGGGCCTCGACCCCGTACGAGACCCGCATCTCCTTGAGGTCGAACCTGGCGTCCTCGAGGTAGGCCTGGCCGGCGTCGAAGAACGCCAGCATGCGCAGGGGGCCGAAGACGTCGAGGTAGTACTCGGCGTTGAGGAGCAGGAACTTGTTGCCCCCGAGGGCCCGGCCGGTGGAGTCGGTGGGCCCGATCGAGCGGATGCGGTAGCCCCGGACCTGGGTCTCGCCCCCCAGGAAGTAGCGCTGGTACCAGGGCAGCACCCGGGTGTCGGAGTACGGCAGGATCCAGGCGGCCTGGGCCCGCAACCCGAGGGACGTCCGCCTCGTGTGGGGGATGTAGGTGATGGCCTCGACGTTGGGACGGAAGTAGTCGACGGTCCCCCCGAGCGGCCCCCCCGCGATCTGGAGGGTCGCGGTGTGCCGCATGCCGGCTCGGGGCGTCCAGGGGTTGTCGACGGTGTTGTAGACGATGTTCGGCGTGATCCGGCTCTCCCGGCGCTGCCCGAAATCGCCGAAGAGCGACGCGTCGATCTGGGGACCATAGATGCCCCCGTAGGAGCCGTATCCGTAGTAGTACGAATCGTTGAAGTCGGAGGGGTCGACCTCGCTGATCTTGATGATCTCGTAGGCGTAGTTCAGGAAGGCCCGTGACCACTTCCCGACGTGACGGCCGGCGGTCACGCTGAACCCGGTGGTCTCCTGGGAGAAGCCGGAGACGTTGCCGTAGCTCAGGTACGTGATCTTCCTCTTGAACACGTCGGCCCCGGCGGTGATGGGCCGGTCGAGGAAGTAGGGCTCGCTGACCGACAGCGAGTAGTTCTTGGTCCGTCGTCCGCTCTGGACGTAGACCGAGAAGGTCTCGCCGGCGCCGAGGAAGTTGGTGGTCGAGAAGGAGCCGTTGATGAAGGTGCCCTCGAGCCCGCTCACGCCCCCGCCGAAGGTGAACTGGTTCCGGTTCTGCTCCTCCACCTTGAAGGTGATGTCCACCTTGTCTTCCGCGCTGGGGTTGGGGCGGATGTCGGGAGCCCCCTCCATCTGCTTGAAGTACCCGAGCTGGTTGATGCGCTGGATCGAGAGCTTGAGGGCCTCGGTGTTGAACACCGAGTTCTCGTTCAGGAAGATCTCGCGGCGGATGACCTTGTCCTTCGTGGTGTCGTTGCCCACGAAGCTGATCTGGCCGACGTAGTACTGGAGGTCCTCCTCCATCCGCACGACCACGTCCACCACCTTGCGCTCGGGGTCGGGGTCGCGCTGGGTCACCCCCGTCCACTGGAAGTAGCCCAGGGTCCCGTAGAGGTCGCGGAGCTTCTCGTAGGCCTTCTTGAACTTCGACTCGTTGTAGATCTCGCCGGTCTGGAGCTTGATGTAGTCCCGGACGAACTCCTCCTTCAGGACCGTCAGCCCCTCGAACGACAGGTCCCCCAGGCGGTACTGGTCGCCCTCGTCGACGGGAATGACGAGCTTCATCCACTTGACCGGCTTCTTCTTGAACCACCCGGACTTCCCGTCGGAGTACTCGATCCGGGGCTGCCCGATGTCGACGGTCACGTATCCGTGATCGAGATAGTAGTCCTCGAGGCGTCCCCGGTCGCCCTGGGGATCGTCTCCGCCGCCGAGCCACTTCTCCTCGGTGTAGGTGGTCTTGCCGCCGAGCCAGCTGAGGTTGACCACGCCCGAGGGCTTGAGCTTCTTGAGCACCCCGCGGAGCTGCCCGTCGGAGAACACCTTGTTGCCGTCGAACTCGATCTCCTGGATCTTGGCCCGAGGGCCGTCCGTGATGAGGAAGGAGAGCTGCTGCCCCGACCCGCCGATGTTCTTGGCCTCGTGGGTCACCTCGCCGAAGGGGCGCCCCTTGGCCATGAGCATGGTCTTGATGATCGACTCCACGCGGCGGGCCTTGGCCGGGTCGTAGAACGTGTCGATGCGGATCTCGGCGTCGTTCTCCTTGAGCGCATCCTCGATGTTGGAGGTGCTGAGCTCCTTGCTGCCCCGGAAGTCGACGATCTGGATGCGCTTGCGCTCGGCCACCCGGAAGCGGACCACCGCGCCACCCTCGGGCCCGTCGATCACCTCGACGGCGAGGTCGTCGAGGAAGCCCGTGTCCCAGAGCCGGCGGAAGTCTCTCTTCAGCTTCTCCGGGTCGTAGCGGTCCCCGGGCTTGGTGGAGATGTAGAAGAGCAGCGTCTCCTTCTGCAGGTAGCGGTTGTTGAGAATCTCGACGCGCTCGACGATCGGGGGCGTGCCTTCCTGGGTCTGGGCGGGAAGGCTTCCCGGGGGCAGGAGCAGACACGCCACGACGGCGACGACCAGGACCCTTCTCACGGCAGTACCCCTCTCACATCCCTGAGCGCCCCTGGCGAGGACACGATCGCCACGGCGCAATCGTTTACCTGCCCGGGGATCCGGCCAAAGGCCAGTTCGGTCCTCATGACGACAGCGCCCCTCCACTCTCGTCCTGCTGGTACCACAGGGTCCCGTCCTGGACGCCCACCGCGATGGGCAGGCCGCTCCGGATCTGCCCGCGGATGAAGGCCTCGGAGAGGGGATCCTCGATGTGCCTCTGGATCGCCCGCCGGAGGGGGCGAGCCCCGTAGGATCGGTTGGAGAGCGTGCGGGCCAGCAGCCAGCTCACCGCCTCGTCGTCGATCGAGATCACGATCCCCTTCTCGCTGAGGTTCCGGTTGAGCTGCTCCACGAGCATCCGGGTGATGGCGACCAGGTCGCCGTCGGTGAGGGCGTCGAAGATGATGATCTCGTCGATGCGGTTGATGAACTCCGGGTTGAACGTGCGCTTCACCTCCCCCATCACCATCTCCGCGATGCTCCGGTCGGTGTCCTGAGGCTCGTTCGAGGCGAACCCCATGCGGCCCTTCTTCTCGATGAAGCGCGCGCCGATGTTCGAGGTCATGATGAGGATGGTGTTCTTGAAGTCAACGGTGTTCCCGAGACCGTCGGTCAGCTGGCCGTCCTCGAACACCTGGAGGAGGACGTTGAAAGTGTCCGGGTGTGCCTTCTCGATCTCGTCGAGGAGGACCACGCTGTAGGGGCTGCGCTTGACCCGCTCGGTGAGCATGCCCCCCTCCTCGTGGCCGACGTAGCCCGGGGGCGAGCCGATGAGCTTGCTCACCGAGTGCTTCTCCATGTACTCCGACATGTCGAAGCGCACGAGGTTCCGCTCGCTGCTGAACAGGAAGGCGGCGAGGCCGCGGGCGACCTCGGTCTTCCCCACCCCGGTGGGTCCGAGGAAGAGAAACGAGCCCACCGGCCGGTTCGGGCTCTTGAGGCCGGCCCGGGTGCGACGAATGGCCCGGGCCACCGCGCCGATGGCGCTGTCCTGGGACACGATCCGCCGGTGGAGCTCCTCCTCCATGCGAAGGAGCTTCTCGGACTCCTCCTCCTTGAGCGCGGTCAGGGGGATGCCCGTCCACCGGGACACCACCTCGTCGATGTCGGCCTTGGTCACCTGCTGGAGCCCGGCGGCGGCGAGGGTCCATTGCTCCCGGACGACCTCGGTGTGCTCACCCGGTCCCGGGACGTCATCGCGGAAGAAGGCCCCGCTGTTCCCACCGGCGTCGACCACGACCCGGACCTTCCGCGACACCTCGGGCTCGGCCACGGCCGCCTCCCGCAGCTTCACGCGGCTGCCCGCCTCGTCGAGGAGGTCGATGGCCTTGTCGGGGAGGAAGCGGTCGGGAATGTACCGGCTGGACTGGTACACCGCGGCTTCGACGGCCTCGTCGAGGTAGACCACGTTGTGGAACTTCTCGTAGCGCTCCTTGACCCCCTGGGCGATCTCGATCGTTTCCTCCGGCGTTGGGGCCACCACCTTGACCGCCTGGAAGCGGCGCTCGAGGGCCCGGTCCTTCTCGATGTGCTTGCGGTACTCGGTGGGCGTGGTGGCGCCGATGCATTGGAGCTCGCCGCGGCTGAGGGCCGGCTTGAGAATGTTGGCGGCGTCGAGGCTGCCTTCGGCGGAGCCGGCCCCGACGAGGGTGTGGAGCTCGTCGATGAAGATGACGATGTTGGGGGTCTCGGTGAGCTCCTTCATGATCGTCTTGAGCCGCTCTTCGAACTGGCCCCGGTACTTGGTGCCGGCCACGATCAGGGAGATGTCGAGCGCGAGGATCCTCTTGTCGGCGAGATAGATGGGGACGTCGCCCTGGACGATCCGGTTGGCCAGGCCTTCGACGAGGGCGGTCTTGCCCACCCCGGGCTCGCCGATGAGCACCGGGTTGTTGCGGGTCCGGCGGCACAGGACCTGGACGATGCGCTCCAACTCCTCGTCCCGGCCCACCAGGGGGTCCAGCCCCCCGCGGGAGGCGGCCTCGGTGAGGTCCCGGGAGAACTCGGAGAGCAGCGGCGTCTCCTTGGCCTTGCTGCCCGCCGCCCTCTCCCCCACCATGGCCACGATGTCCTCGCGCACCCCCGGGAGACCCATCCCCTTCTGGTTCAGGATCTTCGCCGCCACCGTGCTCTCTCCGCGCAGGAGCCCCAGGAGGATGTGCTCGGTGCCGATGTAGTTGTGGAGCATGCGCTCCGCTTCCTCGGAGGCGTAGCCGAGGACCCGCTTCGAGTCCTCGGAGAGGGGGATGTCCACGGAGGTGGAGACCTTCTCGCGATACGGCGACCCGTCCTCGATCTCCTTGCGGATCTCCTCGGTCGAGACCTCCTTCTTGCCGAACAGGCGCGAGGTGAGGCCCTTCCCCTCCCGGATCAGGCCGAGCAGGAGGTGCTCGGTCTCGATCGACGGGCTGCCCAGCTGGCTGGCCTCGTAGCGGGCAAAGAAGATCACCCGCCGCGCCCTTTCGGTGTAGCGCTCGAACATACCTCTCACTTGCCCCGGAATCGGCGGGCGCTGACTCCCGCTCCGAGGACCGAACCGGCCTGCGGCCGGCTGCCCGGGCTGAGGACACCAAACCCTACTGACGACCGTGTCCTCAGCCGCCTCTTTTCGATCATAGCCCAAACGGGCCTTTGAAGCCGCCCCGCGTCTGTCAAACGGTGCTCAGCCGCCCCCCCTCGAGGCGCAAGACGCGGTCACAGCCCCCGGCCAGCTCCTCGTTGTGTGTTACCACGACCACACTCAGCCGCCGCTCCTCGGACAGGGAGCGCAGGACCTCGTGCAGCCGCTGGCCAGTGGCCCGGTCCAGGTTGCCGGTGGGCTCGTCGGCGAGGAGGGCGCGGGGGGACATGGCCAGGGCCCGCGCCACCGCCACCCGCTGCTGCTCTCCCCCGGACAGGGCCCCGGGGCGGTGGTCCGCGCGCTCGGCCAGCCCCAGCTCGTCGAGGAGGGCCCGGGCCCGCTCGTGGGCTTCCCCGGGAGAGCGCGGAGCGATCAGCAGGGGCATGGCGACGTTCTCGAGGGCGGAGAACTCCGGCAGGAGGTGGTGGAACTGGAAGACGAAGCCCAGGGTCCGGTTCCGGAACTCGCACCGCCGCGCCTCGGAGAGGGCCAGTACGTCCTCGCCGGCGAAGTACAGGCTTCCCGCGTCGGGGCGGTCGAGGGTTCCGAGCACGTGGAGAAGAGTGGACTTGCCCACTCCCGACGCCCCGGTGATCGCCACCATCTCCCCTTCCCCGACATCGAGGTCGATCCCCTGGAGCACCCGGACCGGGCCGGCGGCGGTCTGGTAGCTCTTGGTGATCCCGGACGCCGAGAGAAACGGCTCGATCCGCTCACTCATAGCGGAGAGCCTCGGCAGGGTCGACGCGGGAAGCCACCCGGGCCGGGTGCAGGGTGGCCAGGAAGCACACGAGGAGCGCGCTCACGAGCACCACCGTGGCGTCCCCCGGGAGGAGGCGGAAGGGCACGGAGGCGATCTGGTAGACGTCCTCCGGGATCCGGATCAGCTGATAGCGGTCGAGGATGCGGCAGGTCCCCCACCCGACGAGGCCGCCCACCGTCGTTCCCACCGCCCCGATGATCGTCCCCTGGAGCATGAAGATGCGGGTGATCGCGCCTCGCGAGGCCCCCATCGACATGAGGATGGCGATGTCCTTGTGCTTCTCCATCACCATGAGGACGAGGGTGGCCACGATGTTGAGGGAGGCCACCACGACGATGAGCCCGATGGTGATCCCGATGGCCATCTTCTCGATCCACAGCGCCGAGAAGAGGCTCTGGTTCATCTGCACCCAGTCCGTCGTCACGTAGCCGTGCCCGAGGGCGGCCAGGATCGCGGCCGTACCCTTCCCCACCGCGAACATGTCGTCGAGGCGGACCTCCACCAGCGTGGCCTGGTTTCGCTGCTCGAAGAACCGCTGGGCCGCGGCCAGGGGGAGGTAGGCCCAGGAGGAGTCGAACTCGAAGAGCCCGGTCTTCACCGTTCCCGCCACCCGGACCCGCGCGACCCGGGGCAGGACGCCGATGGGCGACAGGCGGCCCCGGGGCGACGTCACCGTCACCACGTCGCCCACTCCCACGTTGAGGCTGTCGGCCAGCGCGCTGCCCAGGAGGACGGGGGCCGGTCCCTCCCAGGGCTCCTCCAGCGGGGCCACGTCTCCTTCGCGAATGTGCTCGACGACGTCGGTCACGGTGGCCTCGTCGGCGGGCACGATCCCCTTCAGGGTGGCGACGGCGGACCCGGTGGTGCTGGTGAGGAGGGCCTTGCCGTAGACCGCCGGGGCGGCCCCCGCCACCCCGGGGACCTGGCGGACCTTCTCCACGACCTCGGCGTAGCTCTCGAAGGGATCTCCGCTTCCCTCGAAGATGCTGATGTGGGCAGTGGCGCCCAGGATCCGCGTCCGGATCTCCGACTGGAGACCGGTCATGAGCCCGAGGGCGACCAGGACCGCCATGACCCCGACCGCCACTCCCACGACCGCCACCCCGGAGATGAGCGAGATGAAGGCCTGCTTCCGCCGGGCGGTCAGGTACCGCGCCGCCACCCGGAGCTCCCAGGGGACGTTCACTCGCCCTCGCCCTCGTCTGCCGGTTGCGGGAGACGACCTCCCTCGGGACGCATCTGCGGAAAGAGGATGACGTCGCGAATCGACGGCGAGTCGGTGAGGATCATGGCCAGACGGTCGATCCCCACGCCGCAGCCGCCGGTGGGGGGCAGGCCGTGGCCGAGGGCCCGGACGTAGTCTTCGTCCATCACGTGGGCCTCGAGGTCGCCCCGCTCCCGCTCCCGGAGCTGGTCGAGGAACCGGGCGCGCTGCTCGAGGGGGTCGTTCAGCTCCGAGAACCCGTTGGCGACCTCCATCCCCGCGATGTAGAGCTCGAAGCGCTCGGTGGTGCCGGGGTCGTCGGGGCGGGCCTTGGCCAGGGGGGAGACCTCGACCGGGTAGTCGGTCACGAAGGTGGGCGACCAGAGCGAGGCCTCCACGAGGTCCTCGAAGAGCCGCGCCACGCGCTTGCCGTGGGAGAGGGTGGCGTAGGCCTCGCCGTCGAGACCGAGCCGGGCGGTGAGGGCGAGGAACTGCGGGGACGCGACCAGGGCGGCGAGGGCGTCGGGGTCGTCGAGAGCGCGGGGAGAGAACCCGGACAGGCTCTCGGCCCCCAGGCGCTCGGCCACCGCGTCCTTCATGGACACTCGGCGGAACGGGGTCCGGAACGACACCTCGCGGTCGCGGTAGGAGAACGGCCCGTCTCCCGCGGCGGCGGCGGCGTCGTCGATCAGGGCCTCGGTGGTGTTCATGACGTCGCCACAGTCGAACCAGGCGGTGTAGAACTCGAGCATGGTGAACTCCGGGTTGTGCATCGACGAGATGCCCTCGTTCCGGAAGTTCCTGTTGATCTCGTAGACCCGCTCGAGCCCGCCCGCCACCAGGCGCTTCAGGTAGAGCTCCGGTGCGATCCGGAGGTAGAGGTCGACGTCCAGGGCGTTGTGGTGGGTCACGAACGGGCGGGCGATGGCGCCGCCGGCAATGGCCTGCATCATGGGGGTCTCGACCTCGATGTAGCCCCGCTCGTCGAGGAAGCGCCGGAGGGCCGAGACCACCGCGCTGCGCGTGCGAAAGGTTCGGCGGACCTCGGGGTTGGACATGAGGTCCAGGTACCGCTGGCGGTAGCGGACCTCCACGTCGGCGAGGCCGTGCCACTTCTCGGGGGGAGGGAGCAGCGCCTTGCCGAGGAAGGTGATCTCCCGGGCCTCCACGCTGAGCTCGCCCTTGCGCGTCCGCATGACGCGGCCGGCCACCCCTAAGAAGTCGCCGAGGTCGAGGAGCCGGAAGATCTGGTAGCCCTCCTCACCAACCCCGTCGAGGCGGACGTAGATCTGCAGCCGGCTCTCCCCGTCGGAGAGGGTCGCGAAGGACGCCTTGCCGTGTCCCCGCTTCGTCACCACCCGGCCGGCGATCCGGACGTCGAGGGCGAGCTCCTCGAGCTCCTCGATGGTCCTGCCCTCCCCGGCCTCGAGGACCTCGCCCAGTCGATGGGTGCGCTCGAAGCGGGTGGGATACACCGTCACCCCGAGGGCCTCGAGGGCCGCCGCTTTCTCGAGGCGGGCCGCCGACTCCGCGGGCCAGCCGGGCACCGGTGGCTGCCCGGCGTCGTCGTCGTGTCTGTCCCCGCTCATGCCTTGGCCCGCCCTCTCCTCGGCGCGATCACCCTGCCTCCGCGGAACTCCTTCCGGATGGCGTCCAGGACGCCGTTGACGAAGGCGGGCGAGTCGGCCTCGCCGAACCGCTTGGCCATCTCCACCGCCTCGTCCAGCACCACCGCGGCCGGCGTTTCTGGCTCCGCCAGCAGCTCGAAGGCCCCCAGGCGCAGGATCGTCCGGTCCACGGAGGCGATGCGGTCCAGCCGCCAGTTCGAGGCGGCCTCGCCGATGGCGGCGTCGAGCTCGGCGATGCGAGCCGCGGCTCCCGTGGCGAGACGGTCGGCCATGGCCCGGGCGGCCGGGGTGCTCCGGCGCACACGCCAGAAGGACTCGACGACGCTGTCCATGGGCGCGTCGGTCGCCTCCCACTGGTAGAGCATCTGGAACGCGCACTCTCGCGCCTTGGTGCGGCGTCCCATCAGCGGGTCCGCCGGGTCCGGGTCGAACGTCGGCCGGTGATGGCGCGCAGGGTGTGGACCATGGCCACCGCGGCGCGGGCCGCCTCCGCGCCCTTGTTGTCGGGTCCGGGGCGGGCCCGGACGAGCGCCTGCCGGGCCTCGCGAACGGTCAGGACCCCGAAGGCCACAGGCACCCCCGTCTCCCGGGAGACCGTGGCCAGCCCCGACGCCGCCTCGCGGGCGACGTGATCGTAGTGGTCGGTGTCGCCCTTGATGACCGCGCCGAGGGCCACCACCGCGTCGTAGCGGCCGCCCGCCGCGGCCGCGCGCGCGGCGAGGGGAAGCTCGAAGGCCCCCGGGACGTCGAAGACCTCGACCCGGGTCGCCGCCGCGCCCAGCGCCCGCAGCTCCCCGACGGCGCCGTCCCGCAAGCCGTCGGTCACCGCCTGGTTGAAGCGCGCACAAAGCACGGCAATCCGCAGCCCCCGGGCCGACGGTCGATCCTGCGGGGCCTGCTTCATCGGCCTTCGAACCGCGGGGCCCGCTTCTCGAGGAAGGCGCGCGTTCCCTCCCGGGCGTCCCGGGTGCCGCAGAGCTCCCCGAAGAGCTGGGCTTCCCCGGCCTGGGCTTCCCCGAGAGGCCGATCGAGGCCGCCGTGAACGGCCTCCAGCGTGGCGCGCAGGGCGAGAGGCCCGTTCGCGATCATCTGGCGGAGGAGCGCTTCGGCCTGGGCCAGGAGATCCTCCCGGGCGACCACGCGGTTCACCAGGCCCAGGCGGAGCGCCTCGGCCGCCTTGACCCGTTCACCGGTCAGGAGGATCTCCAGGGCCGCCCCCCGTCCCACGAGGCGGGGCAGCCGCTGGGTACCCCCGTAGCCACACAGGAGCCCGAGCTTGACCTCCGGGGTGCCGAGCGAGGCATTCTCGGACGCCACCCGCACGTGGCAGGCCAGAGCCAGCTCGCACCCTCCGCCCAGCGCGAAGCCGCCCACCGCGGCCACCACGGGCTTTCCCAGCCACTCGATCCGGTCGAAGACCCTCTGGCCCCGCTCGGAGAGTGCTCGGCCCGCCTCCGCGTCGAGCCCCGACAGCTCCTCGATGTCGGCGCCGGCCACGAAGGCCTTCTCCCCGGCCCCGGTGACCACCACCCCCCGGACCTCGGGGTCGGAGGCGAGAGCGGAGAAGGCGGCGTCCAGCTCCTCGATGGTGCGGCCGTTCAACGCGTTGAGCTTGTCCGGTCGGTTCACGGTGACGATCGCGACACCGTCCTTCTTCTCGACGAGCAGGTTCTCGTAGGCCATCGTCTCCCTCGGTCCCGTCCGACCTGACGCCCGGGGGCCGTCAGTCGTCGTCGAACCCCGGCTCGACCCCTTCCCCCCGGTGGATGGATCCCGTGTCGGTCCACGGCCGCGCCTCGCGCCGTTCACGATCCCCGAGCACGTTGCCGTGAGCCCTTCGGTCAGCGCGACCCGCGAGTTTATCACGCGGGCCCGCGCGCGAGCGCGCCACCTTGACTTGCCGGCGCGCGCGGGCCTACGCTGGCCGAGATGTCCCTGCGTGCGAAGGTCCTCGCCGTCGTCCTCGCGGCCCTGCTCGCTCCCGCCTGCAGCAACGACGAGGGCAACCCCTTCGACCAGTTCTCCTTTTCCCGGGCGCCGAGCGAGAGCGCCATCCTCTTGTATGTGAGCGGGGCGTGGGCGGAGGAGGCCGGGGGACCCCGCGAGCTGTTCGCCGTCGATGCCTCGGGGACGG
>JAJDNS010000201.1 GCA_022340585.1 Acidobacteriota bacterium
CCGCCCGAAGGCCCCACCCCCTACGCCCGGAGCAAGCGGCGGGGCGAGGAGATGGTCCGGCAGTCCTCGGAGCTCTTTCCCTGCTGCACCGTTCGCCTGGCCGCCCTCTTCTCGGACTGGTGCCAGTACGAGCCGCTCTACGTCTTTCTATCCGAGTGGCTCTCCCCGGGATGGCGCAGCCGCGTCCTGGCCGGCCACGGCCGCTCCGCGATTCCGTACCTGCACATCCGGGACGCGGTGTCGTTCTTCCGGAGGCTGCTGGGCAGCCTCGACGCTCTCGAGCGTTTCGAGACCCTCACCGCCAGCACCGACGGCGCCACGTCTCACCGTGATCTCTACGCGGCGGCCACCGCGTGCCACTTCGGCGAGAGGCGGCGGCCGCTCCTCGTGCCGCGCCTCGCGTGCCACGCGGGCCTCTGCGGGCTGGACGTCCTCGGCCGGGTCACCGGCCGTCGCCCCTTCGAGCGGCCCTGGATGGGTCGGTGCATCGACCGCGAGCTCGCCGTCGACGCGAGCCGGACACGCGCGAGGCTGGCCTGGGTCCCGAGTGAGAGGCTGGAAATCCTCCGTCGAATGCCCTTCCTGATCCACAACCGGCGGACCTATCCGGACGAGTGGCTCAAGCGCAACCACGTGGCGGCGAGGCGGGTTCGCTTGCGGTCCAGCACGAAGGTCCAGGCCCTCCTGGCCGCCCACGAGGACGTGATCTGCCGCCGCCTCGAGGAGGTCCTCCGGAACCCGGTCCGGAGCCACCGCTTCTCCGCCTACCTCGACTGCCCCCCCGATCATCTCGAGGAGCGGCACCACCTCCTGGTGGCTCAGCTGCTCTGCGCCATCCGGACCGGGGACAAGGGGGTCTTCATGAACTGCAGCCGGCACCTGGCCGAGCGCTGGCGTCAGCAGGGCCTGCCACTCGAAGAGCTGTGGGGGGCCCTCGAGTGCCTGGACCAGGTCTGTCTCGAGACGCTGGGGAAGCTGCCGGAGGCGGCGGAGCTCGAGCCGGCCTTCAACGATCACATCTCCATGACCGTCCACTTCGCCATCGACGCCGTCCACGAGGTGAGCGAGCGTCGGTAGTCGGTGGGCCCCGCGGGGCGGGGACGGCTACTTCACGCGCTTCGCGGTCATCTCGAAGGTCCGGTCGCGGTCCTCGATGGTGACCGTCATCTCTATCTCGTCCCCCTTCACCGTGCCCTCGTAGAAGAACTTCATCTCTCCCCGGCCGAAGTCGCGGGTGACGGAGAAAGAGATCTCGTCGCCGACGATCCTCCCGTCCTCGATGGGAGTGTCCCCGCGACGGCCGCTCACGGTCCCGGTGAGCCCCTCGCCGTCGACCTCGAAGGCGAACGTGCTCTCGCGGGTCTGGCCGCTGGGGGTCGTGAACTCCGCCACCCACGCTCCGCCGACGTCACCGGCCCCGGCCAGCCCGGCGGCGAGAGTGACGGCGACGAGGGAGAGCAGGATCCGGCGGCTGAGCATGGGGCCACCTCCAGCCGCGAACAGTAGTGTGCGCTGCCGGCGGGGTCAAGGCATCTCTTGATACCATTCGGCACGCGCGAGGCCCTCGGGTCTGAGCGCATCGGAGACATCCCATGAGCAACCCGATCCGCGGGCCCCTGGCCGCCGCCCTCCTGACCGCCGCGACGGCCGCGCCCGCCGAGGTGCCGGAGGCCGCCGACGTTCTCGCCACGTTCGCCGTCCACGCCGGGGCTTCCGACCGGCTCGACACACCGGTGTCGGCGTCGCTGGACGGCCTCGTGCTCGACCCCGCGACGCGCACCCTCGAGCTGTACGAGGTCGTCGGTGAGCGGCGGGTGTCCACGCCCGCGCAGCTCGGCGGCGGGTTCACCCCCCGACTCTGGTGGATTCTGGAGGGGGCGACGGCGGCCGGCCGGACACGGACCTTCGAGCTCGTGGCCCGGCCGGTCCCCGACGGCAGCGACCCCTCCGAGGCCGCGGTCACGGTGAAGAACGATGGCCAGACGCTGACGCTCCGGGTGGGCGGCCGACCGGCCATCCGCTATCAGCACGCGCCCATTCCGGCTCCGGAGGGAGCCTCGTCGCTCTACGCCCGCGGGGGCTTCATCCACCCGATCTGGTCGCCTTCCGGGGGGGTCCTGACGCGGATCCAGCCCCCGGACCACTACCACCACGTGGGCCTGTGGAACCCCTGGACCCACACCGAGTTCGAGGGCCGGAAGATCGACTTCTGGAACCTCGCCGAGGGCCAGGGGACGGTGCGCGTCAAGGCGCTCCTCTCGACGATGGCGGGCGCCGTGTTCGGGGGCTTCCGGGCGCTGCACGAGCACGTGGACCTGAAGGCGCCGGGCGGGCCGAAGGTGGCGCTGAACGAGGAGTGGCAGGTGCGGGTCTGGGCCGCCGCTCCGGACACCGGCGCCTGGATCGTCGACTTCGTCTCGACCCTGAGCTGCGCCACCGACAGCCCCCTCACCATCGAGAAGTACCGCTACCAGGGCCTGGGCTTCCGGGCCACGGCCGCGTGGGACGACGAGACGGCCCGAATCCTGACCTCCGCGGGCCGGGACAAGTCGGACGGGAACGCGACCCGGGCCCGGTGGTGCGACGTCCGAGGGCCGGTGAAGGACGGGTCGGCGGGCATCGTGTTCATGAGCCACCCCGCGAACTTCAACCACCCGGAGCAGATCCGGATCTGGCCCACCGGCATGAACGAGGGGAAGGAGAACGTCTTCTTCAACTTCAACCCGGCCCAGGATCGGGACTGGACGCTGAAGCCGGGACGCACCTACACCCTGAGGTACCGGATGCTCGTCTACGACGGCGCGGTCGATGTGCAGCGGGCCGAGCAGGCGTGGCGGGACTTCGCCCACCCGCCCCGGGTCACGCGGGACTGAGAGGAATCGAATGAAGAGAAGGGACTGCCTGAAGACGACCCTGGCCGGAGCCACCGGCGCTCTCCTGGCCCCGGCCATCGTGCCCGCGTCGGTCCTGGGCAAGGACGCCCCGTCGAGCAAGATCCACGTGGGCCAGATCGGCTGCGGGCGGATCGCCCGGGGCCACGACCTGCCCGAGGTCATGAAGTACGACGTGGCCCGGGTGGTGGCGGTGTGCGACCTCGACAGCAAGCGCGTGGCCGAGGGCAAGGACTTCGTCGAGCAGGCCCACGCGAAGGCGAAGGGGCAGACGCTCGATGTCGCCACCCACACCGACTACCGCGACCTCCTCCGGGACCCGGGAATCGACGCGGTGGTCATCAGCACCCCGGACCACTGGCACGCCCAGGTGGCCATGGAGGCGGCCTGGGCCGGCAAGGACATCTACCTCCAGAAGCCCCTGTCCCTGACCATCGCCGAGGGCCGGGCCTTGAGCGACGTCATCCACCGCACCGGGCGCATCCTCCAGGTGGGGAGCCAGCAGCGCTCGGCGGACCCCTGGCCCCAGTTCCGGCGGGCCTGCGAGCTGGTCCGCAACGGACGCATCGGGGAACTCCAGAAGGTGAAGATCGGGCTGCCCGGGGACCCCTCGGGCCCCGAGGAGCAGGAGATGCCGGTCCCCGAGAACCTCGACTACGACGCCTGGCTGGGCTCGACGCCAGTGGTCTACTACACCGAGAAGCGGGTCCACCCCCAGACCGACTACTCCCGCCCGGGGTGGCTGCGCTGTGAGCAGTTCGGGGCCGGGATGATCACCGGATGGGGCGCCCACCACGTGGACACCGCCCACTGGGGGATGGGCACGGAGTACGGAGGGCCCGTGGAGATCGAGGGGACGGCCGAGTTCCCCACCAGCGGGCTCTGGGACGTGCACGGCCCCTTCTCGGTGCGGGCGGTCTACGAGAGCGGCGTCGTCATGGAGATCCGGGGCGACCTCCCCAACGGCGTGCGCTTCGAGGGCTCCGAGGGCTGGATCTTCGTGGCCCGGGGCGACGTGGGGGTGACGAGCTCGGACCCCACCAGCGCCCGGAACAGCGAGGCGTTGGCCGCCAGCGACCCCCGGATCCTCGGCTCCGAGATCGGGCCGGACGAGATTCAGCTCTACCGGAGCCCCGAGCAGCACGGGAACTGGCTGGACTGCATCCGCACCCGCGTCCAGCCCGTGGCCCCGGCCGAGATCGCCCACCGGTCCTGCAGCGCCTGCCTCATCGCCCACACCGCCATGAAGCTGGGTCGCAAGCTGCGCTGGGACCCGCGGCGGGAGCGCTTCGAGGGCGACGACGAGGCCAACGCCCACCTCTCCCGGCCCCAGCGCCGCCCCTACGGGACGGACTACGCCCAGGAGGTCTGATGAGGACGAGGAATCTGACCATGTTCTCCATGCTGTGCCTGGCGGCGTGCGGGACGGGAGGAGGTCCGGAGAAGGAGGCGGCGAGCCCCGCGCGTGGCGCGACGTTCACCGGCGCCGCGGGTGAGGTGAAGCTGATCACCCTCGACCCCGGCCACTTCCACGCCGCCCTGGTCCAGAAGACCATGTACCCACAGGTCGACCCGAAGGTCCACGTCTTCGCGCCGGCGGGCCCGGACGTGGAGGGCCACCTGGCCCGGATCGAGGCCTACAACACCCGGGCCGAGGACCCGACCTCGTGGGAGGAGTTGGTCTACACCGGCGACGACTTCCTGGAGAAGATGCTCGCCGAGAAGCCCGGCAACGTGGTGGTCATCTCCGGGAACAACGCCCGAAAGGCCGAGTACATCAAGCAGTCGGTGGCGGCCGGTCTCAACGTCCTCGCCGACAAGCCCATGGTGATCCAGTCCGCGGACTACCCAGTCCTCAAGGAGGCGTACCGGATCGCCGCCGAGGGGGGTGTCCTGATCGACGACATCATGACCGAGCGCTTCGAGATCACCTCGATCCTCCAGAAGCGCCTCTCGGAGGTCCCGGAGCTCTTCGGAGAGCTGACCGCCGGCACCCCGGACGAGCCCGCGATCTCCAAGCAGAGCGTTCACCACTTCTCGAAGATCGTCTCCGGGCGCCCCCTCATCCGCCCCGCCTGGTTCTTCGACGTCCGCCAGCAGGGGGAGGGGATCGTCGACGTCACCACCCACCTCGTGGACCTGATCCAATGGCAGGCCTTCCCCGGGCAGGCCCTCGACTTCGACCGGGACGTCGAGGTGCTCTCGGCCCGACGCTGGCCCACCCGACTCACCCTCGACCAGTTCGCCCACGTAACTGGACTCGAGGAGTTCCCCGACTACCTGAAGGACGACGTGGGCCTGGACGGAGTCCTCGAGGTCTACGCCAACGGGGGGATCGTCTACCGGGTCAAGGGCATCCACGCGAAGGTGTCGGTGGAGTGGCACTACGAGGCACCCGAGGGCGCCGGCGACACCCACTACTCGATCATGAAGGGCTCGAAGGCCCACCTCTCGGTCCGCCAGGGCGAGGCCGAGGGCTACACGCCCACCCTGTATGTCGACCCGGCCGAAGGAGCGGACGCCCCGGCGGTCGAGAAGGCCCTGCAGGAGACGGTGTCGACCCTCAGCGAGCACTACCCGGGCCTGGAGGTGGCATCCGCTCCCTCGGGCTGGGTGCTGATCATCCCCGACGAGTACCGCGTGGGCCACGAGGCCCACTTCGCCCAGGTGACGGAGCAGTACTTCCGCTACCTGGTCGAGGGCCGGGTGCCGCCGGTGGAGGTGCAGAACCTCCTGACGAAGTACGCCATCACGACGAGAGCCTGGGAGATGTCGCGGCCGTAGGCTCCGGGGACGCCGGCCTACGGCGCCTCCCACTCCAGGGCGTAGA
>JAJDNS010000204.1 GCA_022340585.1 Acidobacteriota bacterium
ACCGCATCTGCCGGCTCCAGGTCGATCAGGCGGACGGCATCCTTGGCGGTGGTCCCGAGGGCGTTGGCCCCGGCGCGGCGCGCCGTCTCGGCCAGCCGCGCGATCTCCTTCGCCCGGTAGCGGTGGTGGTCGGGGAAGAACGTGCGGCCCACGACCGCGGCCCCCGACACTCCGGCATCCCCCTCGAAGCGCTCCGGTCGCGCGATTCCGGCAAAGAGGAACACGCGGTCCGGCACCGGCGTCTCGCCGCCGTCGAGGTCACGCCAGCCGAGGACTCGCCGGGACACCCGGTGCGTGCGCCCCGGGCCCAGCCGCTTCTCCAGAGCCGCCAGCTTCTCCTCGGGGGCGGCCTCGAGCCGGGTCAGGAGGACGAGGTGGGCCCGGTCGAGGGCCTCGGGTCCCTCGCGCAGGCGCCCCGCGGGCAGGGGCCGGTCGTCGAGGTCGTCGACGTCGAGGCAAACGATGTCCAGGTCCCGCTCGAGACGCAGGTGCTGGAACCCGTCGTCGAGCACGTGCACTCGCCGGCCGAAGCGCGCCTCCACCGCTCGGCCCACCACGTCGCGCCGCGGGCCGACGGCGACCACGACTCCGGGCAGCGACCGCGCCAGCATGACCGGCTCGTCGCCCGCCTCCGCGGCCCCGGCCAGGACGTCGTTCCCGTCGCTCACCACGAGCGCGTCACCGTGGAAGCGTCCCCCGTAGCCCCGGCTCAGCACCGCCACCGGGTGACCCTCGTCGCGCAGCATCGCCGCTACGCGCTGGACCACGGGCGTCTTCCCGCTCCCCCCCACGCTCAGGTTCCCGACGCTCACCACCGGCCCGTGGGGGCGGTCGCGGCTCAAGAGGCCGCGGCGGTAGGCGCGGGCTCGGAGTCGGGCGACGGCGCTGAAGAGCGCGCCCAGGGCACGCCTCACGTGATCAGCTCCGAGAGGGCGAGGGTGGTCTTGCCGACCGCACCTCGGTTGCGTTCCACGAGACCCCGCGCCCGCTCCCCGAGGGCGCGCCGCCGGGCCTCGTCGAGCATCAGCTCCGCCACCGCGCCCCCGAGGTCCTCGGGCGAGCCGACCTGGACGAGCGCCTCCTCGGAGAGGAACTGGTCGGCAATCTCCTGGAAGTTCTCCATGTGGGGGCCGACGACGACCGGCTTCCCCGCGGCCGCCGGCTCGAGGATGTTGTGGCCCCCGGAGGGCACCAGGCTGCCGCCCACGAAGACCACCGAGGCCAGGGCGTAGAGCCGGGCGAGCTCGCCGAGCGTGTCGAGAAGGAGCACCTCGCCGTCCCCCCAGGCCCCGGGCTCGAGGGTGCTCCGGCGGCGGCAGCGGAAGCCCGCCGCCTCGACGAGGGGAGGCACGGCGTCGAACCGCTCGGGGTGGCGCGGGGCCATGAGGAAGCCGGCGTCGCCCACCCGCTCTCGCACCCGGTGGAAGGCACGGAGCACGAGCTCCTCCTCGCCGGCAACGGTGCTGCCCGCGATCCAGAGCGGGCGCGGAGGCTGGCCTTCCAGGAGGCGGACCAGCCGCTCCGGCGGCCGTCCCGGATCCACCGCGTCGTACTTCAGGTTCCCCGTGACCTGGATCCGGTCGGGAGGCGCCCCCAGCTCCCGGATGCGCTCGGCGTGCGCCGGGCTCTGCATGAGGAACAGGTCGACCTCTCCGAGCACCTGCCGGAGAAAGCCCCGCAGCTGCCGGTAGCGGCCGAAGGACCGGTTCGAGATGCGGCCGTTCACCACCGCCACCCGCGTGCCGCGCCGGTGCGCCTGGTGAATCAGGTTGGGCCACAGCTCCGTCTCGACCAGGAGAAGCAGCTCGGGGTTGAGCACCGAGAGGGCCTGCCGCACCGGGCCCGGCCAGTCGAAGGGGGCGTAGAACAGCCCGTCGAGATCGCGCGCGCCCCGGGCCGCCACCGCGTTACCGGTCTGGGTGGTGGTGGACAGGAAGACGCGGTGCCCCGGGAAGCGCTCGCGCAGGGCGGGCACCAGCGTTCGGGCGGCGAGGACTTCGCCCACCGAGACCGCGTGGATCCAGATGGAGCGGTCCCCGTCCACGTTCAAGTTCACCGGGAGGCGGCCCATGCGCTCGCGGAAGGTGCGGGTGTACTTCCCGGACCTGCGGCCCTTCCAGAGATACCAGGGCAGGGCGAGGAGGAACCCGACGGCGAGGAGAATGCTGTAGAGGATGTACACGCGGTCCCTCGCGAACCGAGACCCGGTCCGCTCGAACGCTCGCAAGTATAACGTCACGCGGGCAGAACGCCGGCTGAACGCCCAATCCGTCCAAACTGGCCCGAATCGTGCAACACCCCGATGACGACAGGCTTTTCGCGCGCAGAGTTTGCGCGCCAAGTCGGACCCATCAGGAGGAAGTTTCGATGGCGATGAAGATCGTTGAGGAGTGCATCAACTGCGGCGCGTGCGAGCCGGAGTGCCCGAACCAGGCCATCACGGCCGGTGACGACATCTACATCATCGACCCCGAGAAGTGCACCGAGTGCGTCGGCGCCTTCGACGAGCCCCGCTGCGTCGAGGTCTGCCCGGTGGACGACTGCATCATCGTGGATCCCGAGCACACGGAGTCGAAGGAAGAGCTTCAGGCCAAGTACGACAGCATGCACTGACGCCCTGGCGCACGGCGGTTCGGGGTACAGAAGCCCTGGGCCGCCGGCGCAGGCCGTCGCCCCTCCGGGCCGCACCCCCTGCGGCCCACTCTCACTCTCCCGTCCCGCCACCCCGGAGGTTCGGGGACACGACACGAAGCTCCGCTCGAAGAGGGAGAGTGTCGCCTGGTGTCTCCGTTTCTCGTAGTATGGGCCTCGCCATGAGCGAGACCGTGGACCCCGCCGACGTCCCCCGTCGCGCCCTTCACACCGGCGCCGCGATGCCCGCCATCGGGTTCGGCACCTTCGGCTCCGATCACGCGGGCCACGACGTGGTGGCCGAGGCCGTCCGGGGGGCCATCGAGGTCGGCTACCGGCACATCGACTGCGCCTCGGTCTACGGCAACGAGGCCGAGATCGGGGCCGTCCTCCGCGAGGTCCAGGCGGGAGGGATCGCGCGAGAGGAGCTGTGGATCACCTCCAAGCTCTGGAACGACAAGCACGGGGAGGAGGACGTCATCCCCTCCTGCCGGCAGTCCCTCGAGGACCTTGGTCTCGAGTACCTCGACCTCTACCTCGTCCACTGGCCCTTCCCCAACTTCCACCCGCCGGGGTGCGACGTCTCCTCGCGCAGCCCCGATGCCCGGCCCTACGTTCACGAAAGCTACATGAAGACGTGGCGGCAGATGGAGAAGCTGGTGGAGCGGGGCCTGGTGAAGCACGTCGGCACCTCGAACATGACGGTCCCCAAGCTGAAGCTCCTGCTGCGCGACGCCGCGGTGAAGCCGGCGGTCAACGAGATGGAGCTGCACCCCCACTTCCAGCAGCCCGAGCTGTTCGACTTCGTCCGCGAGCACGGGATCGAGCCCGTCGGCTACTGCCCCCTGGGGTCGCCCAACCGACCCGAGCGCGACCGCACCCCCGAGGACACCAACCCCCTCGAGGACCCGGTGGTCGTCGAGATCGCGCGGGCCCACGACGTTCACCCCGCGGTCGTCTGCATCCGGTGGGCGGTCCAGCGTGGGCAGACCCCCATTCCCATGTCCACCCGCCGGAAGAACATCCTCGCCAACCTGCGGGCCGCGATCTCTCCCCGGTTGAGCGACGACGAGATGAGGGCCCTGGCCGGGATCGACCGGAGCTGCCGGATGATCAAGGGCCAGGTCTTCCTCTGGAAGGACGGCCAGAGCTGGGAGGACCTGTGGGACCCGGACGGTGAGATCACGCCCCCCTGAGAACCGAACCGGCCTGCGGCCGGCGGCCCGGGCCAGGGACACGATCCCGCCATGGCGATCATGTCCCGGGCCGGCGCCGGGGCCCAGCGGAGACCTGCCATGAACGAAACCATGAACGCCGCCTACCTGCCGGGCAACAGCACCGTGGAGATGAGGGAGCAGCCGGTTCCCGCGCCCGGGCACGGCGAGGTCCTCCTCCGGATGAAGGCCTCGACCATCTGCGGCTCGGACATCCGCTGCATCTACCACGAGCACCTGGGCAAGGGGCCCGAGGGCTACCAGGGGGTGATCGCGGGACACGAGCCTTGCGGCCAGGTCGTTGCCGCCGGGCCCGGGTGCCGCCGCTTCGGGGAGGGGGACCGGGTCATCGTGTACCACATCTCCGGATGCGGGGTGTGCAACGACTGCCGCCGGGGCTACATGATCTCCTGCACCAGCCAGAGGTGGCGCCGGGCCTACGGCTGGCAGCGCGACGGAGGCATGGCCGACTACCTGGTGGCCGAGGAGAAGGACCTCGTCGCCCTGCCCGACACCCTCTCCTACGCCGACGGGGCGCAGGTCGCCTGCGGGTTCGGGACCGTCTACGAGGGCCTGGAGAAGGTCGGCATCAGCGGCAACGACGCGGTGCTGATCACCGGCCTCGGCCCGGTGGGCCTGGCCACGGGCATGCTGTGCCGGGCCATGGGGGCGCCGCTCATCATCGGCATCGACGTGGTCGAGGAGCGGATGAAGCTGGCCCGGGACCTGGGCCTGTGCGACACCGTGTTTGCCGCCGGGCCCGACAACGTGGACCGGGTGCGGGAGCTGACCGGCGGCCACGGGGTGGAGCGGGCGGTCGACTGCTCGGCCCACGCCGAGGCCCGGGCCACCGCCATCCGCGCCACCCGCAAGTGGGGCCGCATCGTGATGCTGGGCGAGGGCGGCGACGTGGCCTTCCAGCCGTCCCCGGACATGATCCACGACCAGAAGACGCTCTACGGCTCCTGGGTGACCTCCACCTGGAAGATGGAGGAGCTGGTCGAGCGCCTCGTCCGCTGGAACATCCACCCCGCCGAGCTCATCACCCACCGCTTTCCCGTGGAGAAGGCGAGCGAGGCCTACGCGCTCATGGCCTCCGGCCGGTGCGGCAAGGTCGCGGTCTGCTTCGACGAGGAGCTGGAGAGGTGAGGACCACCGGCTCGGGGCGAGCGGGTTGAAGCCTCGGCCAAAGTGGGACACAGTGGCGGGCGCCTGCTGAGAGTCCCCTGCTCACGGAGACACCATGCTGAAAGGTATCGCCCCCTGCATCAGCCCCGACCTCCTGAAGGTCCTCGCCGAGATGGGGCACGGCGACGAGATCGTCCTGGCCGACGCCCACTTCCCCGGGCACACCATGAACGAGCGGGTGCTCCGGGCCGACGGGCTCTCGGTGACGACGCTGCTCGACGGGATCCTTCCCCTCTTCGATCTCGACACCTACGCCGATCCGCTGGTCATGATGGAGGCGGTCTCCGGTGACCAGCTCGACCCGGCGGTGGAGGAGCAGTACCTCGAGGTCGTGCACCGGCACGACCCGGGGGCGAAGCCCCCGGCGCGCATCGAGCGCTTCGCCTTCTACGACCGGGCCCGCGCCGCTTTCGCGGTGGTCATGACGGGCGAGACCCGCAAGTACGGCAACCTCCTTCTGAAGAAGGGGGTCACGACCCTCCAGGAGCCCTGAAGCCCATGACCGACGAGACCGCCACCGGCCTCACCGCCGACCGCAACGCGCTCATCCCGGCCGGCATCGGCCTGCCGTTCATCCTGGTCACCAGCTGCTTCGCGCTGTGGGGCTTCGCCAACGACATCACCAACCCCATGGTCAAGGCCTTCTCGAAGATCCTCCTCATGAGCAACTTCGAGGGCTCGCTGGTGCAGTTCGCCTTCTACGGCGGCTACTTCGCCATGGCCTTCCCGGCGGCGATGTTCATCAAGAAGTTCTCGTACAAGGCGGGTCTCGTGATGGGCCTGGCCCTGTACGCGGGCGGGGCCCTGCTGTTCATCCCCGCCAGCCTCACGATGGTCTTCTGGCCCTTCCTCGTCGCCTACTTCATCCTGACCTGCGGGCTCTCCTTCCTCGAGACGAGCGCCAACCCGTACGTCCTGTCGATGGGACCGGAGGAGACCTCGACCCGGCGGCTGAACTTCTCCCAGTCGTTCAACCCCATCGGGTCGCTCCTGGGGATGTTCACCGCCCAGCAGCTCATCCTGGCGCGCCTCGACGGGGCCTCCCGCCAGGCCCGCGAGGCCATGGACCCCGAGGCCCTGCAGACGGTGACCGCCCACGACCTGGGGATCATCCGCGCGCCCTACGTGGGGATCGGTCTGTTCATCCTGGTGATCCTGGTGATCATCGCGGTGACGAGGATGCCGCGGACCGAAAACCACGGCGACCGCCTCGACATGGGACCGACCATGAAGCGGCTCTTCGCCAACCGGCGCTACACCGAGGGCGTGGTGGCCCAGTTCTTCTACGTGGGTGCCCAGATCATGTGCTGGACGTTCGTCATCCACTACGGGACCGAGCTGTTCACCGCCCAGGGCATGGCCGAGCAGGACGCCGAGGTGCTGTCCCAGAAGTACAACATCGTGGCCATGGTCATCTTCTGCCTGAGCCGCTTCATCTGCACGTTCCTGCTGCGCTTCTTCAGCCCGGGCCGGCTCCTCATGAGCCTGGCCATCGGCGGCTTCGCCCTGACCGCCGGTGCGATCCTCATCCCCGGCATCACCGGCCTCTACTGCCTCATCGGGATCTCGGCCTGCATGTCGCTCATGTTCCCGACGATCTACGGCATCGCCCTCCAGGGGCTCGGCGAGGACGCCAAGTTCGGCGCCGCGGGCCTGATCATGGCGATCCTGGGCGGCTCGGTCCTGCCCCCGCTGCAGGGAGCGATCACCGACCTCGAGCAGATCGGCTCGATGTCGGCGGTGCGGGCCTCGTTCGTCCTGCCCCTCGTCTGCTTCGTGGTCATCGCGATCTACGGGCTCCGGGCCTTCCGCACCCACGCCCGGGCGACGGCCTGACGGCGGTCAGGCCGGCCGTGCCCCGGCCGGTGCTGTCTCGAATCCGGCCATTGGGGTCGGGTCCTCGAGGCTTCACACCTTGTGGTCGCTGGCATAACTCATTCCTGCTCAAGCTCTTCACGAAGGCGTGGGGGGAAGGGCGCGGTCGGCATGGCCCTTGAAGCTCCGGCCGCAGGAACATGCCTCTCTCGTGGATCAAGCGCGCGAAGCGGCCCGCCTCGGTGGACGAGCTCGTCGCCGCCGAGAAGTACGGGAAGGCGATCGATCTGATGCGCCGGCAGTTCTCGCAGCGTTACCCGAGCACGACCGAGAGGCAGGGCTACGCCGAGCTGTTGGTCCGAGCCGGCCGGGGCGCCGAGGCCGTGCCCGTCCTCCTCGGCATCGCTGACGAGCAGGAGCGCTACGGCTTCCCGGACAAGGCGCTGGAGGCGCTCCGGTGCGCGGCCGCGATCGATCCCGAGCAGGCGGAGGTGAAGGAGCGCCTCGAGTCGGTCCGGAGCGCCCCGACCGGAGACGCCGCGGTCGAACCGTCGACGCCCACGGAGGCGCCCGGCGCCGATGAAAGCTGGGGGACCGCACTCGACGGGGCCTCGGCTGCCCCGGCCGAGCCGACGGAGTCGGTGTCGGTCGTGGAGGAAGCGCCCGCCGGCGGGCCGGAGTTCACGGTCCTCGACGCGGAAGACCCCGACCCCGAGGCGCACGACGGCGGGCAGGAGAGCCACGGGGACGACGTCCCGGGGGCGGCACCGCCGGGGAACGAGCCGGAGCTCGTCGTCCTGGAGGAGGCGAGCGAGACAACGCCGACGAGCCTCCACGTCTCACCCGGAGTCGTGGGTGCGGAGCGCACGGGCTCGGACGACGGCGAGATCACGGCCCGGAGCCTCCACGTCGACCCCAGCGTCCTGGGCGAGGAGGGGCCCGAGCCCGCCGACGGCGACGTGGACCACGGCGAGATCACGGCCCGGAGCCTCCACGTCGACCCCAGCGTCCTGGGTGAAGAAGGGCCCGAGCCCGCCGACGACGACGTGGACGACGGCGAGATCACGGCCCGGAGCCTCCACGTCGACCCCAGCGTCCTGGGTGAGGAGAGCACCGGCCCGGATGACGGCGAGATCACGGCGACCAGCATCCGGGTGGAGCCGAGCGCCCTCGATGGACGGGAGCCCGAGCTGCTGCCGGAAGACGATCTCGAGCCGGAGGAGGTGGAGGAGCTCACCACCGAGCCCAGCCCCGAGCTCGACGCCGGGACCGGCGCCGCCGACCCGGGTGTCGAAGCGCCGGCGCCGGTGCTCGGGTCGGGAGACGTTGCCGATGATGCGCCACCGTTCTCCACCGGAGAGGACCCGGAGACGGGCATCGAGGCCGGCCCCGGGGCACCTCCTCCCGAGAGCACTCCGGAGGCCGAAGACGGCCTCCACTCGCTTCTCACCGACGAAGACCTGGAGGAGGCCCTCACCGCCGAAGCTCACGCCCTCCTCGCCGACGGACCGGCGGAGGACGAGTCCGGATCGCTCGAGGACGACAATCACCTCGACGCGCTGCTCACCATCGACGCGCGAGCCCTCCTCGCCGACCACCCGAAGAGCGACGCCCCGGGGGCGCTCGACGACGACGGCGGGCTGGACGAGCTGCTCGCGATCGACGCGCGGGCGCTGCTCTCCGACGGGCCCGGAAGGGACGGGACGTCCCCCGCCGCGGCCGCGGCCGGGCCGTCCGCGACCGAGGGGAAGGTCGACGAGACCCTCCTCTCGGGACCTCACCCCGACGAGACACACCTGTTCCTGAGCGAGGACGACCTGCTGGGTGCTCTCGCCGATGAGCCTCAGCCGTCTGTCACCGACAAAGCCGATCAGGGCGAGGGGGCCCTCAGCCCCGAGGAGGAGGCGCTCCGCTCCCTGCCGCCGGAGGCCGCCGATCCCCTCCAGGCGGCCGCGGCCCTGCGTGCTCGCTACGGCAGCAGCGACTGGAGCGCACGGGTGCGGCTCCACCTCTCGGGTGAGCTGGCGCAGGCGGCCCGGCTCGGCGACGCCCTCGCCACGCTCGCCGCCGTTGCCGAGGACCTGGTGCAGCTGGGCTACGGACGACCGGCGATGACGATTCTCAAGAAGGCGGATCGCTTCCGGCACCGCCGCCCCGGCGAGGCGGTCGAGGACCCGGCCCTGCGGCAGGGAGTGCAGGCCCTTCTGAGGGAAGCGGAGGAGCTAGCGGCCCGCCCGGCCCCCTCGGTAGAGGAAGTAGCAGAAGGCGCCGGCGAGGAGCAGGGCCACCAGCTCGCCGGGTAGCCCCCCGAGCCGGGGATCCATGGCCTTCGGGGCGAGGCCCGCGGCCACCAGGCCCGCGACCAGCACGCCGGCGAGCCCTTCGCCGGCCACCAGGCCCGAGGCCGCGAGGATCCCGGGATCGCTCTCACCCGGTGCCCGCTCTGCCGCCCCGCGCTCGGCGAGGGCCCGGATGCAGCCGCCCACGTAGAGGGGCGCCATGGTCGCGAGGGGCAGGTACACCCCGATGGCGAACGCCAGGCCCGAGACGCCGCACAGGATCGCCCCCAGGGCGAGGCCGCCTCCGGTGAGCACGAGGCCCCAGGGGAGGTCTCCGGCGAGCACGCCCTCGATGACCGTCTTCATCAGGGTGGCCTGGGGGGCGGGAAGCTCGCGGGAGCCGAAGGTGTAGGCGTGACCGAGAAGGAGCACCGTGGCCGCCACCGCCCAGCACGCGAAGGCGGCGCCGATGAGCTGCCCGACCTGCTGGAGCGCGGGGGTGGCCCCGACCAGCCAGCCCGTCTTGAGGTCCTGGGAGATGTCCCCTGCCTTGCTGGCGGCGATGGCCACGATCGTCCCCACGGTGAGGACACCCGCTCGGGCGGCCCCGTCCGTCCACCCGGCGGCCGCGAAGACGGTTGCCGTCCCCAGCAGCGTCACCAGGGTGATCCCGGAGGTCGGCTGCGAGGAGACACCCACGATGCCGACGATCCGCGCCGCCACCGCCACGAAGAGGACGCCGAAGACACCGACCCCGGCCGACAGCACGGCGCGCTGGAGCGGGGCCATGTCGCCGGCGAAGACCCCGGGCACAATGCCCGCCACGACCACCACGAACACGATCCCCCCGACGACGAACCAGGGCGGCAGGTCGCGCTCGGTGCGGTCCACCGGGCCCTCGTGGGAGCTCGTCTCGGAGCGCCGCATCCCGCGGGCCACGGCGGCGAACGCCCCCCACATCGTCGGCAGGCCCCGCGCGACGGTGATGATCCCGGCGGTGGCCACCGCGCCGGCCCCGATGTAGCGCACGTAGCGGGACCAGATGTCGTCGGCAGTCATCTCCGACACCAGCCGCTCGGTCTCCGGGAAAAGCGGTGCCTGGAGCCCGGCGCCCAGCCAGGCAATGAGGGGCGTCAGGGTCACCGACGAGATGAGGGCCCCGGACACGCACACCGCGGCGGTGCGGTAGCCGAGGATGTAGCCCACGCCGATGAGAGCGGGCGCCACCTCCAGGGCGAGCTCGGCTTTTGGCAGGACCGGCAGGGCGAGGCGAAGCTCGTCGGGAACCAGGAAGGCCAGGGCCAGGAGCAGCTTCACCGCCGCCCCCACCGCCATGCCCCGGAAGATCCAGACCCCGGTCGACGCGGCGCCTTTCCCGGTTTCCCCGGTCGTGGCGCGCAGGACCTCGGCGCAGGCGGTCCCCTCGGGATAGGGCAGCTCTTCGTGAGAGTCGACGATGAGCAGCTTCCGGAGGGGGATCATGGCCGAGAGACCCAGGACCCCGCCGAGGAAGGCGAGGATCACCACCTGGAGGTACGGGGGCACGATGCCCCAGAGGAAGAGGGCGGGGATGGTGAAGATGACCCCGGTGGCCAGGGAGGTCGAGGCCGCGGCGACGGTCTGGGAGAGGTTGGCCTCGAGGATCGTCCCGTCGGCCCGGAAGACGTGGAAGACGGCGACGGTCATGACCGCGGCGGGGATGGATGCGGAGACCGTCATGCCCACCCGCAAGCCGAGGTAGGCGTTGGCGGCGCCGAAGACGATCCCCAGGACGACCCCGGTGAAGACCGCCTTGAGAGTGAACTCGGGGATGGTGGTGCTGTTCGCGGGCGTCGACATGGCGGGGATCATAACCGCTTGTTCCCTGGGAGGGCCGTCTGTTCCCGACTCTTCAGGCGAGCCCAGCGCGGGGGCGGAGGGGAGGGGACAACGGAAGGGGGTCGGGAGTCCAGCGCGGGGCGGAGGGGGGAGGGAACAACGGAATGGGGTCAGGCCCCTTTTCATTGCGTCGCGAGCGGGAACGTCGGGGCGACGCAACAAAACGGGGCCAGACCCCTAAGGGGGCCTGGACGCTACTACGAAGACGTCCTCGGCGGGCTCGACGGTGGGGCCACCGGTGACGGTGACGCGGTAGGAGCCAGGGGGCAGGGGGCGAAGCTCCGCGGCGTAGCCACCGTCGGGGTCCCGCTGGAGAGTGGGGCGCGTCACGGGGGGCCCTCCCCGCGCGGGGCGGATGCGGGCGATGAGACGAGGGGGCGCCGGCTCGACTCGGGCACGGATCACGACGGGCTCGTCCCGCCAGAGGATGTCCTCCACGTCCAGGGACACGCAGGTGAGACGGCGCCGGGCCACCCGGTAGGCGTCGAGGTCGATGTCGAGCCCCGCGAGGAGGCCGACGACATGGGTCAGGGCCGCGACCGCGCTCTGGAGGGAGGCGTGGCGGGTTCCCACGTACATCTCGCGACCCTCGTGTCCCTTCTCGAGGGGCGTGGCCGAGGCGCGCGGCACGGTCCCGTCTCCCGAGTGGTCCCGGCCCCGCCAGGTGGGCACCAGCTCCAGACGGCCGTCGACCAGGCGCGCCGACTGGGGCGTCGTCTGGTCGATCCCCACCACCGGGTAGATCGCGCAGCCGTGCTCCCGGTACCGCGAGGACCGGCGGTGCGACTCGACGGCCCGGCGGATCTCGTGGTGGAACGCCACCCCCCGCGCCACCCGGGAAGGATCGAGGTTCGGGAGCGTCGTCTCCACCACCCGCGCAAAGCCTCGCCCGCCGGTTTCGACCACCGGATAGAACGGCAGGAGCTGGTGCACCGACGTGCACGACCGGGCGAGGGTGGTCAGGTCGACGAGACCGAGAGGACCCTTGCGCACGCCGTTGCTGAGCGCGTCGAGGGCACTCGGTGCTCCCCGGAAGGGCGTCCCGAAGGCGACGAGGGCGCGGGTCGAGCGCCAGCCGTCGTGAAGCTCCAGAAACGCCCGGGCCACGAGGCCGCCCAGGGAGTGGGCGACCAGGACGAGACGCGCCTCGTCGTTGCCGGAGCGGCGCCGCCACCGTGTCAACCACCCGTGGGCCCGGCGGGCGAGGAGGCGGGCGGCCACCCGGACGTCGCGCCGCCAATCGTAGGGGAACTCGAAGAAGCTCTGCCCCGGGACCAGCCCCAGGGACCGGCACAGGGTGTCCGACAGCGTCGAGTACCCGTCGATCTTCCAGAGTCCGGGGATGAGGTGCACGTCGGGGAAGAGGCGGGCGGCCACCACCCCGTCGTCCAGGTCGTCGCGGTCGACCGGGTCGTCGCGCAGGACGAGAGGGGCGAGGCGACGCCCCAGGGCCGCGCCCAGGAGCGCCCCCGCCGAGGGGCCCCACAGGTCCTTCCCGTCCTTGCACAGGACGCTCCCGGTGAGGCCGGGAAGAAGAACGACCACGTCTCCAAATCGACGCCGGGACATGTGACCTCCCTCGTCCGTGGGGCTCGACGGCGGAGCCATGAGCACCATAGGTGGACCCCATGAGCGTCGTCAACTGGTGGGCGGAATCGTAGTTCTCCTACCTCAGGGAGATGGGGCGAGCGTTGGTTGCGCCCTCCTCGCGGCGTCGGATAGACTGCGCTTTTGGAATTGAACCCGGAGGTCGAATAGATGGCAATCCGCGTCGGTATCAATGGTTTCGGCCGCATCGGTCGCCTGGTCTTCCAGGCCCTCTGCGACCAGGGTCTGCTGGGCAAGGAAATCGACGTCGTGGGCGTGGTCGACATCTCCACCGACGCTGACTACTTCGCGTACCAGATGAAGTACGACTCGGTCCACGGCCGCTTCAAGCACAGCCTGGACACGAAGAAGAGCGATGGCTCCGACCACAACGACATCCTGGTGGTCGGTGGCGACGCCGTGAAGTGCATCATGGCCGAGCGCAACCCGGCCGACCTGCCCTGGAAGGACCTGGGCGTCGACTACGTGCTCGAGTGCACGGGGCTGTTCACCCACTCGGACCAGGCCAAGGGGCACCTCGACGCGGGGGCCAAGAAGGTCGTGATCTCCGCCCCCGGCAAGGGTGACGTGAAGACCCTGCTCATGGGCGTCAACGAAGGCGAGTACGACTCGGCCAAGCACGACATCGTCTCGAACGCGTCGTGCACCACGAACTGCCTGGCGCCGCCGGTGTACGTGATCCTCAAGGAGGGCATCGGGATCGAGACCGGTCTCATGACCACGATCCACAGCTACACCGCGACCCAGAAGACCGTGGACGGACCGTCCAAGAAGGACTGGCGTGGCGGCCGGGCGGCGGCGATCAACATCATCCCGTCGAGCACTGGCGCGGCCAAGGCCGTGGGCCAGGTCCTGCCCGAGGTGAACGGCAAGCTCACCGGCATGTCCTTCCGCGTCCCGACCCCCGACGTCTCGGTCGTGGATCTCGTCTTCCGCTCCGTCAAGGACACCTCGATCGAGGAGCTCGACGGCCTGATGAAGAAGGCCAGCGAGACCTACCTCAAGGGCATCCTCGGCTACTGCGACGAAGAGGTGGTCTCCACCGACTTCATCCACGACGACCGCTCGTCGATCTACGACTCGAAGGCCACGCTGCAGAACAACCTCAAGGGCGAGAAGCGGTTCTTCAAGCTGGTCAACTGGTACGACAACGAGTGGGGCTACTCGAACCGCGTCGTCGACCTGCTCCGCTACATGGCGAAGAAGGACAGCGCGGCCTAGGCCTCCCACTTCGCCGACCCCCGGGAGATCCCGGGTTTCTTCGGGGGCGGCCCCAGCGGGTCGCCCCCGATTTCTCTTTCGGACTGAAGGGGTCAGGTCTTCCGT
Organism: Acidobacteriota bacterium; assembly: GCA_022340585.1. Classification (GTDB taxonomy): domain Bacteria; phylum Acidobacteriota; class Vicinamibacteria; order Fen-336; family Fen-336; genus JAJDNS01. The sequence goes on from JAJDNS010000204.1 coordinate 13,940, forward strand.
TTCGCGTCGTGCCCGTTCGGATCTCTACGATGCGAAAGGCAAGACCTGACCCCATGAGGAAGGACAATGGCCAAGCTCTTCATCGAGGACCTCGACCTCGCCGGCAAGCGCGTCATCATGCGCGTCGACTTCAACGTCCCCCTCAAGGACGGCACGGTCGAGAACGACAAGCGGCTGCGCGCGGCGCTGCCCTCCATCGAGTACGTCCTGGACCAGGGCGCGAGCCTGGTTCTCATGAGCCACCTCGGACGCCCCAACGGCCAGCGCAAGGACGCCCTCAGCCTCGCCCCGGTGGCAAGGCGGCTCTCCGAGCTGCTCGGCAAGCCGGTGAAGCAGCTCGACGACTGCGTGGGTCCCGAGGTGGAGGCGGCGAGCGCGGCCTTGAAGCCCGGCGACGTGATGCTCCTCCAGAACCTCCGCTTCCACATCGAGGAGGAGGGCAAGGCCAAGGGGCCGGACGGGTCCGCCACGAAGGCCGACCCCGAGGCGGTGGAGGCCTTCCGGGCGTCGCTGTCGAAGCTGGGCGACGTGTACGTGAACGACGCCTTCGGCACCGCCCACCGGGCCCACAGCTCGATGGTCGGAGTGGACCTGCCCCAGCGGGCCGCCGGCTACCTGATGAAGAAGGAGCTGGACTTCCTCGGCGACGCCGTCGAGAACCCGACCCGGCCCTTCGTGGCGATCATCGGCGGGGCCAAGGTCTCGGGCAAGATCGACGTCATCGAGGCCCTGCTGCCCAGGGTCGACACCCTCATCATCGGCGGGGGCATGGCCTACACGTTCTACAAGGCCCAGGGCAAGGAGATCGGCGGGTCCCTGGTCGAGGACGACCGCCTCGAGATGGCGAAGGCGCTCCTCGAGAAGGGTGGGGACAAGCTGGTGCTGCCCCTGGACACCGTGGTGACCGACAGCTTCGACTTCGACGCCCGCAAGGTGGGGACGCTCAAGACCGTTCCCTGGGACGGCATCGGGCCGAAGGACATCGGGGTGGACATCGGCGAGAAGACCCGCGAGAAGTTCGCCGCGATCGTGAAGGACGCCAGGACGGTGGTCTGGAACGGCCCCATGGGCGTCTTCGAGATCCCGGAGACCGCGAAGGGCACCCTGGCCATCGCCCAGGCCCTGGCCGAGGCCACGAAGAACGGGGCCGTCACCATCGTGGGCGGCGGCGACTCGGTGGCCGCGATCGAGCAGAACGGGCTCGCCGACCAGGTCAGCCACGTCTCCACCGGCGGCGGCGCCTCCCTCGAGTACCTCGAGGGCAAGGAGCTCCCCGGCGTCGTCAACCTGACGGACAAATAGGAACCAAAGGGGTACTGAGGAATCCATGGCAAACCGAACTCCGTTGATCGCTGGCAACTGGAAGCTGAACAAGACGACCGCCGAGGCGGTGGCCCTCGCCACCGAGATCAAGAGCGGGGCCGACGCTGCCGGTTCGGACGTCGACGTCCTGGTGTCCCCCGTCTTCACCGTCCTCGCGGCGGTGGCGAAGGCCCTCGCGGGCTCGAAGGTCTTCCTGGCCGGCCAGAACATGCACTCCGAGCTGAGCGGCGCCTACACCGGCGAGATCGCCCCCACCATGCTCACGGACGTGGGCTGCTCCCACGTGATCCTCGGCCACTCCGAGCGTCGCCAGTACTTCGGCGAGACCGACGAGGGCGTCGCGAAGAAGACGAAGGTCGCCCTGGACAACGGCCTGCTCCCCATCTCGTGCGTCGGTGAGACGCTCGAGGAGCGCGAGGGCGGCAAGACGATGGACGTGGTCGGCCGCCAGGTCGACGCCATCTTGAAGGCCGTCTCGGCCGACGAGGCGACGAAGGTCGTGATCGCCTACGAGCCGGTCTGGGCCATCGGCACCGGCAAGGTGGCCACCCCGGAGCAGGCCCAGGAGGTCCACGCCTTCGTCCGCAAGCGCGTGGGCGACGTCCACGGCCCGGCCGTGGCCGACGCCGTGCGGATCCTCTACGGCGGCAGCGTCAAGCCCGACAACGTGAAAGGCCTCATGGCGCTCCCCGACGTGGACGGCGCCCTGGTGGGCGGGGCTTCGCTCAAGGCCGACTCGTTCCTCAAGCTCGTACACTTCGACAAGCAGTAGGCCCTGTCGGGGCCGGCCCACGGCCCCGCGTCCTCGAGAATCACACGCCGGAGCGCTGGGTCTCCGCCGCGTCCAGCCAGGCGGGGCTGACGCGGACGCCCCACCCCGGCTCCGTGGACATCGGGACGTCGCCGTCCACCACCCGGAGGGCCGGGTCGAAGAGCCCCTCGGTCCAGGGCGTGTCCTCGATGGAGTACTCGAGGAACGGTCCCGCGTTCGGGATGGCGGCGAGGAGATGCAGGCTGAAGACCGTCACCATGGCCAGGTTCGCGGAGTGCGGCACGCAGGGCATTCCCGCCTTCTCGGCCATGCGCGCCACCCGCAACGTCCGGAGCAGGCCTCCCATGTAGCAGACGTCGGGCTGCACGATGTCCACCGCGGGCAGGGCGATCATTCGCCGCCACTGGGCCAGGTCGTTGTCCTGCTCGCCACCGGCCACGTCTACGTCGAGGGCGGCGGCCACCTGCGTCGTCCACTCGAGCTCCCAGTACGGGCAGGGCTCCTCGAAGTGGTCGTACCCGTGCTCTTCCAGGAGGCGGCCCACCTCGATCGCCTTCGGCGGCGTGTAGCACGAGTTCCCGTCGGCCTTGAGGGACACGCCCTCCCCCACCGCCTGGCGGATCGCTGGCACCAGCGTCTCGGTCCGTCCCGGCCACTGGTCCTCGTCGCGCCCGTTCACCTTCCCCACCCGAACCTTGAAGGCCCGGTAGCCCTTCTCGTCGCGCAGGCGGACCAGCCTCGCCGCCTCGTCCTCGGGCGTGATCTCCCGGCTCATGCTCGAGCCGTAGGCCGGGATCGGCTTCGCGGCGCCGCCGATGAGCTCGCACACGGGCTTGCCCGCGCGCTTTCCGAGAAGGTCCCAGGCCGCGGTCTCGGCCCCGGTCAAGGCTCGACACACGAAGGACCACGGGTACTTGTAGTTGGCCTCGATGCATCGGTCGACGATGTCCGAGAGGTCGGCCGGGTCCCGCCCGATGAAGTGACCGGCCACCTTGCGGTGCAGCACGGTGGCCGAGATGTCGGCGTCGTAGGTGGAGATCTGCCCCCAGCCCTCGGAGCCGTCGTCGGTCGTCAATCGGACGATGCTCACGTGACCCCGCGTGAACGTCTCGAGGCTCGCGATCCTGAGCCCGGTCTTCTCCCGGAGCACGGGGATCGGGTCGGGCGGACCGCCGATCACCGGCTCGCTCGGGGGAACGCTCGCTCGAGACCGGGGCGCGCGCTCGGCGGGGCGCGCGCACCCGGCGGCGCCGGCGACGGCGAGGCCCCCCAGAAAGGAGCGGCGACTGTGGGTCATCGTTCACCTCCTCGCCCAGCGACCTGCGCTGCGGTCGGCGTCGATCATATGCCAATGGAAGCCAGGGGGCCCGGGGCCACATGCTATCCTCGCCGTCGGAGGTGGCCCCTGGACTTCGCGCGGGTCTTCGACCGAGTGGCTCCGGTCCTCGACGAGCGGGGCTTCCCCTGCGCAGTCGTGGGGGGCCTGGGCCTGCACGCGTACGGGCACAGTCGCGCGACCTTCGACCTCGATCTCGTCACCCTCTCCGAAGCCCAGGCGCCCCTGGTCGCCCTCCTCGAGGAGCTGGGATACGAGACCGTGCACCGGTCACCGGGGTACTCCAACCACTCGCACCCGGATCCGGAGTGGGGCGGAGTCGATGTCGTGTACGTCGACGCCAGAACGGCGCGACAGCTGTTTGCGGCGCGCACGCGAACCCTGAAGCTGGGGGACCGCGACGTGCCGGTGCCCAGCGCCGAGCACCTCATCGCCATGAAGGTGCAGGCCCTGCGCAACGACCCGTCGCGCGAGCTGCAGGATCTCGCCGACATCCAGTATCTCCTCGGGCTGCCGGACACGGACCGGGAGCAGGCTCGGGGCTACTTCGACAAGGCAGGAATGGCCGACTGGTATGACAAGCTCCTCCGAAGACTCTGACCTCCTCGACCTCGAGAGTGGGCTCCCCACGACTCCGGCCGACGTCCTGGCCCTGCGCCGGGTGCGGCGGTCCCGACGCTTGTCCACCGAAGAGTATCTGCGTGCCCTGGCCCGGCTTCCGCCGCGGCCACCCGGAGCCGCTGCGTCGAGGAAGCGGGTCTACGGGGGAGAGCCCTTCCAGCTGACCGACTGAGGTGAGATAGGCTACGGGCGCTGGGGAGGTCTTCATGATCCTGCGCTTCGTGGCCGCGAGCCTCGCGGTCCTCCTGCTGGCCACCGTCGTTCCGGGGGGTGACGAGTCCGCGCCGCTGGCCCTGCATCCCGACAACCCCCGGTACTTCCTGTTCCGCGGCGAGCCCGCGGTGCTCGTGACCTCGGGGGAGCACTACGGGGCGGTCCTCAACCGGGACGTCGACTACGTCCGGTACCTGGACGCCCTGGCCGGGGACGGGCTGAACCACACGCGGACGTTCTCGGGCGTGTACCGGGAGGTGGCGGGCTCGTTCGGGATCACCGAGAACACCCTGGCCCCGAAGCCCGACCGGTACGCGGCGCCCTGGGCCCGCAGCGAGACTCCCGGCGCCCTCGACGGGGAGAGCAAGTTCGACCTCGAGACGTGGGACGAGTCCTACTTCCGGCGGCTCAAGGACTTCGTGACCCAGGCGTCGGAGCGCGGCATCGTTGTGGAGATGAACCTCTTCTGCCCCCTCTACCAGGAGGAGATGTGGGAGGTTTCCCCCATGAACGCTTCGAACAACGTGAACGGGGTCGGGGCCGTGGGGCGGGACGAGGTCTACACCCTGGCCCACGACGACCTCACCGCGGTGCAGGAGCGCCTCGCCCGGAAGATCGTCACCGAGCTGAACCCCTTCGACAACCTCTACTTCGAGATCACCAACGAGCCCTACCAGGGCACCGTCACCCGTGAGTTCGAGGACCGCATCGCGCAGGTCGTCGCCGAGGCCGAGGCCGGTCTCCCGAACCGCCACCTGATCTCCATGAACATCGCCAACCGGTCGAAGGTGATCGAGAACCCCAACCCCCTGGTCTCGATCTTCAACTTCCACTACGCGATCCCGCCCGAGGCGGTGGCGATGAACGGCCACGTGCGCGGGGTGATCGGCGACAACGAGACGGGCTTCGAGGGACGGGAGGACGTCCTCTACCGGAGCGAGGGCTGGGCCTTCCTCATGGCGGGCGGGGGCCTCTACAGCAGCCTGGACTACTCGTTCACCGTCGCCCACCCGGACGGGACCTTCCTCGGGTACGAGTCCCCGGGGGGCGGGAGCCCGGCCCTCCGAGGCCAGCTGGGCATTCTGAAGCGGTTCGTGGAGGGCTTCGATTACGTGCGCATGGCGCCGGACCGGGCGGTGGTGAGCGGCTTGCCGGAGGGGCTCGAGGCCTGGGCCCTGGTGGAGCCCGGGCAGCAGTACGCGGCCTACGTCCTCGAGCGGGTGGGCGGCCGCTCCTTCGCCGCCCGCTGGACCGCGCGCCTCGATCCGCCGGCCACGGGCGAGTACACCTTCACCACCGTCTCCGACGACGGCGTGCGGCTCTGGATCGACGACAGGCTGGTCGTCGAGAACTGGACCGACCACGGCTCCACCGCAGACTCGGGTCGAGTGAAGCTCAGCGCCGGTGAGCCCGTCACCCTGCGTCTCGACTTCTACCAGGGCAGGGGACGCGCGGAGGCCCGCCTGCGCTGGACCCTTCCCGACGGGGTCACCGAGGTGGTCCCGTCCGACCGGCTCTCCGTCGCCGGGGACGGCGCTCCGGGCCTGAAGGCCGAGTACTTCGAGGGCCCGGTCCTCGAGGGCGAGCCGGCCCTCGTCCGCACCGAGGCGACCGTCGACTTCGAATGGGAGGTCGGCGAGTCGCCCCTTCCTCCTCGGCCGCGCTGGAGCGGCCCGGCGACCTTCACCCTCGACCTCCCCGAGGGACTCTACCGGGCGGAGTGGATCGACACCCGGACCGGCGAGGTCGCGAAGAGCGAGGACCTCGAGCACTCCGGAGGGCCGCGGACGGTGGTGTCGCCGCCGTTCGAGGAGGACGTGGCACTGGCGGTGCGGGCGAACCCCGTTCTAGTCGAGGACCAGCCCCACGGCCGACAGGCGAGGGAGCTCCGTCGAGATCGTTCCCGATGAGCAGCTCGCGGGATGCCCGGCCAGGCCGCTGTTGGCGGCGTGGGTGTCGGGATCGACCCGCAGGCCGGTGACGGCCGAGCAGCCCCGGCCGGTCAGGGTGATGGAGGCGGACAGGGGGTCGCCCTTGTTCACCAGCAGGATTCCCAGGCGGCCGTCGCCCCCGCTCGCGGCGTAGGCGGTGACCCGGCTGGTGGGAAGATCCGCGGTCGCCTCGAGCACCGACACCGAGCGATCCCGCCGGCCGAAGCCCAGCGTCCGGCCCACCAGGAGCATGGGCCAGTAGTTCGGCGTGCGGGAGGGCGGGCTCGAGGTGTCGTCGAGAAGCGCGTGCGGGTCCTGTGCGCTCAGGTCGATCCAGACGTTTCCGATGTCGATGACGCGGAACAGCTCGCCCGCGGTGTCGGCGAGCCAGAGGGCCTGCTCGATGCTGAGCTGCCCCCGGGTGGTGCCCTCGTCCCAGATGGCGGCGTTGTACTCGGTGAGGGCCACCCCGGCGTCGGGGGCGCCGACGCTCGCGAGCTTCCGGCGGATCTCGGCGACGAAGCCCGGGATGCGCTGGGGGGTAGAGAGGTCGACGCCCGCGGAGTTCGAGCCGGAGATCCAGCCGCCGTAGTAGTGGAAGCTGAAGTAGTCGAGGAGGCCAACCTTCCCCCGCGCGGCGAGGCCGTCGAGGAACCCGTTGCGCCAGCTCGGGCTCTCGCCGGAGCCGACCGGGCCCATCATCCGGGCCGAGGGATCCTCGGCCTTGACCGCTTCGGCGAGGGCGACGAAGGCCTCGACGTACTCGGGGGGAGACAGCATCGGGTTCCAGGAGCCGTCGTTCTCGTTGCCGACCTCGTAGTACGCGCCGGCCTGCCCCCGGGACACGAAGTGGCGGGCGAGGGCTCGAGCCTCTCCCGGGGCCGAGTGGCGCTGGCCGTCGATCGTGTGGTCGAAGGGGTTGAGGGAGTAGAGGGGGCGCCCCCCGACGCGATCGACGAAGCCCAGGTACTGCTCGACCCGCACCCCCCAGGACCAGTCGTCCCACACGACGTGGTCGTTGTCCGAGACCCGCTGGGTGACCCAGCAGTAGTTGTTGCTGAGGTTGCCGCCAGGCCCGCGGACGAGGCGGGCGCCCCGCTCGGCGACGTACCGGTCGGTGGGAGGAGCCAGGGTCGAGGGAGCGACCCAGATCCCGAGGTTGCCCCCGAGGACGGCCCCGGAGTCGACGACCCGGAGCGTCTGGCCGGCGTCGACGGACACCTGCACCGGGCCGGAGGGAGGGCTGGGGCCAGTCGGGTCTCCGTCGTCGCCGCCGGAGCCACCGCAGGCGGTCAGGAGGGCGAGGAGGAGGATGGGGGCAAGGGGGCGCATGGGGCCTAAGGATACCGGAGGAGGGGCTGGTGTGACCCGGAGTCCATCGCGGGGCGAAGGGGAAGGGAATAACGGACTGGGGTCAGGCCCCATTCATTGCACCGCGGGCGCGACGGGGGCGGCGGCGCAACAGACGGGGCCAGACCCCGCACTCTGGTATACTCGGAGTTTCGACCGGCCCGGTCGGGGCCGGATGAGCTAACGGAAACGAGGAATCGGCGGCGGCCATGGCTTTTCTGTACTACCTGATCATCTCCGTGCACGTCATCGCGTGCCTTCTGCTCATCGCGATCGTGCTTCTGCAGCAGGGCAAGGGGCAGGACCTCGCCAGCGCCTTCGGCGGCGGCGGCTCCCAGACCGCCTTCGGCCCCCGGGGCTCGGCCACGGTGCTGTCGCGGGCCACCACGATCCTGGCCGCGCTCTTCATGATCACGAGCCTGACCCTCTCGGTCCTCAAGCCCGGCCGCAGCTCGGTTCTCGATCAGGTCCCGGAGACCGTCGCGACCCCGGCACCGGCCGAGTCCGGGGAAGAGACGGCCCCGGCCCCGGCGCCCGTCCCGCCGGACGACGCCGCGGACACGGGCAACAGCGCTCCCGCCGAGGCCCCGGCCGAGCAGTAGCGCCGGCCCGGGCATCCGGCCGCAGGCCGGTTCAGCCCTCAGCGGGACGAGGGTGCGGGGGGCGCGACCGACGCGCTCTGCTCGGCGGGCGACTCCGGCAGCGCGTCCACGACCGTGAAGGGCTCCCGGACCTCCAGCTTCTTCCCCGAGAGCTGGTCCTCGAAGGTCATCACCATCTCGTAGTCGCCCGGGGTGGCACCGTCGAGCTTGAAGCCGAACAGGCGTGACAGGGCTCCGAGCGACGTGGGCTGGATCTCGCTGGGGGCCAGGCTGGACAGGACCGTGCCGTCCGGCCGCCGCACCTCGTAGCCCTGGAGCACCCGGGGCATTCCCTTCTCGTCCTTCTGGGCGCCGAACACCTCGAACTGGCAGAGCAGCTGCTCTCCCTGGGGGAACTCCCTCCGGGCCAGGGGCCGGGGGTTCACCGGGTGGCCACTCTCGTCCTCCTGGTGGCTGTCGCTCAGGATGGGCGTCGTGACCCAGAAGCCGTCGAGGGGCGGCACCTCGAACTCGTGAACGACCGAGCCGATGCGCCCGGTGGCCGTCTCGCGCACGATGATCTTGGCCTGGTGGTCCCCGGGCTGGAGCTCGAAGTCCCGGAGAATGGGGAACCACACCCGGTTCAGCCGCTGGCGGGTGGAGGGGCGCAGCCTCATCTTGACGCTCTGGTCGTAGCGGAAGAACTCACCACTCTCCCGGTGGGCGACGACCAGGAGGAACTCGATCTCTCCCACCTGCCGGCCGTCCTCCTCCGTGAACTGGAGGCCACGGATGTCCACCTCGGCCACGACGAGCACGCTCGCCTTGCCCAGCATGACCTCGGGCCCGACGTAGTCGGTCATCCGGATGGGGATGTCGACCTGGGGCCAGGGCGAGTCGAGGGCGGCCTGGATCACCGGGTCGACCCCCTCCTTCCCCCCGGGGGTGAAGGTCCCCTCCGCGGAGGGGGCGTAGTAGCCCTTGCGCGCCCGGATCTCCAGGCCCTTTCCCCTGCCCTTCTTGAAGCGGACCTCGATCTCCCGGAAGGCCCCGTCGCGCGCGGGGTTGGAGGAGACGTAGCCGAGCAGGTAGTAGATCTGCGTCTCCTGGGCGATCCGGTGGATGCCCCGGCTGAGGTCGTTGGTGTTCTTGACCGTGAAGCCGCCGCTGTCGGCGGCGATGGCCTCGGACCCGTCGTCGACGCGGTTCATCGAGGTGAAGACGTAGCCGATGTCCTCGGCGGGGAGCGCGGGGCCGAACTCCGCCGAGAACTCCATCGGCAGCCCGTCGAGCCCGCGGGCGTTGAGGAAGTAGATGGCGGCGTTGGCGCGGCGCGAGGCCGTGTTCACCCGCTTGAACTCTTCGAGGCTGGGGTCGTAGATGAAGCCCTCGGAGACCAGGATCACCGACTTGCGTCCCCTGACGGCGGCGAGGCCGTTGAGCGCGCGCTCCAGCACCTCGAGGGCCATGCGGTTCCGCATGCGGGCCTCGAAGTACACCTCGCTGGCCCGGGCGGTCACGAACGGGTCGGAGGCGGTCCCGGTGAGGGGGTTGTTCGGGTCTCGGTGGGCCATCATCGACACGCCGTACTTCTCGAAGCGCCTCATGACCGAGGCCGTGACCTGGGGATCGCGGGCGACGTGGATCCGCATCGCCTCCCAGTCGGTGAGGCGCTCGGGGGAGCGGTCGGGGATGCGGCGGCCGTCGAGCCTCTTGAGGGTGTCGATCAGCTTGTCGCGGCCGGCCTCCATGCGCGTCGTCCACCAGGCGGCGCCCGAGGTCGCGATGAGGTTGACGTAGTCCCCCTCGCGCACCGCGGTCTCGAGAAAGCTGGCCACCGCGGCCTTGGCGTCGCGGGCGCGGAAGGGACTCAGGTTCATGTCGTCGAAGACGATCACGAAGGTCCGCCCGCGATCCGGGTCCACCGCGGTGTTGAGGGAGATCCGCGGGGGCGGAGGCGGCTCGGCGGCGGGCTCGTCGGGGAGCTGGACCGCCTCGAAGCTGACGACGGACTGGGCGACGTCGTCTTCCTCGATGACCAGGTCGTCCTTCGTGATGCCGGGGACGGGGTTGCCCTCCTTGTCGGTCACCACGAGGTCGACGATGACCTGCTCCACCTCGGCCGCGAAGGTGGGCGGCGCCACCTGGGGGGCGGGCTCCTCCTGGGCCGGAGCGCCGGCGGCGCCGGCCAGCACCAGGAGAGCGGGGGCGAGGAGCACGGGCCTCACGACGCCCCCGCGTCGCGAATCCGAACCAGGACCTGGCCGTCCTCGACCTTGACCTCGTGGCACGGCACCCGCATGTCGCTGCTGGCGGTGTTCTCGCCCGTGGTGACGTCGAACGTCCAGTTGTGCCAGGGGCAGCTCACCTCGGAGCCGTCGACGAAGCCCTGGCCCAGGGGCCCCCCCCGGTGGGGGCAGCGGTTGGAGAGGGCGTGGAACGTCCCCCCCACGTTGAACAGGGCCAGCATCTCCTCTCCCACCGTCACCTCGGCGGCCTGGCCCGGGGGGAGGTCGGAGACGGCCATCACACGGACGAAGTCGGACATCTGTCTCCCGTCAGCTCCCTCGAAACTCCAGTGTATACCAGGGCCTGAGCCCGGCCCCGGGAGCGGCCTCAGGCCCCGGCGCCGCCGGCCCGAACCGCATCGAGCACCTCGGAGAGCGGGCGCGCGTCGAGCGAGTCCATCACGAGGTCCACCTCGGGTCGATCGAGGTCGCGGGTCAGGGCGTTGGGCACCGCCACGCAGTGCATCCCGGCGGCGAGGGCGGCCCGCATGCCGTTGGGGGAGTCCTCGAAGACGACCGAGCGCTCGGGGGCCACGTCGAGGCGGCGGGCGGCGAGGAGGAAGAGCTCGGGATCGGGCTTCACCCGGGTCACGTCGTCCCGGGCCACCACCACGTCGAGGAGCTCCCGGATCCCGTGGCGGCGGAGCCACCCCTCGACCCAGCGGCAAGAGCTGCTCGAGGCCACGGCGCGGCCCAGGCCCCGGGACTGGGCGTCGCGGAGGAGGGTTTCGACCCCCGGGAGCAGGGGCTGAGGCTCGCACAGCCGGTCGGAGGCGGCCCGGACCTCGCGCTGGAGCTCCTCCCGGGACAGGACCTCCCCCAGCAGCGACTCGAGGTGCGCGTGGGCGTCGAAGCCCCCGTGGGTGCCGAGGGAGTGCTGCCACTGGTCGAGGCCGAGGGACTGGCCCCGGCTCTCGTAGGCGCCCTTCCAGGCTTCGTAGATCGGGGTTTCGGTGTCGACGATGAGGCCGTCGAAGTCGAGGATGATGGCGTCGATGCTCAGAGGTGCCTCGCCAGGTGGTCGATCGTCCTCTCCCAGCTCCTCACCGCGGCGTCGCGGTCGTAGACCTCGGGTCGGTCGTCGTTGAAGAAGGCGTGCTTCGTGCCCGGGTAGGTGTGGAACTCGTAGGCCTTGTCCCTCTTCCCGAGCTCGGCTTCGAAGCGCGCGATGTTGGGGTTGGCGAAGTCGTCGTCCTCCGCCCAGTGGCCGAGCACCGGGGCCGAGAGCCCGTCGAAATCGAACTCCACCTTCGGGTGCCCACCGTAGTAGACGACGCAGGCGCCCACGTCCTTCGGGTTGGAGCAGGCGGCGAAGAGGCTGAGGGCGCCCCCCATGCAGAAGCCGACGGTGGCGACGGGCCGGCCGGTCACGAAGCGCAGGCGCTCCACCGCCCCGCGCAGGTCCGTCTCCGTCTCGGCGATGTTGAGGGCCATGAGGAGCTTCTCGGCCTCGTCGGGAGAGCCGGCGGTCTGGCCACGGTAGAGGTCGGGGGCGAGGGCGTGGAAGCCTTCGGTGGCGAACTTGTCGGCGACCCGCTTGATGTGGTCCACGAGACCCCACCACTCCTGGAGCACCACCACCCCGCGCCCCCGGGCCTTGTCCGGCGCCGGGATCGCCATGTATCCGCTGGCCGTTCTCTCCCCGGACCCGAACGTGATCATCTCGCCCATCGCTGGTCTTCCTCTCGCCCCGCGTCGGCCCGGTGGCCCCGGGCCCGCCGTGCCTCCTATCATAAGCGGCCAGTGCAACCGGGGGCAGCACCGCCACGGGCGGGCCTCCCTACCGCTCGAGGTCTGGTCCATGCAAGCCCCCGTTCTCGCCCTCCTCGCCCTCCTGCCGACCCTCCCGGCCGCGGCCCCGACGGGCGCTTCCTCGACGCCCGAGCCCGCGCCCACCCTCCTGTCCTGGTCGGAGCAGATGGAGGAGCGGGACCGGTGGCTGGAGAAGCGCCACCTCATGCTCCCGGGCATGATGCGCCGCCACGGCCTGGACTGGTGGATCGTCGTGAACGAGGAGTTCCACGAGGACCCGCTCACCGCCCACGTGGCCCCGGCCCGCCCCTACGCCGGCAACCGCGACATCTTCGTCTTCATCGACAGGGACGAGGAGGGACTGCGGAAGGTGGCCTTGAGCGGCTACGCGGAGGAAAGCATCGGGCGATTCTTCGAGAGCGCGAAGGAGCCGCGGCCACCCGAGAAGGCCCTGCGGGAGCTGTACGCCGAGCACCCGCCAAAGAGGATCGGCCTGTCCATCGCCGGCCAGCGAGGCATGACCCGCAGCCTCACCTGCAGCAGCCACGAGCTGCTGAGCCGCGCCCTCGGCCCCGGGGCCACCCGCCGCTTCGTGAGCGCCGAGGGGCTCATCGAGGAGTACCTCGACACGCGCCTCCCCGAGGAGCACGCTCACTTCGCGGCTCTCGTCCACCTCACCGAGGTGCTCGCGCGGCGCGCGCTCTCGAACGAGGCCGTCACCCCCGGGGAGACCACGGTGGGCCAGCTGCGTCGCTTCCTGTTCGACGCCCTCTGGGCGCACGGGGTCGGGACGTGGTTCCAGCCCGACTTCAGGGTCCAGCGCGCGGGGGAGCGCGGCGCGACCTCCCGCGGCTTCCTCGCCGTCTCCCCGGAGGAGACCGTCGTCGAGCGCGGGGACCTCCTGCATCTCGACTTCGGGATCTCCTACATGGGGCTCGACAGCGACTGGCAGAAGATGGCCTACGTCCTCCGGGAGGGAGAGACCGACGCCCCCACGGGCCTGAAGCGGGGACTCGAGAACACCCACGTCCTCCAGGACGCGCTCATGCTCCGCGCGGCCCGGCCGGGGCGCTCGGCGGGCGAGGTCTACGAGCAGGTCATGGGGGAGATGAAGGAGAGGGGGATCGAGGCCATGGTCTACTCCCACCCTCTCGGGAACCACGGTCACGCCCTCGGCCCGAGCATCGACTTCCGCTCCCGCCCGCGGAGTCCCGGCGGGCGCCCCCGCTTCCTGCGACCGAACTCCTGGATGTCGATCGAGCTCAACACCGCGATCGCGGTCCCCGAGTGGGACGGCCAGAAGGTGTTCATCATGGAGGAGGACCCGGCGTACTTGACCGACGAGGGCTATCGCTTCTTCCGGCCGCGCCAGGAGACCTTCTACCTGATACGCTGAGGAAGTCGGAGGTCCCGCCACGTTCCGCCGTGTCGCTCCCGCCCTGCTCGCCCTCGCGGTCGTCCCCGCGCGGGCCGACGAGCCCTCGCCCGACGAGGTGCTGCGCCGCGCCGGGGCCTACGTCCAGGCCTACGAGGAGAGGCTGTCGGCCCTGATCGCCGAGGAGCACTACGAGCAGCGGATCACCCGACACGACTTCGACGTTCGGGGGTTCAACGACTTCGTCCAGACGCGGACCCTCCGCTCCGACGTGCTGGTGGTCCGGCGGGAAGGCGGCGGCCTGCCCTGGCTCCTCTTCCGCGACATCTTCGAGGTGGACGGACGCGCGGTCCGCGACCGGGAGAGGCGCCTCGAGAGGCTGTTCGTCGAGACCGGAGCCGACACCGACGTCCAGGCCATCGTGGACGAGGGGGCCCGCTACAACCTCGGGCCGATCCTCCGCAACTACAACGTTCCCACCCTCGTCCTCGCCTTCCTGCACCCGGACCTCCAGGCCTCGTTCCGCTTCGAGACGGCGGGAGCCCGGCCCGTGGTCCTCGACGGCCGGCGCCTGGTGCGCGTCAGCTTCCGGGAGGTCGGCCAGCCGACGTTGATCCGGGGCCGGCCGGGCTCCCCCGGCGTCCCGACGCGGGGGACGGTCTGGATCCAGCCCCGGGACGGAGCGGTCGTCCGCACCGAGCTCCGGCTCGAAGAGCTCCCGGGCGCCGAGGGGCCCTCGGCGGAGCTCGAGACGCGCTTCCAGCCGGTGGCCGCGTTCGGCCTCTGGCTGCCGGTGGAGATGCGGGACCGCTGGCAGTGGCCCGCCCGGTCGAGCTTCTTCGAGGGCGAGGCCCGCTACTCGAACTTCCGGCGACCCCGGGTCGAGATCGAGGAGACCTACGCCGTCCCGGAGTGAGGGGGTTCAGCCCTTCGGGGGAAGCGTCCGGGCGAAGGCGAGGCCCCGGTCCACCCACGCCTTCAACGCGGCCGCGTGGCGCACCCCCGCCGGCGCCACGTAGACGTAGCCGGTGAGGGGCTTCCCGGTGAAGTCCATGGGGCGCACGTGCCGGCGGGCGAGGGCGTCGGCCCAGCCGTCGGGGCCCACCCGGACCACCAGGTCCTCTCCGTTGACCCCGCAGAACATGTGCCCCCCGGCGAGGAAGGCGATCCCCCCGAACATCTTCCTCTCCGCCAGCCCGCGACGACGGGCCAGGACGACCCGCACACGGTCGGCGAGCGCCGCGTCGAAAGCCATGAGCGCCTCTCTCTCCTGAACGGGTGTGCTCGCCCTTTGTACCGTGGCGAGCCCGGGGAGGTCCACCGGAGGGGTAGAATCTCCGGTCATGCAGGTCCACGTGCGGGTGTGCAAGGAGTGCGGGGAGGAGTATCGCCCCGACATCAAGAGCTGCGCCGACTGCGGCGGAGAGCTCGAGGACGTGTTCGAGGACGAAGGCGCGCCCTTGCCGCGCCGCCAGGAGGCGGCCGAGCCCGAGGTCCTCGACCTGAGCGACCACCGGGCGGTCTTCCAGACCTCGCGGGCCACGGACCTCGTGCCCCTGGCCGAGCGGCTGAGGCAGGCCGAGATCGCGTTCCATCTGGTGGAGGAAGGCGAAGCCGGCGCTCCGGCCAGCTACAGCCTGGTGGTCCCGGAGGTCCACGTGACGGCCGCTCTCGAGTCGCTGGCCGACCTGGTGGCTCCCCACGCCGAGGGTGAGGTCCACGCCCTCGAGAGCCACTACGAGGCCGGTCGCGGCTACGTTCAGTGCCCGGCCTGCGGGGCCCGGCAGGAGCCGGGCTCGAGCGAGTGCGCGGAGTGCGGCCTCGCCCTGGGTCCGAAGGTGCCGACCTGCGCGAGGTGCGACTCGCCCCTGCCGGAGGAAGGGGCTCCCTGCGGCGTGTGCGGGGGGCCGCCACCCACCGGCTGATCGACGGGCGGCGGGGCCGCTATACTCGAGAGATGCCGGACTGGTGGACCGCTCCCGAGGGGATCCGCGTCCTCCCCGACGGGGGCTGGCGCGTGGGAGGGTTTGCCATTGCCCACGAGCCCTCGCTCCGCTACCTCAAGGCGCGGCTCGTCTTCGAGGAGGAAGGAGCCTTCCTCGTGGAGGGCAACGAGCGGGTGCCGGTCGTGGTGGAGGGCCCCGCGTTCGAGGTGACCGCCTTCCGCCTCGACGAGGAGGCGGGCGAGGTCCAGGTGGCCCTCGACGACGGCAGCGAGGAGCCGCTGGCCGACGACGCGCTGTCGCTGAGCGCGGAGACGGGCCGGTTCGAGTGCCTGGTGCGCCGGGGACTGGCCCGCGCGGTCCTGTCGCGGGGGGCCCACCAGCTGCTGCTGGCCCGGGTCGAGGAGGCCGAGGGGCTCTTCGTCCTGCCCGTTGGAGCCCGCCGGATCCCCATCCGGACCTGACGTGGTCCCCGCAGACCAGGGTGACCGCACGCGCCGGATCGCCCTCGAGGCCGGCTTCGATCTCGTGGGGATCGCCGGGGCCGACCCCCCGCCCGAGCTCGCCTTCTTCGGCGAGTGGGTGGCGCGAGGGCACGCCGGCGACATGGCCTACCTCAGCGAGCAGGTGAGGAAGCGGAGCGACCTGCGCACCGCTTTCCCCTGGGCCCGGTCGATGATCTGCGTTGGCCTCCAGTACGACACGCCGCACCCCTACTCGACCGAGGCCCCGTCCGAGCGCGGCTGGATCTCACGCTACGCCTGGGGTGACGACTACCACGACGTGATGAAGGCGATGCTGGACCGGGTCGTGGAGCGGCTGGGGGCGGAGGTCGGCCCCTTCGAGGCTCGGACCTACGTCGACACCGGCCCGATCGTGGAGCGGGCCTGGGCGGCCGCCGCCGGGCTCGGGGCCTGGGGCAAGAACACCTGCCTCCTCCACCCCGAGCACGGCTCGTGGTTCTTCCTGGGGGAGATCGTGACCGACCTGGAGATGAGGCCAGACGCCCCCCGGGCAGACCTGTGCGGGAGCTGCACCGCCTGCCTCGAGGCCTGCCCCACCGGGGCCCTGCCCGCCCCCGGGGTCCTCGACGCCACGCGTTGCATCAGCTACCTGACCATCGAGCTCCGGGGACCGCTGCCCGAGGAGCGCCGGGAGGGTGTCGGTCGCCACGTCTTCGGGTGCGACATCTGCCAGGACGTCTGCCCGTGGAACCGCAAGCGACGCCGCCGGGGCGGACCGTCCTTCGAGCCGCGACCAGGGACCTTCGCTCCCGACCTGGCGGCCATGGCTCGGATGGACGTGGAGAGCTTCCGGGAGCGCTTCCGGCGCAGCCCGGTGAAGCGGGCCAAGCGCCGGGGACTTCTCCGAAACGTCGCGGTGGCCCTGGGCAACGGCCGGAGCCCCGCCCACCGCGAGGTGCTCGAGCACCTCGCCCGGGACGAGGACCCGGTGGTCCGGGAGCACGCGGAGTGGGGACTGCGGCGGTTGGAGGGCTAGACGGAGGAAGGGGGTCAGGTCTCGAATGCTGCATCGCCAGGGCGGGGGAGCGGAGAGCCCTGGTTGTTGCATCGCGGAGGCAGAACGGGGATGCGACGCAACAACGAAGACGGAAGGGGGTCAGGTCTCGAATGCTGCATCGCGGGTGAGAACGACGCGGCGACGCAACATTAGAAGACCTGACCCCTGTCGTCATGGCTAGTCGATCTGGGCCCGGGAGGTGAGCTTCACGGAGACGTGGGTGCCGGCCGGGAGCTCGACCTCCTTGCCGCGGGTGGCCAGAACGGCCGCGCCCCCGGCGGCCCCGCCGATGGCGGTGCCCTTGAGGGCGCCCTTGCCCCCGCCGGTGATCGCGCCGATGACCGCGCCGGCGGCGGCGGCGCCCCCGGCGATCTTGGCGTCCTTGCTCTTGCTCGAGTCCGCGGTCACGTCGACCGGGGAGACCTCGACCCGGTAGCTGCTCCCTCCGTCGCGGACCTCGTCGAACTCCAGGACCAGGCGGGCCCGTCCCTTCACCCGCCCCGACTCCTTGGCCACGGTGACCCGACCCATGACCTCGGTCCCGGCCGGGAGGAGCACGCGCCCGTCCTCGGAGACGTCCTCGGCCAGCGTGGCCATCACGCGGTCACCGACCTGGCTCGTGTTGGACGCCACCGTGGACCCGAGGACCAGGGGCAGGACGGTGCCGGCGGCAAGGACGCGGGGCAGCGGCGGCGGGTTCGACGTGAGGGCCGGGGTCGGGGCCTCCTCGGGTCGCGGGGCGGGGGCCGGCGGGGCGGCGGCGGGAGCCGCCGGGGCGGCGGCGGGGGCCGCCGGGGCCGCGGCGGGAGCCACCGGGGCGGCCGCCATCTCCTGGGAAGCCGCGGGGACGCCCTCGGCCGGGGGCGTCGCCTCGGCCAGCGCCTCGGCGTCGGCCGCTTGCTCCGGAGGCGCCTGGCCCTGGCACGCGATTCCGCCCATGGCGAGCAGAACGACGAGAACGAAAGGCAGCCGCATCATGACACCCTCCCTGGAGCCGGTCTCCCCGGCCCTGCTCTGTCCACTATAGGAGACGACACAAGGGCCCGCCCGCGACGTGACGGGCGTCACCCCCTCCCAGCCGGTTGTCCGGGAGGGCGAAGGGGGGCAAGATGGGGCGCCATGAAGAAGATCCTGCTCTCCATCCTCGCCGTCGTCGCGGTCGTGCTCGTGGTCGCCCTGCTCTACGGCGCCCACCTGGTCAGTAAGCTGAACTCACCCGAGTTCCGGGAGCAGGTGCGGGCGGAGGTCTCACGCCAGCTCGGGGCCGAGGTCCGGGTGGAGGAGATGGACATCTCGATCCTCTCCGGGTTGACGCTCCGTGGTGTGGCGGTGGCCAACCCCGCGCCCTTCAAGGGCGACCTCTTCACCGCCAGGTCCTTTGAGCTGCGCTACAAGCTGAAGCCGCTACTCTCGGGCCGCGTCGAGGTCGAGCGGGTGAACCTCAACACGCCGGTCCTGGGTCTGGTGGTGGACGAGGACGGTCTCTACAACTACGAGGCCCTGGGGCCGCAAGACAGGTCGGCCGCCGCCGAGCCCGCCGAAAAGATGCCTTCAGCCGCGCCGCCCGCGGACTCCCCGGCCGACGCCTCGGCCCCGCCCGCGGAGGGGGGCGCCACGCCGGCCTCGCTCGAGATCGTCCTCTCCGAGGTGTCCGTGGACGACGCGGTTATCACGATGTACGACGACGAGGGCACCAACCTCATGACGGTGGAGGACGCCGACTTCACGAGCGCGATCCATGTCGCGGGGGGCGTCACCGAGGGCCGTGCGACGGCAAAGGTCGCGACCATCAGCCTCGCCGACATGTTCTTCGTGCGGGACATCTCGGCCCCACTCGAGATGTCGGCGGACACCGTGAAGCTCGACCCCGTGGAAGGACGGATGGCGGGAGGCGGAGCCACCGGCGGCGTGACCGTGCAGCTCAAGGACGGGTTCCGATACGAGGCCAATCTCAACGTCGAGGGCGTCGACCTGAAGACGCTGCTCCAGGAGGCGCAGTCGGGCGCCATGGTGACGGGCCGGCTCAAGGCGGCGACGAGCCTGGAGGGGACGGGGCCCCTGCCCGCCCTGCAGGCCCGGGGGAGCGTGGAGGTCGTCGACTGTCAGGTCGAGAACTCGAAGATGCTGGCCTTGCTGTCCAAGCTCGTCCAGGTGCCGGAGCTGGCCACCCCGAAGTTCGAGGAGTGTCTCGTCGAGTACACCCTCGAGGGCTACCGGCTGAGGACCCCGAAGGTGAGCCTGAAGAGCCGGCCGATGCAGGTGGACGCCCGGGGGACCGTCAACCTCGCCAACTCCACCATCGACTACGACGTGAACCTGGCCCTGGCCGAGTCCCTCCTGGCCAAGATCCCCCTCCAGGAGCTGCGCGCCGCCTTCAAGGCGCGGGGCGACGGCCTGTCGGCCATGGACTTCCGCGTCTACGGGACGACGGAGGCGCCGCAGACCGACATGCTGTCCCGAGTGGGCAAGGCGGCGGCCACCGAGGTGATCACGGACCAGGCCAACAAGCTGCTGAAGAAGATCTTCTAGGCCTCGACGAAGTCCACGACGACCCGGTTCGGGATCACGCCGGCCTCGTGGCCCCGGTCCAGGAACGTCTGCACGGCGAGGCGCCCGCGGTCGCCGATGTCGAGGGTCATGTCGTTGACCCACATCCCCACGAAGCGGTCGGCCACCTTCGGGTCCATCCCCCGGGCGAAGCTCATGGCGTACTCCAGGGCGGCCTCCCGGTTGTCCAGGGAGTGGCGGACGGTCTCGCGCACCAGGCGCGTGAGCTGGGCCATTCGCTCGGGCCCCAGATCGCGGCGCACCGCGTTGCCGCCCATGGGCAGCGGAAGCCCCGTCTCGTCCTTCCACCAGGCTCCGAGGTCGAGCACCTTCACGAGCCCCTGTCCGCCATAGGTGAGCTGACCCTCGTGGATGATGAGGCCCACGTCGGCCCGGCCTTCCCTCACCTCGTCGAGGATCTTGTCGAAGGGCACGACCCGCGTCTCGACCTCCGGCGCGAGCAGCTTCAGGGCCAGGTAGGCCGAGGTCAGCAGGCCCGGCACGGCCACCGTCTTCTCCGCGACCCGCGCCGGGTCGAGGGCCTCGCGAGCCACCAGAAGCGGTCCGTAGCCGTCGCCGATGCTCCCGCCGCAGGGCATGAGGGCGTACTTGTCGGCGACCCACGGGTAGGCGTGAAAGGAGATGGCGGTGACCTCGTGGCGCCCCTCCTGAGCGTGCCGGTTCAGGGTCTCGATGTCGGTGAGCTGGTGCGTGACCTCGAGGTCGCCGGTGGGCACTCCGCCCCGGGCGAGGCCGTAGAACATGAACGCGTCGTCGCTGTCGGGGCTGTGGGCAATCGTGATCTTCATGTCGCCTGGTCCAGGGCGCCATCATAGCAGCAGGCCAACGGACGGAGTCGTCGGCACGAGCCCGTCCGCGCCGGGCGTCGGGCTCGTCGGGACGGCCCGCCTCGGGTCGGCGCTTGCGGGACGGGTGCTCGCGCGTCAAGATGCGCCGCACGGCCCCCCGGGCGGGAGCCGAGGGAGGCAGCGTGAGCGAGCAGGCCCTCGTGCTGAGGGGTGTGTCCAAGGCCTTCGCCGGCCACGTGGCGGTGAGGGACCTGTCGCTGGACGTGCCCCGGGGCAGCGTCTTCGGGTTGCTGGGCCCCAACGGGGCGGGCAAGACGACCACGCTGCGCATGGTCATGAACATTCTCGGTGTCGACGCCGGGTCGATCGAGATCCTCGGGCAGCCCGCCGACCAGGCCACCCGGGACCGCATCGGCTACATGCCCGAGGAGCGCGGGCTCTACCCCCGCATGGTGCTGGAGGAGCAGCTCGTGTTCATGGCCGCGATCAAGGGGCTGGGACGGAGGGAGGCGACCGAGCGCCTGGGTCCCTGGCTGGAGCGCCTCGGCCTCGCCGACTGGCGTCAGCGCAAGACCAACGAGCTGTCCAAGGGCATGCAGCAGAAGGCCCAGTTCATCGCCACCGTGCTCCACGAGCCCGAGCTGCTCATCATGGACGAGCCCATGAGCGGGCTCGACCCGGTGGGCATGGACGTCATGCGGGACGTCATGGTCGACCTCCGCCGTCGCGGGGCCACCATCGTCCTCTCCAGCCACCAGATGGACACGGTCGAGAAGCTGTGCGATCGCGTGGCCCTCATCAACAAGGGAGAGTTGGTGCTCGACGGAGCGGTGGGCGAGGTGAAGGACCGCCACGGCAAGAACACCGTGGTCCTCGCCTTCGACGGCGACGGGAGCTTCCTCGGCTCCCTGCCCGGCGTGGCGCGGGTCTCCGACTTCGGGCAGTACGTGGAGATCCGCCTCGAGGAGGGGGCCGACCCACAGCCCCTCCTGAAGGAGGCCGTCCAACGCCTCACCGTCCGGCGCTTCGAGATCGTGGTGCCGAGCCTGCACGACATCTTCGTCGAGACGGTTACCGGCCCCGGGGAGGAGGCGGCATGACCGGCAAGCTCTGGGCGGTCATCCGCCGCGAGTACCTCGAGCGGGTCCGCTCCAAGGCCTTCATCATCGGGACGATCGTGGGCCCCGTCCTCATGGGGCTGATCATGGTCCTGCCGGTCCTGATCATGGGCAAGGGAGGCAAGCTCCTGCGGGTGGCCGTCCTCGACGCCAGCGGCGTCCTCCAGTCGGAGGTGGAGGAGTCCCTGCGGGAGGCGCGCCGCGACGGCGAGCCGCGCTTCGACGTCCGCCCCCGCGGATCGGGGACGGCCGAGGCCCGCGAGGAGGCCCTCAAGCAGGCGGTTCTCGACGGAGAACTCGACGGCTTCCTCCTCCTGCCCGAGGACGTGGTCGACGCCTCGTCCGCGAGCTACTACGGGCGGACGGTCAGCAACCAGCGCGATCTCAACACGATGCGCTGGATGCTCCGCGATCTCCTGGTGGCGCACCGTCTCACCGACGCGGGTCTCGACCCCGAGCAGGTGCGGGAGCTCACCCGCGACATGGACTGGCGCACCATCCGCCTCAGCGAGGAGGGCGAGAAGGAGGACGAGGGCCTCGGGATCCTCCTCGCCATCATCCTGCTCATGATCCTGTACACGAGCATCCTCATGTGGGGCCAGGTGGTGATGGGGGGGGTCATCGAGGAGAAGAGCAGCCGGGTCATCGAGGTGGTGGCGTCGGGGGTTCCTTCCACCCAGCTCCTCGCGGGCAAGCTCCTGGGGGTGGGCGCGGCGGGGCTGACCCAGTTCCTGGTGTGGTCGCTGTCGCTCCTGGGGATCTCGCTGGCCACCGCCGGCCCCATGGCCTCCGGCCTCCCCATACCCGAGATAAGGCCCCTGGTCCTCGTCTCCTTCGTGGTCTTCTTCCTCCTGGGCTTCGCCTTCTACGCCTCTCTCTACGCGGCGATCGGGGCGGCGGTGAACACCATGCAGGAAGCCCAGAACTTCATCTTCCCGATCATCATCCCGCTGATCCTGGGGCTCGTGTGCTTTCCCGTGGTCCTCGAATCGCCGGACGGAACCCTGGCGGTGGTGCTCTCCCTCATCCCGTTCCTGACCCCGCTTCTGATGTTCCTGCGGATCGTGATCCTCACCCCGCCGTGGTGGCAGATCGCCCTCTCCCTGGCCCTCATGGGGGCGGCGATCCTGGGGGTCCTGTGGGTCGCCGGCCGCATCTACCGGGTGGGGATCCTGATGTACGGGAAGAAGCCGACCTTCCCCGAGCTCATGCGCTGGGTACGCCACACCTGAGCTCCCCTGCCCGCTCCGCTCGCGCGGGCCGGCGGGGCGTTGTATAAAGGCCCGGCTGGAGAGCCAACGACATGACCACCGCCCCGACCCCCCCCCTGCGGCGCTACCGCGGCGTCCTCGTCTGGATCGACGCCGACGGCAAGCGCGTGCGCCACGGCCTCATCGACCACGCCATCCTGCGCGAGCAGGGCCTGAAGATCGCCTTCACCAGCGCCGGGCAGCCCTACAACGTCACGCTGAGACCGAGCGAGAGCGACACCCTCGAAGGCATGTGGACGCGGGGCCTGGAGGGCCAGCTCGTCAGCGGCGCCGCCCAGTGCCGCGTGTCGCCCTGCGGCGCGTTCCTGGTCCAGCCGGGGCAGAACAACCTGAGGCTCGAGGGGGTCTGGCAGGAAGAGGGGCAGTGGGACTGGGTGGCGAAGCTCCGACCCCTCCCGTCGTCCCTCGGCGCGTAGCTAACCCCCGGAGTCGGAGGCCTCGGCCTGGATCCCGGGCGGCGTGTCGTCGTCGAGGGCATCGAGGTAGCCGTCGGGAAGCGCGACCTTCTGGGTCCCACCCGTCTTCCCTCGCGGCACCCGCATGGCCTCCGGGGGGTACGGGAGGGAGCGGTCGACGCCGGCGAGCACGTCTTCGAGCTCGGCCAGCGCCACCACCTGCATGAGCCTCTGACGCAGCGGCGCGCTCCCGGGGAAGCACTTCGTGTACCAGCTGCTGTGCTTGCGGAAGGCCCGCATGGCCGCGAGCTCGTCGCCCAGCCACGCCGCCAGCCGCCGGGCGTGCTCGAGCATGACGTCCACCACCCCCCCGAGGCGGGGCGGGTCCCCCGGCTCGTGTCCCGCGAAGACGTCGGCGAGGTCGCGGAAGAGCCAGGGCCGACCCAGGCACCCACGGCCCACGACCACGCCGTCGCAGCCCGTCGTGCGCATCATCCGCAGCGCGTCTCCCGCCTCCCAGATGTCGCCGTTGCCGAGGACCGGGATGCGGGTCACCGCCTGCTTCAGCTCGGCGATGGCCTCCCAGCGGGCCTCGCCGTCGTAGAGCTGGGCCGCGGTGCGGGCGTGCAGCGCCACCGCCACGCAGCCTTCCTCCTGGGCAATGCGTCCGGCCTCGAGGTGGGTCCGGTGGGCGTCGTCGATCCCGATGCGGAACTTGATCGTCACCGGCACCGGACCGGCCGCAGCCACCGCGGCCCGTACGATGTTGCGGAGCAGACGGGGCTTCAGGGGGATGGCCGCTCCCCCGCCCTTGCTGGTCACCTTGCGGACCGGGCAGCCGAAGTTCAGGTCGAGGTGGTCCACCCGGTCCTCGCCCACGAGCAACCGCACCGCCTCGCCCACGTACGTGGGGTCCACGCCGTACAGCTGCAGGCTCCGCGTCGTCTCCTCGGGGCCAAAGCTCGCGAGGAGCAGGGTCTTGCGGTTGCCTTCCACCAGCGCGCGAGCGGTGATCATCTCGCTCACGTAGAGGCCGGCGCCGTACCGCCGGCACAGGTCTCGGAAGGGCGGGTTCGTCACCCCGGCCATGGGGGCCAGGACCACCGGCGGCCAGACCCGGACCGGGCCGATGCCCAGGACCGGGAACTCCCCCGGAGTCGCCGGGGGCACGGCGCGGTTCACGGGGCTGCGGTAGGCGGGATCCATGGCGGGGGGAGGGTCGACGTCAGCTCTTCGGCGCCGTCTCGTCGATGTGCACGAGGTAGTCCGGCGCCTGGCTGTCGAGGAAGTGGAGGTTCAGCCGTCGGATGTTGTCCCTCCCCACGTACGTCCCCCGGACCTCGGCCCGGGTCCTGAACGGGCCGCCCACCTCTTCGAGGTAGACCACGTCACCAGGGGTGAGCGAGGCAAAGGTGGTCATGACCCGCGCCCCGCCCCGGCCCACGTTCTCGGCAATCGTGCGCTCCTCCTGGAGCACCGTCCCCAGCGTGCCCTCCCGGCGCAGCACGAAGTTGACGAAGATGTCGAGGCGGGTCACCCGCCGCCGATCGACCGGGGTGGGCGCCGAGGTGGTGGACGTGGGCGTCGCTCCTCCCCCCACCACCGGCATCCCCGAGGTGGGCAGGGTGTCCTCCAGCGCCCCCGACGCCGTCATGAGCTGGGCCTCGCGCAGCGCGTCGGCCATCGCCGCCGCGGAGTCGAAGCGGTCCGCCCGGTCCTTGGCCAGGGCCCGGCGCAGCACCGACACCGCCGGCAGGGGGATGCGCCCGGCCACCGGCCCGTCGAAGGGGACCTGGTCCTGGATGTGCTTGAACAGCGTGGCCACCGGGGTTTCTCCCCGGAAGGGGACCTGGCCGGTGAACATCTCGTAGATCATGATCCCGAGGGAGTAGATGTCGGAGCGGTGGTCGATCTTCTCGCCGATGCACTGCTCAGGGCTCATGTACTCGGGGGTGCCCATGATCTGGCCGGTGGTGGTCAGACCGCCGCCGGTGCGGTCGGCGCCGGCGGTCTTCGCGATCCCGAAGTCCATGAGCCGGACCACCCCGCGGGCGTCCCGCATGATGTTGGACGTCTTGAGGTCGCGGTGGACGAGGCCGACGTCGTGGATGGCCTGCAGCCCGTCCGCGGCCTGGATCGCGATATCGAATGCGTCGTCGATGGCCACCAGTCCGCCCTGCTCGCGGGCGAGCTGGCGCAGGTCCAGCCCTTCCACGAACTCCATGGAGATGTAGCGCATCCCCTGGTCTTCACCGTACTCGTGATAGCGGCAGGCGTTGCGGTGGGAGACCTTCCGCGCCAGCTTGATCTCGTGGCGGAATCGCTGGGCCATCTCCGGCGTGTTGGCGAGCTCGGCGCGCAGGACCTTGATCGCCACGTCCTCCTCGAGCATGCGGTCGTGGGCCTTGTAGACCATGCCCATCCCGCCCCGGCCGAGGGGACTCACCACCTCGTAGCGGTTGGCGATGAGGGAGCCCTGGGTGAGCGCGCCGAGGGCGCGCCCGCAGGTGAAGCAGGCTTCGGCCTTGTCGTCGTTGGACGACTTGCAGGAGGGACAGATCATGGGCGGGGCCTCAGCGGACCCGTCCTATTGTGTATCGGAAAGCCTGCCACCTGCATGGAGGGACACCGGACAGCCTCACCACCTTCGAGGCCGTGGCCCCCTGGGCCGGCACCCGAAGGCCGTGTGTGCCGCCGAGGATAGCATCTCCGTCAAGCAGGCACGCGGCCGGAGTGGCGCCGGGCGTATCATGGCCGAGTCATGACTCTTCGATCCCTGAACCCCGCGACCGGCAAGACGATCCGCGAGTACCCGGAGGCCTCGGCCCAGGAGGTCGCGGCCACCCTCGCCGCGGCCCGCGCGGCGTTCGCGAGCTGGCGACGCCGGCCATTCTCCGAGCGTGCCGGCCCCCTCAAGCGCGCCGGTGAGCTTCTGCGCGAGCGCCGCGAGGAGCTCGCCCGCCTGATGGCCCTCGAGATGGGCAAGCCCCTGGCCCAGGGCCGCGCCGAGGCCGACAAGTGCGCCTGGGTCTGCGATCACTACGGCCAGGGCGCCGAGGGCTTCCTGTCTCCCGAGGACGTCTCCACCGACGCCACCCGCAGCTACGTGGCCTTCGAGCCCCTGGGCGTGGTCCTCGCCGTGATGCCCTGGAACTTCCCCCTCTGGCAGGTTTTCCGCTTCGCCGCCCCCGCCCTCATGGCCGGGAACGCCGGGATCCTCAAGCACTCCTCGAACGTCTCCGGCTGCGCCCTGGCCCTGGAGACGGTCCTCCACGACGCCGGGGTGCCACGGGACGTCTTCCGCACGCTGCTGGTGGGCTCGGCCCGCGTGAGCGGGCTCATCGAGGCGCCCGAGATCGCGGCGGTGACCCTCACCGGCTCCACTCCCGCGGGCCGGGCCGTCGCCGAGAAGGCGGGAGCCTGTTTGAAGAAGGTGGTGCTCGAGCTGGGGGGCTCGGACCCCTACGTCATCCTGGAGGACGCCGACCTCGACGCGGCCGCCGAGACCTGCGCCACCGCCCGCCTCATCAACGGGGGGCAGAGCTGCATCGCGGCCAAGCGCTTCGTCGTCGTCGAGGAGGTCCTCGAGGCCTTCGTGGAGCGGCTGGTCGAGCACATGAACGCCCACCGCGTGGGCGACCCCCTCGACGAGGCCACCGACATCGGCCCCCAGGCCCGGCGGGACCTCCGCGACGACCTCCACCGCCAGGTCCAGGCCAGCGTCGAGGCCGGTGCCCGCGTCCGCCTCGGGTGCCAGATCCCCGACGGCCCCGGGGCCTACTACCCCCCCAGCGTCCTCACCAACGTGGCCCCGGGCATGCCCGCCTACGACGAGGAGCTCTTCGGCCCGGTGGCCGCGGTCCTCCGCGCCCGGGACGAGGCCGACGCCATCCGCATCGCCAACGACAC
>JAJDNS010000225.1 GCA_022340585.1 Acidobacteriota bacterium
CTTCAATAGAAAGTCCTGGGTCGTTCCCGAGCCATGACCGGAAAGTATGAGGAGGAGGTTCCGCTTCCTGTTCTCGGCAGTGCACCATTTGTACTTGCCCAAGGCCCAGTCCAGGAAGTCCTTCAAGACCGCCGGGCTCCCGGTATTGGTCTCGATGGCGTACGGCTGAATGTACTCCTCGAGGCGGGTCTTCTTCGTCCCGTCGGGGTTGGTGTCGTCGCTGAAGTCGTACCGCTGGCTGAAGAGGCCCACCCCGCTCGGATCGAACTGGGCCACGATCCGGTCTTCCTTCTCGGGAAGCCCCTCGGCCATGAGGTTCTGGAGTGCCAGGACCATCTCCTCGGTGAGGTTGTTGTCACCGGCCAGGTACACCATGGTCAGCCAGGGATTGCCTCTATCATCAGCCATCCTCAACCCTCCTTGCCCACCCTTCTCGGCGGGCTACTCTCTCCGGACCCAGCCCCGCGGCCGGCGTGAAGGCACGACGACACCCCGGAGGGCGTGGCTCGGTCTGTGCTTGCCGGGCTTCTGCCCTGTGTTTCGGGGGGCCTGTATTGGGCCCATATCCTTCAACCCGGACTCTCGAGGTTAATCGACTCCCTCGATGCCGCATCCATCGGCGACGCCGCCGTGGCACCGGTGTGCCGAGCCGCGAGAGCGGGTCGGCTCGACGATGTTGGGACCAGGGCCCTGAGCCTATTGAAGTCCCGCGAACGGATCAAGGAAAAACGGTACGCTCGACCATCACTACTCCCGAGGCTCACCATGGTCCCGGTCAACCCAGAAAACGGACCACCACCGCGGTCATGTCGTCTCGGGGAGGCTCTCCGTCAGTGAACGTTCGGACCGCGCTCACCAGGCCGGCAACGATCTCAGAGGCGTTCCGCTGGCGGTACCTCCGGACCACATCCAGGACGCGTCCCTCGCCGAACTCCTCGCTCTGGCCGCCGTCTTCCGCAGAGGCCTCGAGGACTCCGTCGCTGCAGGCGACCAGGACGTCTCCCGGACAGAGCACGATGCTGCCCTCCTCGTACCGCGCGTCGCCAAACAGCCCCAGGGGACGCCCGCCGGTGGCCAGGCGGTAGACGTGGCTGTGATTCACGAGAAGGGGCCGGCAGAGGCCGGCGTTCGAGTAGACGAGCCGATTGCCCGCGGTCAGGGCTCCGTAGAAGAGGGTGACGAAGCGCGCGGGAATCAGGCGCCGGCAGAGGGCCCGGTTCAGATGGGTCATCACCTGGGCCGGCCCCGCCTCCTCCTCGGCCAGGGTGGCCAGGACTCCCTGGACCACCGCCGCCTGGAGCGCCGCGGCGGTCCCCTTGCCGCAGGCGTCACCGAGGACGACCCGGAAGTCCCGGCCGGTGTCGACGTAGTCGTAGAAGTCGCCGCCGACCGCCCACCGGGGCTGGGTCATGGCCGCGGCCTCGACGAGGCCTGCTCTATAAGAAGACGGGGGCAGCAAGGCGCGCTGGACGTCCGTGGCGCTTCGCAAACGACGCCGGGCACCGGAGCCGTTCCCCGGGGAACCCCCCTGTGTCGGGACCGCCACCGCACGTCGGAAGTCGCTCACGGACATCAAGTTGCCCTCCGGGTGGTGAAAGCTCTGGGGTGGGTCGTCTCACTGGTGCATGAGCCGGGAGACGATTCGTTTCGTTGGGGGCGAAATGTCCTGGCCTCCCGGGCCATAACCCAGTGAGAGCGGAAGATGGATTCACTCCCCATTTGCGGTAACAGAATGCTGACGCTAGACTTCCAGCCAACGAGCCCGATACCTGTTCCACTCGAGAGCGTCTGGAGGGCAGGCCTCAACTTGGCTCAAAAACTCCATCCCGACCACTTGGCGGCCCTGCTCGACCGGTTGGGGCCCGACCGTGAACAGGCCGGGGAGCACTACGTCGAGCTGGCTCGCCGGCTGCGCACCCTCTTCCGGTACCGCCGGTGCCCCGACGTGGACGAGCTGGTGGACGAGACCCTGGATCGGGCCGGCCGTCGGCTTCTGGAGCTGGGAGATCACTTCGACGGTTCGGACCCGGCCCGCTACGTCTTCGGGGTGGCCTGGAACGTGGCCCGGGAGTCATTCCGCCGGCGCTCCCCCGAGCCTCTTCCCGAGGATAGGGAAATCGCCGATCCGGGACCCGATGATCCGGAAGAGACCCGTGAGCTCAAGGACGCCTGTCTCGACCGGTGTCTCGGGCAGCTTCCCAGAGACGATCGCCACCTCGCCCTGACATACCACCGGGGCGAGAAGGGGGCGAGGGTCCGGCGCCGGGCGGAGCTCGCCCGCGAGCTCGGACTGAGCCTGAACGCGCTGAGACTGAAGGTGCACCGCCTCACTCGCCACCTGAGGCAGTGCATGCTCGACTGTGTGGACGCAGGACCTGCGCTGGCGACCCTCCCGGTCCGGCCCGGGCCCCATCTGGTGAAGGGATGAGCCGATGACCCCGCTGGAGCCGGAGATTGAACAGTCGTTGCGGCGCTACGTTCTCGGCTCCCTGGACGAGGACGCCCGGCTCCAGCTGGAGGAGAAGCTGGTCCAGGACCCGGACACGTTCGAGCTCCTCGGGGTCGTCGAGGACGAGCTGGCCGAGGCGTATCTGGACGGCACGCTCACCGAGTCCGAGAGGCTCGCGTATGACCAGCACGACCACCAGGAACACCTCGAGTTCCTGGACGCGCTCAGATCTCGGGCTTCGGTCATTCCGGGGGAGTCTTCCCCGGCGCGGGGTTGGGATCCGGCGAGCTGGCTGAAGGGCATGACCCTTCAGCCGGCGTGGCTGGGCGCCGCGGCCGCCATCCTGATCGCGTCTCTGGTCGGCAGCGCCTGGTTCGGCCTCCGGTCGGGCCCCGCGGCGTCCGTGGCCCCGGAGGTCCCCACCTACGCCCTGGCGTCCGGGCTTCTGCGCAGCGGCGGCACCCTCACTCGCATCGTCGTTCCGGCCGACGCCGACGTGGTCCGCCTGCTCCTCGATCTGCCCGACGACGAGTACACGCTCTACCAGGCCGCCCTCCTCGACGTCGACGGCAACGAGATCTGGTCTCGTTCCGAGCTGGCCGCCGAGTCGGTGGAGGGTCGAGCCGTGGTCGAGGTGCTCGTCCCCGCCGCCCTCTTGGGCCACGACGACTACGAGGTGAAGGTGAGCGGCCTGACCGAGTCCGGGGAGCTCGAAAGCCTGAGCCGCTACACGTTCCGGGCACTTCCTGACTGAGCCTCGTGCCGTCCCAGCGGGGCGGCGCCGAACCCGGGCCAGATGCGGGCCACGCCGAAGCCGGCGCGGATCGCAATCCAGGCGCCCGTGATCAGCCACACGTCGGTCAGGTCGAAGCCGGGAGGGCCTCCGAAGACCGCGAGCAGCAGGGCCCCGGAAACGGTGGCGGTGGCCACCGCGTTTCGGAGGAAGCGGTAGTCGCTGGTCCCCCAGTGGATGCCGTCGGTGACGAAGGACAGCGAGTTGAGGGGTTGGAAGAGCGCCGCGGCCCACCAGGCGCCGAGAAACGCGGCCTGCGCGCTCTTCGGGACGAGCAGCCGAGCCACCGGGCCGGTGGCCAGGAGCATGCTCACCGCCAGCACCGCGCCGGTGCCCAGGCCCCAGAGGCAGGCGACCCCGGCCACTCGGCGGGCCACCGGGCGCTGGCCCGCCGCGAGGAAGAAGCCCACCAGGCTCTGGGCGGCCACGGCGTAGGCATCCAGGAGGAACGCCGTGAAGATCCAGGATTGGCGGACGGCCTGGTGGGCGGCGCCAGCCTCCACTCCGATGCGGTTGGCGGCCCGGGTGGCCAGGGCCAGGAAGAGCAACAACGCGCTGGTGCGCAGGAAGAGATCCAGGCCGATGGTGAACAGTCGACCTACGTCACGCCAGACCTGCCGACCGGTCAGGCCGATGCGCCGGCTCACGGCCACGACCGCCAGAGCGGCCCCCGCCCACTGGCCGAACGCGGAGGCCCACGCCGCGCCCACGAGCTCCAGGCGCGGGAAGGGACCCAGCCCGAAGATCAACAACGGGTCCAGGACCAGGTTGAGGGCGTTGACCACGAGAGCGATGACCAGGGGAGTGCGCATGTCCTGGCGGCCGCGCAGCGCCCCCGAGGCGGCCACGGTGAGGAGCACCGCCGGGGCGCCGAGGAGGCGCACCTTAAGGTAGCCCGATCCCGCGGCCACGCCCGCCTCGTCCAGCCCCAGTAGCCGCACCGCGGTCGGGGCCAGGGGCCAGGCCACCAGGGCGAGACTCGCTCCCAGCAAGACGCCCAGGGCGAGGGCGAGGCTGGCGATCCGCCGGCCCTCCTGCTCCTGGCCGCTCCCGTGGGAGCGGGCCAGCTCGGTCTGGGTCCCGATGCTCAGGAAGTTGAACACCCACAGCACGCCCGACAGCAGGGTGGTGGCCACGCCGAGGGCCGCGAGGGGCGCCGGACCGAGGCGCGCCACGAAGCCGGTGTCGACGAGAGCGGTCAAGGGCTCGGCGGCCAGGGACACCATCACCGGGGCCGAGAGCGCGAGCAGGGTCCGGTGTGGGCGGGTGAGGAAGGGGTGGGTCACGAGGGCGCATCGTACCCCGGGGAGCCGACGCCCGGTCGCCGGCTGTGCGCACAGTCACAGGTCCAGGGGCCAACCGCTGAGAGGATCCCCGTCGGCCATGAGACGCGCTCTCCGATTCGTGATTCCGATCGTGTGTGGAGTGGTCGCCCTCTCCGGCGGCCCCCTCGGCGCCGACGTCGACCCCGCCACCCTGCCCGTTGTCTCGTATCACCCCGGCGGACCTTCCTACTGGGACCGTCCCTACTTCGCCAACGCCCTCCTCGCCGGCGGCGCCTGGACCGTCGACTGGAGCGGGGTGCCTCACTGGAACGTCCCCCAGTTCGACGACAACGGCTTCCCTCTCTACCTCGAGTCGGGGCAGCGGCTCATCGCCCCCATCAACGGCCTGCACGCCGGCTACGGCGACGAGGCGCCCCCGGGGTGGCCCGACCTGCTGACGCTCCTTCGGGGCCACTTCGTCCTCACCTGGCAGGGCACCGCCGACATCCGCGTCGAGGGAGGACCGGGAACGTTCCTGGGCGCGGAGTCCTCCGGGCCGGAGACGGGACTGCTGACCGACGGCCGGCGCGTCTACCGCTTCTCCGAGCCTCCCGGCTGGATCTCGATCTACGCCATCTCCGGCGGCGTCACCGACATCCGGGTCTGGCTCCCCGATCCCGAGGAGCCCGACACCCTCTCACTCGAAGGTCAGCTCTTCCATCCCACGTTCCTCGACCGGCTGGCCGACGCCCCGTGGGGGCTCATCCGGTTCATGGACTGGGGCCGGACCAACGCCAGCCCGGTGCAGGACTGGTCCGACCGCCGACCGCCCTCCCACGCGTTCGCCGTGGGGGTCCTGAACCCCAGACCCCCCGCCGACGGCTTCGCCGGCGATCGGTCCACGGGGGTCGCGTACGAGCACATGGTGGCCCTGGCCAACGCCGCCGACAAGGACCTCTGGATCAACGTGCCCCACCTGGCCACCGACGACTTCGTGACCCGGCTGGCCCAGCTCATCCGCTACGGCAGCGACGGCACCAACCCCTACACCGCGCCGGTGGCGTCGCCGGTCTGGCCGCCGCTCGAGGAAGGGCTGATGGTCTACGTCGAGTACTCCAACGAGATCTGGAGCGGGGGGAACTCCTTCGCCCAGGGCGAGTGGGCGAACGACCGCGCGCAGGAGCTGGGCATCAGCAAGGCCGCGTTCAACGGGCGGCGCTTCTGCCAGGTCTGGCGGGTCTTCCAGGGCGTCTTCGGCGGCTCGGCCCGGCTGGTGCGTGTCGCCGCGGTGTTCACCGCCCACCAGAGCTACACCACGGAGTTCCTGGAGGAGATCCGGGACTACGGGCCCACGTTGAGCCCGGCGGTCGAGCCCGACGTCGTGGCGATGACCACCTACTTCGGCAACGGGATCCAGGACTGGGCCCACGAGACGGCCCGCCAGAGGGCGGGGACCAGCGATCCGTGGTTCTACACCACCGAGACCTTCGACGCCGGCGGCGGCGACATGCGCCCGGTGTCCCTGCCCACGTCCGACCCTTACTGGGCCAGCGACGCGTACGCCCGGCACCGCCGAGAGGCGTTCGGGGAGTGGAGGCGGCGCATCCTCGCCGGGAGCGCGGCCGCGGGAGGAGGACCGGACGCCACCGGCCTCGGAGGAGGCTTCGACGTGTGGCTGGCGGACCTGGCCCGAACGACCTTCAGCCAGCCCAAGCCCCTGGTGGCCTACGAGGGGGGGCCGTCGCTCTACACCGACTACATGAACGGCGGCGACGTCCGCGACGACGGCATCACCTGGTTCATCTCGGCGATGAACCGGGACCCGGAGATCCGCGAGCTGTACGACATCCACCTCAACATGGCCTGGTCCAAGGGGCTGTGGACCCACAGCGCCTTCGTCGACTGCAGCGTGTGGGGGAAGTACGGCCAGTGGGGGCACCTGGAGCACCTGGACCAGCCCCTGGCCGAGGCGCCCAAGTACGCCTTTCTCCTCGATCACATCGCCGAGATGTCGGGGCTGCGCCACGTCGACGACCCCCGCGGCGCGGTCCCGGTCTTCGAGACCGGGCCCACCCTTCCCGGGGGCTTGTACCAGAGCCCGTACTCGGTCGATCTTCGAGCCACCGGAGGCGACGGTTCCCTGAGCGCTCGGGTCATTGGCGCGAGCCTGGTGCCGGGCCTCGTCGCCGAGCCGGTGGCGGGGGAGCCGGGGACCGTCCGCCTCCACGGCACCCCGCTGGAGGCCGGCCCCAGCTACGTCTACGTGCGTGCGACCGACGGCGACGGAGACCCGGCGTGGCGGATCTTCACCGCCTACGTCGGTGGTGGTCCCGGCGCTCTCCTCGACTCCGACTTCCGCGGAGCCGACCCGGCCCTCCACACGCCGTGGACTCCCTACTACTTCCTGTCACCCACGGTGAGCGCGTACTCCGGATGGCAGCTCGGTCCCGGCGTGCAGGGGCACGCAGGCGACGACCGTCTCGTCTTCTCGGTCAACGCCCCGGCCACACCCGCCACCCTCGCCGAGGCGATCGCCGACGGCGAGTTCCTCTCGGCGTCGCTCGAGTCCTCGAGCCCCCTGGGCCTGAGACGGGGGCGGGTGCGCTTCACGATCGACCGCCTCGACTACCACGCGCCCCGTAGCTACGCCGTCTTCACCGGCGTCGGTGGCTTCGCCGAGGGCCAGGAGGTCTTCGTGACCCCGCATTTCACCGACCAGAACGCCCCGCGGGACTTCGCCTTCGATCTCCCCGATCTCGCCGCCTACGACACCACGACCACGATCGAGATTCGCCTCTACGGCTTTGCCGGCCAGTACGGCGGGCACCGGAGCAGCCTCACCGCCTTCGCCATCGGGAACGAGTTGGCGGCGTTGCCACGCCTCGTCGTCGGCGATGCATCGGTCGTGGAAGGGGACTCGGGGACCATGGGCCTCGAGTTCACCATCACCCTCGATCAGCCCGCCGCCGAGCCGGTGACCGTGGACTGGACCACGGCCGACACGCCGTGACCCGCTCCCGCGGGCGTCGATCATCGCCTCGGCATTCGCCCTGATCGGCGCCCTCCCGGCCGTCAGTAGCCGCCGCTCGCCGCGGCGACCGGAGTGAGGGCCACGACGGCGATCGCCTCGAGCCAGTACATCCGGTCGATGGACGTGCCCCGCTGCCGGGAGAGGCCGAAGCTCACCGGCTCGAGGCGCTTCGTGCCCCGGGCCAGGCCGCCCAGGACGAGCTCCACGCCGGGGGGGCCTGGCTCGACCGCGACGTCGAAATCGAGGTCGAACGCGGCCCCCCGATAGACCGGGAGATACCGACCTCCCCGGGCCCGCCATTCCCGACCATCCGGGGTCCGCAACAGGACCTGCCCGGGGTCGAAGGTGTACCCGAGCTCTCGGGGATCGAACTCGATGCGCAGCGCGAGGTGTTGGATCGTGTGATTCTCCGGGGTACGGTCGAGCGCCTCGATGTGGAGCTTGAGGCCCTCGATCTCCACCGCGGCCCGGGATCCGGCCCTTCCCTCGACGTGGGGGGGCAGAGTGTCGATTCGGCTCTGAGTGTAGCGCGTGGTCGCGCACGCACCCGACAGCACGCAGCCCGCCAGGAGCGGCAGCATTCGTGTGACCGGACTGAGACTGGCCATTGGTCTTCTCCTCAGAATCGGACCGACACCGCGACACCCAGGCCGCCGGGCACCGGCTGGAGCCCGAGGCCGGCCCGGGGCCCGGTCTCAAGGGGTGGTCCGAGGGCGTCCAGGGCCACCGGGGTCCAGACGTCCGTCTTGATCAGCTTGCCCACGAGGACCCCGAGGACCGCGGAGGTCGCGGTGATCGCGACGACCGCGCTGGCGCGGCTGCAGAAGTAGTTGTCGTCGAACTCGCACTGCACGGGGTCGACGTCCATGTCGAGCCCCGCCGCCACGCCGATCGCGGAGCCGACGAGCAGGCCGGGGAGCCATCGGCTCTTCCTCCCGGTGAGGACCTCGAGCTCGGTGACGCCCTCGCTGGGCAGCCGGAGCTGGTTCGCCCCGAGGGGCGGGGCCTCCTCGGGCACCAGCGCGATGGTGCCGGTGTCGGCCCCGGCCAGAGTCCCCTTGATCCACTCCTTCGAGGCCTGCGTGCGGACCCTCACGCGGGCCCCCACGGGCAGCTCGAGAGCTGGTGGTTCCGGCAGCACCTGTGCGTGAGCCCCGGCGCCGAAGCCGAAGAGTACGATGCCGAGAACGAACTTGATTCGCATCCCCCACCTCCTGGTCGACAAGGTAGACGGTCGGGGGACCTCCG
>JAJDNS010000034.1 GCA_022340585.1 Acidobacteriota bacterium
GCGGTGATCTCGCACCGCATGGCCCTGGAGGACGCTCGTCGCGCCTACGCGCTGTTCGACGCCAGGGCGGAGGGTTGCACGAAGGTCGTCCTCACACCTTGAGCGCGGGTCCCGTCACTCCGGCTCGGGCTCTTCCCTCGCCCGCTCCGCGTCTTCTGCTTCTCGCCGCGCTCTCACCTCGTGCGTACTCAAGCGGTAGGCCCTGATCGCCTCGCACTCGTCCCCGAACTCGCCCAGGGGGACGTAGCGGAAGTGGGGTGACCGGGCGAGCGTGTTCGGGTCCAGCGGTCGGTCGCGGAGGACCGCTCTCTCCCCGGTCTCGTCCCACACGCGGTAGAGATAGTACTTGCGGCTTCTTCCCTGGATCTTCCGGAGGAGCTGCTTCGTCTTGCAGGCGACGTCCTCCGCGGCGAATCCCACGGAGGCCGAAGTGGGGTGGGGGTTGGCCCCGTACTGGATCATCTCCGCCGCGGTCGGTGGGGCCCCGGGCACCGGCCTGCTGTCGAAGTGCAGGTTGTCGAGGGTTTCGCGGACGGAGTACTGGCGGCCCTGGACCTCGAGGGTGACGGGGAAGCAGGGCACCGCGTCGCCGGTGGCGCCACAGGGGGCAAAGTGCTCCCTGACGTACCTCTCGACCGCGGCGTCGATCGAGTCGGCGATGGGGGTCTCCCGGGGGCGGAGCCAGGCCGGGACCTCGGTGGGCGTGGCCCGAGTCGCCTGCGGATCCGCGGGCGGGTCTTGCGCCCGAACCCGGATTCCTCCGGTTGTCAGCACCCCCACCAGCAAGACTGTGTCCGCCCTCCGGAGCCAGCCCATGGCTGTCGTATCTCCAGGCTGAGGTGCCCCCATCCCTCGTTCAGTTTAGCCGAGAGCGCCGGCCCGACAGCCGTGATCGAGGCGGCGGTTTCGGAATAGAATCGCCCGGCCCGGACAGAGGCCAGGAGGTCCCATGCGCCCGACCGCTCTCATCTCCGTCGTCCTCGCCACCACCTTCACCGCCACCGCCCTGGCGGACGGAAGGGTCGAGCCCAGCTGGGCATCCATCGATGCCCGCCCGACGCCGGCGTGGTTCGAAGACGCCAAGTTCGGCATCTTCATCCACTGGGGCGTCTACTCGGTGCCGGCCTTCGCCCCCACCCGGGACCCGGACATCTACGCCCGCTACGCCGAGTGGTACTGGAAGCGCTCGACGGACCCGGAGATGGGCGGGTACGCCGCCTTCAAGGCCTTCCACGATCGGGTTTACGGAGAAGCGACGAAGTACCCGGACTTCGCACCGCAGTTCAAGGCCGAGATGTACGAGCCCGCGGCCTGGGCCGACGTCTTCGAGCGCGCGGGGGCGAAGTACGTCGTCCTCACCTCCAAGCACCACGACGGTTTCTGCCTCTGGCCGAGCCCGGAGAGCTGGAACTGGAACGCCGTCGACGCCGGGCCCCACCGCGACGTGGCCGGCGACCTGGTCGAGGCCGTGCGGGCCGAAGGGCTGAAGATGGGCTTCTACTACAGCCTCTACGAGTGGAAGAACCCCCTGTACCTGTCCGACGTGGACCAGTACGTCGAGACCCACATGCTGCCCCAGATGAAAGACCTCGTGACCCGCTACGAGCCCGACGTCCTCTGGACCGACGGCGAGTGGGACCACCCGGCCGAGCGCTGGCGGGCCACCGAGTTCCTCGCCTGGCTCTTCAACGAGTCCCCGGTGGGCGCGACGGTCGCGGTGAACGACCGCTGGGGGAAGGAGACCCGGGGCAAGCACGGAGGCTACTACACGACCGAGTACGGGCTCGTGCACGCGGACGAGGCGGCGGAGGTCATCCCCCACCCCTGGGAGGAGTGCCGGGGCATCGGGTACTCCTTCGGCTACAACCGGGCCGAGACCCTGGCCGACTACTCGACTCCGGAGGCGCTGATCACGCTTCTCGTCGACACCGTGGCTCGAGGCGGCAACCTGCTCCTCGACATCGGCCCCACCGCCGACGGTCGAATCCCCGTCATCATGGAGGAGCGCCTGGTTCAGATGGGCGAGTGGCTGGAGGTGAACGGCGAAGCGATCTACGGCACCCGGAGGTGGAGGGAGCACGCCGAGGGCGACGCCATCCGCTACACCGCGAAGGACGACGTGGTGTACGCGACCGTCCTGGGCTGGCCGGGTCGAGACGTCACCCTGACGACCCCGAGGTCCTCGGGGGCCACCACGGTGCGGCTCCTCGGATCGGACGAGAAGGTGCACTTCGAACGCCCGGGCGGCGGGCTGCGCATCACCATGCCCGACTCGGCTCCACGAGGCGCCCGGGCCTGGACCTTCGCGCTGGCCGGGGTGAAGTAGGTGCCGAACCGGACGGAATCCGCGAGGAGGACCGGGGAGTGACGCGTCTTCGCTGCGTCGTGAGCGTGGCGGTCGCTCTCCTGTGCGGCGCCTGCACGGCGGACCCGGGACCCGAGCCGGCGGCGTCCGAGCAGACCGCGACGGATCCTGGTGCCTTCCGACCGGGCGAGGTCTGGCGGGACGTGGACGGCCAGGTCATCAATGCCCACGCCGGGGGCATCCTCTACGAGGACGGCACCTACTACTGGTACGGGCAGTACATGGAGGGCGAGACCTGGGCCCCGGGAGCCAATCGCGCGTGGGGCGGGACACGGGTCGACGTCGTGGGCGTCTCCTGCTACTCCTCGCGCGACCTGCGACACTGGAAGCGTGCGGGGATCGTCCTGCCCGCGGTGAAGGACGATCCGTCCCACGACCTCCACACCAGCAAGGTCGTGGAGCGGCCCAAGGTCGTCCGCAACGAGAAGACCGGGAAGTACGTGATGTGGATGCACATCGACTCCGAGGACTACTCGTATGCCCGGGCCGGGGTGGCGGTCAGCGACACCCCGACGGGCCCCTTCGTGTACCTCCGCAGCGTTCGGCCCAACGGCCACATGAGCCGGGACATGACGCTCTTCAAGGACGACGACGGCCGGGCCTACCTGTTCTTCTCGTCGGAGAACAACGCCACGATGCACGTCGTCCTGCTGAGCGAGGACTACCTCGAGCCGACCTCGGAGTGGAAGCGCCTCTTCGTCGACCGATCCCGAGAGGCCCCTGCGGTCTTCAAGCACGACGGGCGCTATTTCATCGTGACCTCGGGATGCACGGGCTGGGCCCCGAACCCTGCCGAGTACGCGGTGGCCGAGTCGATCATGGGACCCTGGGAGGTCGAGGGGAACCCCTGCGCGGGAGACGGCTGCGACACGACCTTCGACGCCCAGTCCACCTTCGTGCTGCCCGTCGCGGACGCCCCGGGGCGCTTCATCTTCATGGCCGACCGCTGGCGGCCGGACGATCTGCCGGACTCGCGCTACGTGTGGCTGCCGCTCAGGGTCGAGGGTGACGCCGTGTCGATCGAGTGGAAGGACGAGTGGCGCCTCGATTCTCCGGCCGGCGCCACCGCCGACCGCTGAGCCACCACTCCCCGCCTGCCGGGCGTCGGCGTGGCTCGTGGGCCCGCAGTGAACCCGATGGCTCTTCCCCGGCCGCCGAAGGTGGTTGTAGTGTGACACGGCAGGAGGACTTTCCATGGATCGCAGGACCCTGCTCTCGCGCGCCTCGGCTGCCGCTGCCGGCCTGATCCTCGGCCCCCGGCCCGCGGCGGCCGACGCCCGGGCCCCGGAATCGCTCGATCGCGCCCCGACACCGGGGATGGTGGTCGAGCCCGCCCGGGAGGTCCCCGTCGTGGCCGAGGCCGACGTGGTGGTCATCGGCGGCGGGCCCGCCGGTGTCGCCGCCGCCGTCGCCGCCGCGCGGACCGGGGCCAGCGCCCTCCTCGTGGAGCGCTACAACCACCTGGGCGGCCTGTGGACCGGGGGGCTGGTGCTCCCCCTCCTCGCCACCCACGCCGTGGGCCCCGACCGGCGGCGGCGCCGCGTCCTCGCCGGGATTGGCGGCGAGATGGCGGAGCGTCTCGTCGCGCTCAAGATGAGCATCGAGGAGGTGAACCCCGTGGTCGACCCGGAGGCGGCCAAGTACGTCCTGGACGCCATGGTCCAGGAGGCCGGGGTCCAGATGCTCTACCACTGCTGGGCGGCGGGGTTGGTCTCCCACGACGGCGTGATCGACGCCGTCCTCCTGGAGTCCAAGTCCGGCCGGGTGGCGGTGCGTGGAAAGGTCGTGGTCGACTGCACCGGGGATGGTGACGTCTTCCACTGGGCCGGCGAGGCCTACGACACCATGCAGTACCACATCGGCCTGGTGCACCGGGTGGGGAACGTGCACCGCATCGACCGGTCCCGCCCCGGCTTCCAGGAGAGGCAGATCGGCGAGCCCACCCCGATCCCGGGCGTGAACTGGGTCAACATGCACGGCGAGAGCGACCAGGACGGGTTGGACCTCTTCACCCTCTCCCGCCTCCAGCAGAAGTACCGCCGGGAGATCTGGGAGCACGTGGAGAAGGTGCGGGCCACACCGGGGTGCGAGGAGGTGTTCCTCCTCGACACCGCGTCCCAGCTCGGGGTCCGCATGTCCCGCATTCTGGAAGGCCAGTACCGGCTCACCTTGAAGGACTCCATGACCTACCGGACGTTCGACGACGCCATCGGGGTCAGCGGGGCGTGGACGTCGGTCCTGTGGGGCGGGAGAAAGGTGCCGGAAGAGGAGCGCCCGCTCTGGCAGATCCCCTACCGGTCCCTGGTGCCGAAGCGGACGAAGAACCTCCTCGCCGCGGGCCGCTGCTTCTCCTTCGAGCGGGCCCTGGTCGAGGACGCCCGGGTCATCGGGGCCTGTCTCATCACCGGCCACGCGGCCGGGGTGGCGGCGGCGGTGGCCGTCGGGAACGGCACCTCCGTCCAGGAGGCCGACGTGGGGCGCATCCGGGCGCTTCTCGCCCAGCAGAAGGCCTACCTCGGGTGACGCCCCCGTCGCGTCGCGTGCGGTGGATCTCCCTGGCCCTGGCTTGCGCCACCGTCCTGCCAATCCCGCTGGGGGGCTTGACCGGGCTCCACCTCTGGCTCAGCCCGGGGCTCTTCCTCCAGAGGGTGCTGGCCCGAGGTCCCATCGTGCCCCTCACCCTCCTCGGGCTCGTGGTGCTTCTCATGGTCTTCTGGCGCGAGCGCTGGTTCTGCCACCACGCGTGCCCCACCGGAGCCCTGTGCGACGAGGCCGCGGCCCGGGGCCGAGCGAGCCGCCCGTGGAACGGGGTGCCCTGGATCAACAAGGGCCTGGCCCTCCTCGGGCTCACGGCGGCGGCAGTGGGCGCCCCGATCCTGGCCTTCGTCGACCCGGTGGCCCTCTTCTACGGTGGCGGGAAGTTTCTCCATCTCGGGCTGAGCGTCGCGGCGGTGGCGAGCTTGCTGGGTCTGGTGGTCGTGGTGGCCTCCAACCTCTTATGGCCGCACCTGTGGTGCGCGCGGCTCTGCCCCCTCGGAGGGCTCCAGCTCCTGGGGTGGGACCTGCGCGCCGTTCTCCAGCGAAAGACCGCGCCCCTGGACGAGAGGCCGTCGTTCGGGCGACGACTCCTCCTGGTCGCCGGGACCGGCGTGGGCCTGGGGCTGGTGGCCCCCCGAACCGCGGGGGCCCGTCGAAGCGAGGCGGTCCGCCCTCCCGGCGCTCTCACGCCCGGGCGCTTCGAGACGACCTGCTGCCGCTGCGGCAACTGCGCCCGGGCCTGCCCCACTCGCATCATCCGCTCCTCGACGGATCTCCGGGAGCCCCTGGGCCTGCTGGCGCCCCGCCTCGACTTCTCGAGCGCGTACTGCCTCCCGTCGTGTGACGCCTGCGGCGCCGTCTGCCCGACCGGGGCCCTCACACCCTTCGCCGCCCGGGAGAAGGGCCGGATCTTCATCGGCACCGCGGAGGTCCGCCTCGACGACTGCCTCCTGACCGAG
The DNA here is from genome assembly GCA_022340585.1 of Acidobacteriota bacterium. Classification (GTDB taxonomy): domain Bacteria; phylum Acidobacteriota; class Vicinamibacteria; order Fen-336; family Fen-336; genus JAJDNS01. The sequence continues at coordinate 5,863 of JAJDNS010000034.1, forward strand.
GGCCGGGAGTGCGACCGCTGCGTGGCCTCGTGCGACTACGACGCCATTGTCATCGGGGGAGGAACCTTCGAGCCGGAGCCCGAGGTGGACGTGGCCCGGTGTGTCGGATGCGGGGCCTGTGCGGCGGTGTGCCCCCCGAGCGTGATCTCGATCCATCCTCCCCGGCCTCGTGCGGCGGGTCCCTCGACCGCAGAAGCTTTCCCACCGTGACACGATTCCGCACGACGGGGCCGTCCGATCCCACGCCGGGCGCCTCCCGGTCTACGGTGTCCAGTAGCTCTCGTCGCCCTCCTTGAAGATCCGCCCCACCTCGTCGCCCAGCGCCATCTCGCTCATCAGGGCCCGGAGCCGGACGACGGTCTCGGGTCGTTGGGCGGCGAGGTTGGTGGTCTCGCGAGGGTCGAGCGCCAGGTCGAAGAGCTGGTCCGAGCGGTCCGCACCGGGCATCATCGTCCGGGCCCAGTCGGTGTCGCCCATGACGACGAGCTTCAGATCGCCTTCGCGCAGAGCGCCCATGCCCCCGCCGTACTTCCAGTAGAACGTTCGTGGACCGTTCGGCGCCTTCCCTTCCAGGAGCGGCCAGACGTCCCTGCCGTCCCACTTCTCGTCACCAGAGGGCGTGTAGCCGGCCAGCCGCGTCAAGGTCGGGAACCAGTCCACCATGTGAATGGGATGGTCGACGCGCCGCCCCTCCAGGCGTCCCTTCCAGTACACCCAGGCGGGTGTGCGGATGCCCCCCTCGTAGGTCGTGGCCTTCCTCCCCCGGAGCCCGCCGCTGCTTCCCGCCCACTTCGACGTGATGAGAGGCTCGCCGTAGGCCTCGCCCTGTCCCCCCTCCGGCCAGAATCCCAGGGCGCCGTTGTCCGAGGTGAAGACGATCAACGTGTCGTCGAGCTGTCCCGTCTCCGCGAGCGCGTCGACCAGGCGCGCCACCCCATCGTCGAGCTGGCTGGTGAACGCGAGATAGCGGCGCATGTCGTCGTCGATCTCGGGATCGTCGGCCAGGCGAGCCGGATACAGCCGCTTGTAGCGGCCCGGGGCGTCCACCGGGGTGTGCACCGCGAAGTGGGCCACGTAGAGGAACCAGGGCCGGTCGTGGGGGAGGCGCACGAAGCGCTCGGCCTCCCGGGTCACGAGCTCGGTGGCGCTCCAGCCCGGCTCGTCCAGGCGCTCGCCGTCCCGGTGCCAGGTTCTCTCCAGCTCACCCTTGCGGTAGGTGTGCTGCCAGGGGTGTGTGGCCCCCGACAGTGAGCCGTAGGAGTGATCGAACCCCATCTCCCAGGGGCGGTGCCCGGGGTCGAAGCCCAGGTGCCACTTTCCGCTCAGGAACGTCTGGTACCCGGCCTTCTCGAAGGCACGGGCCAGGGTCAGGGTGTCGGCGGGAAACGCGGGGGCGTTGGTGGCGACCAGGGCGTCGAAGCGGGAGGGGTAGCGTCCGGTCATGAGGGCCACCCGCGTCGGAGTGCACTGGGGGGTGACGTAGTGCTGACGCAGCTCGAGGCCCTCGGACGCGAGGCGGTCGATGGTCGGGGTCAGGGCCCGGCTGCCGTGATAGCCCACGTCTCCCCAGCCCAGGTCGTCGGCCAGAATGAAGAGGACGTTGGGGCGAGGCGCTGTCGACCCGGACGCGACCGGGGACGGGGCAGACGCCACGAAGGCCAGCAGGAGCGCGAGCCGGAGCGGCCGGTGGGGCATGAGAGCCTCCTCGACGAATCGGCCCCCAGCATACCCCGAGGCCCATCGCGACCGGCCGGCGTGCTGGCGAGGCACGCCCGGGCCGAAGCCTGTCGCGCCGCCTACTGCTCGCGGACGATCCGCAGCATGCGCCGCAGCGGCTCGGCGGCCCCCCAGAGCAGCTGGTCTCCCACGGTGAAGGCGGCCAGATAGTCCGCCCCGAGGTTCATCTTCCTCAGGCGGCCCACCGGGACGTCGAGCTTGCCGGAGACTGCGGCGGGGGTCAGCTGGGCGAGGGTGGCTTCCTTCGTGTTGGGCACCACCGAGACCCACTCGTGAGCCTCGCCGATCATGCCCGCCAGCTCATCGACGCCCACGTCTCTCTTGAGCTTGATGGTCAGGGCCTGGCTGTGACAGCGCATGGCCCCGACCCGGACGCAGATCCCGTCCACGGGAATGGGCTTCTCCGTCCCGAGGATCTTGTTGGTCTCGCAGAGCCCCTTCCACTCCTCCCGGGTCTGGCCGTTGTCCATCGGCCGGTCGATCCAGGCCAGGAGGCTCGCGGCCAGGGGCGCCCCGAACTGCTCCGCGGGCACCTCTCCGGACTGGAGGCGACCGGTGACGGCCCGGTCGATGTCCAGGGCCGTGGCCGCGGGGTCCTGCAGGCCCGGGCGCCCGGCGTCGGCGAGGTCGGCCATCTGGGCCACCAGCTCGACCATGTTCCTGGCCCCGGCCCCCGAGGCCGACTGGTAGGTCATGCTGGTCATCCACTCCACGAGCTCGTGGCGGAAGAGGCCGGCGAGGCCCATGAGCATCAGGCTCACGGTGCAGTTGCCGCCGGCGAAGGTCCGGATTCCGTCCTTGATGCCCTTGTCGACGACGGAGCGGTTCACGGGGTCGAGGACGATGACGCAGTCGTCCGCCATGCGGAGGGCCGAGGCCGCGTCGATCCAGTATCCCCTGAAGCCTGCCGCGCGCAGCGGAGCGTAGACCTCCTGCGTGTAGTCCCCGCCCTGGCAGGTGACCACGGCGTCGAAGCTCTTGAGGGCCTCGATGTCCTTCGCGTCCGCCAGCGGCGGCGCCGGGGTGCCGACGTCGGGAGGCTCGCCACCCACGTTGGACGTCGTGAAGAACACCGGCTCGATCCCGCGGAAGTCATCCTCGGCCCTCATCCTCTCCATGAGGACCGACCCGACCATCCCCCGCCATCCCACGAACGCGACCCTCACCATCTCTCCGCTCCTGTGCCCGTCCCGGTTCACGGGTGGCCCGCTCGGGGGCCACCGTCCCCCCGGGGAATCCGGCATGGTACCCCAGTTCCCCCGGATCCTCTCGGTCGTGCTTCTCACCTGCGAGGGCGGGGCCCTACTCCGATCCTCCGGCCCTCTTCGCCCAGGCGGCGAGGCGCTCGTGGAACAGCGCGAACGTCCGGTCACGGTCGATCTGGTAGACCCGCCGGATACGGCCGTTGGCCGTGGTGGGGGTGCATCACCCGGTCCCGGACACCTGGGGTGTGACGCCCGACCTGAGCTTCGCCGGCCGGGACGTCGAGGTCACAGTGGGCATGGCCCGCGACCGCGTCGAGGCAGGCGGGCCTCGGTGACGGTAGACTACGCCACCGGCAGGACCACTGACGAGGCTCCTTGAACACGTTCCACCCCGCAGATCTGGCCGTCTTCGTCGGCTACTTCGCTGTATTCACCGCCATCGCCTTCTGGGCGGGGCGCAAGAAGAAGGACGACGCCGCCGACTTCTTCATCCAGCAGAACAAGCTCCCCTGGTACGCCATCGGGTTCTCGATGATCGCCTCGGGGATCTCCAGCGAGCAGTTCATCGGCACCGTGGGCTTCGCCTACTCCACGGGGCTCTCGGTCGCCAACTGGGAGTGGGCCAACGGGCCCTCGATGCTGATCCTGGTCTTCCTGTTCATCCCGTTCTACCTGCGCAAGAAGATCGTGACCATGCCCCACTTCCTGGAGCGGCGGTTCGACGGGCGGGTGCGAACGCTGTTCGCGGTGCTCACGATCCTGATCTACGTCTTCATCAACCTGGCCGGGGTCCTGTACTCGGGAGGCTTCGCCCTCAACCGCGTCTTCGGTATCAACCTCTACGCGGCGATCTGGTCCATCGCGATCCTCGTGGCGGTCTTCAACATCTACGGCGGGATGGCCACGCTGGCCTGGACCAACGTCTTCCAGGCCTCGATGCTGCTGGGCAGCGGCATCGTGCTCTCGGTCATCGGCGTCCTCAGCGTGCCCGGGGGCTTCGCCGAGGTCCTGGGCGAGGGGCGACGGGCCCACCTCATCCTGCCCGCCTCGGACCCGGACGTCCCGTGGACGGCGCTGCTGGTCCTGATGTTCTCCACCAACGTCTGGTACTACTGCACCAACCAGAACATCAACCAGTCGACTCTGGGCGCGAGGAACAAATGGCACGCCCAGATGGGCGTGATCCTCGCCGCGCTTCTCTGGCTGATCATCCCCCTGGCCGACACCTTCCCGGGGCTCGTGGCTTACACGCTGGACCCGGGGCTCATGGCCGACCAGGCCTACTTCTACGTGATCGGCCAGCTCGTCCCGGCGGGGCTGCGGGGGCTCCTGTTCGCGGTGCTGTGCGCGGCGGTGGTGGCCGCGGTCCAGGCCGGGATCAACGGGGTCTCCACCGTCTTCACGTTCGACATCTTCGGGCGCTTCGTGAAGGACGCCGACCAGGCGACGCTGATCCGCGCCGGACGCCTCTGCTCGGCCACCGCCCTCGTGATCGGCGCCTTCTGGGCGCCGACGGTCATGAGATTCGAACAGATCTTCTCGTACTTCCAGGAGTGCTGGGCCTTCGTGGCCGTGCCCGTGGCCGCCACCTTCGTCGCCGGAGCGCTGTGGAGACGCATGAACGCCAACGCCGCGCTCGTCACGCTTTCGCTGGTCTTCCCCATGCTCGCGGTGCCCTACCTTCTGCGCATGTTCGACGTCGGGATGAACGCCTTCAACGTGGCTGGGCTGGTGGCCATCGCCACCGTGGCGCTGGTCGTGGTCCTGGGTTTCGTGACCCGGCCCACCGGGACCGAGGACGACACCATGGTGTTCAGCTTCGGGGGGTCGAAGAGCGACGCCGTGGCGGGTCCGCTCTACCGGCGGGTGGGCTTCTGGGCCGGGGTGATGATGCTCGTCTACGCGGGGGTGTACGCCTGCTTCTGGTAGGGGCAGCCTACCAGACGGCCTCGTAGCCCTCGGCCACCAGGTTCCACCTCTTCCCGTAGACGTGGACCCGTCGCGTGGGCGCGCCGTACTTCACGAGCTCGCCCCCCACGTGCGTCCAGGAGACGATGCTCCCGCGGAGGTTCGAGGCCCTCCAGCCATCCTCCACCAGCTTCCGGGTGTAGAGGCCACTGCGGTAGCCGATGGTGCAGTAGGTGACGATCTCGCGACCGGCGAGCTCGCCGCGGCGCTCCTCGAACTCCTGCCGGGAGATGGCGCCCGGAATCGTGGAGACCTCTCGCTCCCGGTCGCCGCGCACATCGACGAGCACCGGCGGCTCGGGTCCGGCCAGCTGCTCCGCGAGGGCCTCGACCGTGATCTCCGGGACGCCCGGGAACTTCTCCTTGTACCCCTCGTAGAGCTCGTCGATCCGGGCGCGCTTCTCCTCGTCGGGGAGCGGGCCCGGGTCCCGGCAGGCCCCGACCGGCACCAGGGCGAGGAGGAGCAGGCCGGCGGCGGAGCGGGCCGCCCAACGCGAATCCATGCCCCTACCCTAACCTGGATCCGGACCGTGACCCTCCCCCGGTCCTCCCGGCGTAGAATCCTGTCGATGCCGGAGGCTGAAGAGGGAAGCCCGCGGGGAGCCCCCCTGGAGATGCAGGGCCTCGTGGCAGGCCTGCGGGGCCTGCTGGTCCCACCGGATGTCGGGGAAGCTCCAGAGGATGCCCGGCTGACACGGCTCGTTCACACTATCCTGCTGTGCGGTTCGGTCATCTCACTCGTTCTCGGTCCGCTCGTGACCTTTCTACTGTCCCCGAAGACGGGCCTCTCCCTGGGCTTGAACGTCTTCATCGTCGCCCTCTTCGTGGTCCTGCTCGTGGCCACCCGCCGCGGCCATGCCCGCCTCGCGAGCTGGCTCCTCGTCGCCGGACTCTGGGTCTACCTCTCCCTGGAGCTCTGGTGGTTCGGGGGCCTTCGTGCCCCGATGCTCTCGACCTTCTTCTCGCTGGTTCTCATCGCCGTCCTCCTCCTGGGTGTTCGGGGCTCGGTGGTCGCCGTCGCCCTGACCCTGGCCTCCACCTCCGCCGCCCTCCTCGCCGACGGCGCCGGATGGCTCCCCCCGGCGCCCCCGCCCTCGAACGAGCGCATCTGGATCATGTTCCTCGTCAACCTGGTGGCGGTGGTGATCCTCGCCCACCTCTCGTCCTCCGAGCTCTGGCGGGCCAACCGCGCCCTGCAGCAGCAGATCGAGAAGCGTCGACGCGACGAGGAGGCCCGCCAACGCCTCGAGGAGCAGCTGCGGCAGTCCCAGAAGATGGAAGCGGTGGGGCGGCTCGCCGGGGGTATCGCCCACGATTTCAACAACGTGCTCATGATCATCAGCGGTCACGGGGAGCTCCTCCGCCGCAGCCTGGACCCCGGTGACACGCGTCGGCACAAGCTCGACGACATCCTGGACGCCACGGAGCGGGCGTCGCACGTCGTGCAACAGCTGCTCGCGTTCAGCCGCAGCCAGACGTTGGACCTCCGCGAGGTTCAGCTCAACGACGTGGTGATCCAGGCCACGAAGCTCCTCGAGCCCGTTCTCGGCGCGGGGGTCGAGTGCAGGACTCATCTCGACCCGCAGCTGGGTCGGGCGCTCGTGGACCCCGCCCAGATCGAGCAGGTCCTCGTGAACCTCGTGATGAATGCCCGAGACGCGATGGCGGCCGGGGGAACCCTCGAGGTCGAGACGTCGAACCGCGATGTCGACACGGGGCTCGCGGTCCCTCCCGGGCGCTACGTCGTCCTCTCCGTCCGCGACATGGGAGCGGGAATGGACGAGGAGACTCGCGGGCACATCTTCGAGCCCTTCTTCACCACCAAGAAGGAGGGGACCGGACTCGGCCTCGCCATGGCCTACGGCATCGTCCAGCAGAGCGGAGGGCACATCGCAGTCGAGAGCGAGCCGGGTCGGGGCACGACCTTCCACGTGCACCTCCCACGCATCGATCCCGCCTAAAGGTCCCCGCGCGGGCGTCACCCGCTCGTCCGAACACGGAGACGCCGCCACGAGGAGGTCCGGGGCCAGGAATCGACCATCTGCAGCCTCGACCGACACTGGCTATCTGACTCTTCTCGAAGAAGTTGCCCGGGGACCCGTCCCCATCCATCGAGCGCGGGGCGCGACTCTCTTGACTGGACGCTCCGGCACGAGGTAGGAATCTCGTCACCATGACCAGGAGATCCGTCGTCCTCGTGGCGGTGGTCCTCGCAACCGCGCTGTCGTCGGCCGCGGCGCAGGACGAGCCCGCCGAGCCCAAGCTCAAGATCGCCTTCATCGCCAAGAGCTACGCCAACCCGGTGTTCGTGGCCGCCCACCGCGGGGCGCAGGACGCCGCCAAGGAGTACTCGACCGAGAAGGGGATCCCGGTGGAGGTGCTCGTCCTGACTCCTACCGGCGAGAACCCCGCGCAGCAGGCGGAGCGCATAGCCAAGGCCGTCGAGGATGGCGCTCAGGCCATTGCCATCGCCGCCTCCGAGGCAGCGGCGGTGTCGAAGGCCATCGACGAAGCCGTCTCCAGGGGCGTGGAGGTCATGACGTTCGACGTGGACCTCCCCGACTCCAAGCGCTTCGCCTACTACGGCACCGACAACGAGAATGCGGGGGAGGAGATTCTCGAGGAACTCTCGAAGCTCCTGGGGGGGGCAGGCAAGGTGGCCATCCTGGCCGGGAATCCCGACGCCCCCAATCTCCAGCAGCGCGTGGCCGGTGTCAAAGCGGCGGCCCAGCGACACCCGGGCCTCGAGATCGTGGGCGTCTTCCATCATGTCGAGAGGTCCATCGACGCCGCGGCGGAGGTGCTCCGGGTCAACGAAGCCCACCCGGACCTCAAGGGGTGGGCCATGGTCGGCGGCTGGCCAATGTTCGAGTCGGCTCGCCGCCGCGACGTCCTGAAGGACATGCAGGCCCGGGGCCAGAAGGTCGTGGCGGTCGATGCGCTGCCCGAGCAGCTCCGCTTCGTCGACGCGGGGGTCGCGGTCCTTCTGGGGCAACCGGTCTACGAGTGGGGAACCGTCACCGTCTCCACGATCGTCGACAAGCTCCATTTCCACAAGGACGTCTCGGGGACGATTCCGATGAAGCTCGTGCGCGTCTCCTACGCGAACCTGGAAGACTGGGCCGGCCAGCTCCGCGATTGGGGCTTCCGGGGGATCAGCGAGGAATACCTCCCCGACTAGTGTCCTGGTCGGAGCTGGGGCATGGCTCTGCCACCTGCCCCTCGAGGCCTTTCAAGCGCCTGTCGAAGACGCTTGCGCCACCTGTTGACGATCTGCCCTGGTGGGTCCAGGCGCGCTGCAGTGTGATCACGGACTCAGGTACTAGCGTCCCGACTCCCCGCCCATCTGATCGAGGACGGAGTCGACCCGCTCGAGTGTCTCGCGGACGTCGTCCTTCCCATGGACGACGGACATGTAGAACCGGCCGTCGGCCACCATGGAGACGCCCTCCGACAGGGCCAGCCTCATGAACCGTTGCAGCTGCGCCTCGTCGTCGTCCAGGGTGTCGCGGTAGTGGGTCAGCTCCCGGCGGGGCGTGAAGTGCAGAGCGAACGCCGCCCCGAAGCCGGTGACTCGTAGAGCGATCCCCCGCGCATCGGCCCGCTGCTGGATGCCTTCTCGGAGTCGCTCCCCGAGCCGGTTGGCTTCGAAGAGGGGCGCCCCGCCCTCCCGCTCGAGCTCGGTCAGCGTGGCGTGGGCCCCGGCCAGCGAGAGAGGGTTGCCGTTGAAGGTCCCCCCGAAGGAGACGCCTCGACCCACGAGCTCCATGACCTCCGCGCGGCCCGTCACGACGCTCAGCGGCAGACCGCCCCCGATGGCCTTGCCGAAGGTGGCGAGATCGGGTGTGACACCGTAGCGCCCCTGAGCGCCCGGCAGCGCCACCCGGAATCCAGTGATGATCTCGTCGAAGATGAGCAGGGCCCCGTGGGTGTCGCAGAGGTCCCGGACCGCCCCCAGGTAGCCTTCCCGGGGCAGGAGGCACCCGCTGTTGCAGAGGACGGCCTCCATGACGACCGCCGCGATCTCCCCGGGGTGCTTCCGGAAGGCCGCCTCGAGAGTGTCCACGTCGTTCCATCGGCGCACGACCACGTTCTCGGCCGCGTTGGGGACCTGTCCCGCGGACTCCGGGACGACCGCGGGATCGTCCGGGTCCCCGACGGCGTCGACCGAGGGGTGGTGGCTGAGCAGGATGGTGTCCACCCACCCGTGGTAGTGGCCCTCGAACTTCAAGACGAGGCGTCGCCGCGTGTGCGCCCGGGCGAGGCGCAGGGCCAGCTGAACGGCCTCCGTCCCGCTCGAGGTGAAGCACACGCGCTCGGCGCAGGGCACGATCCGGCAGATCTGCTCGGCCACGAGGGGCTCCAGCTCGTGCTGCGCCCCGAGGGTGTGCGGTCGGTCGGCCTGGGCCCGCACCGCCTCGACGAGACGAGGGTGACGATGGCCCAGGATCAGCGGGCCCCAGGCCAGGCCGTAGTCGAGGTACTCGTTCCCGTCGACGTCGGTGATCCGGCACCCCGCGGCCTCGGCGATGTACAGGGGCACCGGGGCCCGGGCGCGGAACGGGCTGCTGACGCCCTGGGGCAGCCACTGGCTCGCGCGCGCCAGCAGCTCCCGTGACCTCGAGTAGCGCCTCTCGTCCTCAGCGCCCATGGCCCCTCCCGTCTACCACTCGTACTGGGGAACGTCCAGGGGGTCAGTACACCTTCACGGTCAGCCCGCCATCCGTCCGGCTCCCTGCGTTTCGGCTTCAGGCACTGGACACCTCCTTCGTCCGGCGAGACCCGACCTTCGCAGTCCGGGCCACTCGGCCCCGCGCTGCCCCCCCCACAATCCCCACCGCGACTCTAGCGAGGGCGCCGTCCC
>JAJDNS010000031.1 GCA_022340585.1 Acidobacteriota bacterium
GGCTCGGCTTCCTCCTCGGGCTCGGCTTCCTCCTCGGGCCCAGCTTCCTCCTCGGGCTCGGCTTCCTCCTCGGGCTCGGCTTCCTCCTCGGGCTCAGCCTTCTCCTCGGGCTCGGCTTCCTCCTCGGGCTCGGCTTCCTCCCCGGGCTCGGCTTCCTCCTCGGGCTCGGCTTCCTCCTCGGGCTCGGCTTCCTCCTCGGGCTCGGCTTCCTCCTCGGGCTCGGCGGTGGTTTCAGACCCGGGCTCGGTCTCGGTGGCGGTCTCGTCGTCGTCCGGAGCCGACAGGTCGAGCAGCCTGGTCTCCTCGTCGGGACGCTCCGTCTCCTTCTTGCCACCGAGGAGGGCAACCAAGGAGCGCCATACGCTTCTCCTGCTGGTCATTTTCGGAACCGGTTCACGCTAGCCGACACACCTGTCGGGGTCAAGGTGCGAGAGCGCCGGGTCAGCGCCGCAGCGGCTCGGCCGCCTCCCGGAGCGCTGCTCTCTCGGGGTCGAGGGCCACCGCATGGCCGGCGAGGGAGGCCGCCGACACCCGATCGGCACTGGCGGCGCGGACCCCGGCGAGCATGAGCCAGCTCTCGGCGTGGGCCGGGCGGCGACGGAGGAGACGGGTCAGTGCCACCTCGGCCCGTCCCCGGCGCAACCCCCGCGACTCCGGCGTCGTGGCCATCCCGGCGAGGCGGGCCTCCTCGCGCGCGGCCAGCCAGGGCTCGGTGGGCAACCGGACGACCGCGGCGAGGAGCGCGATCACGAGCAGGCCGAGCACCGCCGCCACCCGACGGGAGAGCGGGCGCGGCCTCACCCCCGCGGCCCCGGCGGCCGCGCTGGCGAGCACCGCGGCCAGTGCCGCATTGGACGGGATGCGCAGGTTGAAGTCCACCGCGCTGTGGACGGCGAGGGCGACGAGCCCGGCCAGCGCGCCCATCCCCACTCCGCGCGCCACACCACCGACCCCGGAGCCGCCGCGGAGCGATCGGGTGAGCAGCAGCGCCCCCCCGGCCAGGACCAGGCCGAGACCGACCAGCCCCGTCTCGGCCAGGGTCTCGACGTAGTCGTTCTCCGCGTGCTCCACCCGTAGCAGCCCGTGGCCGCGCTTGAACCGCGGGTAGGCGTCGTGGAAGGCACCGAGGCCGCTCCCCACCACCGGGCTCGAGAGGGCCAGCCTCGAGCCGTCGCGCCAGGTGTCGAGTCGGAGCGACGCCCCGCTCAGGCTCCGCATTCGCACGTGGGTCTCCGGGGGCACCAGGGCCACGAGCACGAGACCCAGCACCCCGGCGAGGACCACCGACGGCAGCAATCCCCGGCGTCTCCTCCCCCCGCGGGCCCGGAGCACGAGGAGAGCGATCAACGAGGCGGCACCGGCGGCGAGGGCGATCCCCCCTCCCCGCGAGAGGGACGCGAGACCGGCCAGCGCCATCGCGACCGCCGCCACCATCGCGAGGACCACGACGCCGGCCCGGGAGCTGGTCGTCCAGTCTCGGCCGCGCCCCCGCGCGTTGTCGGCCAGGCCGAGGGCGAGGCCGGCGGTGAGGAGGGCCGCCATCACCACGTAGCCGGCGAAGTGGTTCTTGCTCACGAAGGGGCCAAAGGGGGCGACGGTGGGCACGGGGATGTGGCCATAGAGAAGCGTGCCAAACCGGGCCCGCGCGAAGATCGCGTAGGCGGAGAGAAGGAAGCCCCCCGCCGCCACCGTCGTGACCGCGGCCGCGGCCAGACGCGATCGGCTGAAGGCGGGCGCAGCCAGGGATGCCAGCAGGCCGAGGCTCACGACGAGGGCCACCGAGCGGAGCGTCGAGTCGGGGTCCAGCGACACCGGAGACGACCCGCCGCCGAGGACCGTGGCCGCCGCCGGCTCCGCGGGGTGCCACACCGCGTAGGAGCCGGGCGCGAGGACCGAGTGGACCGCGGGTGGAAGCGGGAGCAGCTGGCCGAGGCCGAGAGCCACGAAACCCACGAGGGGCCAGAGGGGAATCGCGGGCCCCCGTGCGTCCCCACGCCAGGCGCCCAGCCCGAGCGCGACCGCGGCGGCGAGCAGGCCCGCGGTGGTGAGGGCGAGGATGGCCCACGGCTGCACCGCCCCGAAGGGCCACGGGGACACCACCGCGATGCCCACGAGCACCGCGAGAGCCAGGAGCGACGACGGGCTGGTCTCGGGGCGCACCACGCGCGAGCATTCTACGTCGAGGAGAGGCGCCGACCGTGGGCGCGCTAGCTGGCGGCGCGGATGGCCGGTGCCGCCGGGGGCAGGAAGGCCCCGGCCGGACGGCCGAGGAGGTACCCCTGCCCGTACCCCACGCCGAGATCGATCAGGGTCTCGAGCTCGCCCTGGCGCTCGATCCCCTCGGCGATGATGGCGGAGCCGATGCTGCTGGCGAAGGTCTTCAGGGCCCGGGTCATCTCCCGGCGGATGTAGCTCGAGTCGATGTCCCGGATCAGCTCGCGGTCGAACTTCAGGTAGCGCGGCCTCAGGTGCGCGATCTTCTCGAGACCCGAGTAGCCGGCCCCCACGTCGTCGACTGCGATGGAGAAGCCGCGGCGGGTCAGCTCGGAGAGGGCCTCGGCGAAGAGCTCGTAGTTCTCGATGGCGGACTTCTCGGTGATCTCGAGCACCACGCGGTCCGGGGTCAGGCCCTGGGCCTCCACGAGCCGCACGAGGGCCCCCCCCCGGAACTCGGGGTCGTACATCGCCGAGGGGTAGACGTTGACGAAGAGCTTCGCCTCGGTGGGGAGCTCGGTGGCCGAGAGGAACGCCCGACGACGGCACTTGCGATCGAGCTCGAAGACGAGGTCGGCCTGCTCGGCCATCTCGAAGAGCCGGAGAGGCATCTGGTAGACGCTCCCGGCGGGACCCCGGGTCAGCGCCTCGTAGCCGAGGATGGACCGCTCCCGAAGGTCCACGATCGGCTGGAAGACCGTGGAGAGCTGATCGGCGAGGAGCACCTCCTGAAGGTCGCACCGGGTCTGCAGCTCGCGCTGCGCCCGGAGAACCCGCACGCAGTCCCACGCCTCCTCCAGGAGACGCGACACCAGGCGCTCGGGCCTCACCAGGGGGTTGTAGAAGGCGAGGGCGAAGCCCACCGTCACTCGGCGCAGGCTCCCGAGGTACGGGGTGGCGAGGCGGAGGAGCTTGCGGTTGAGGTGGCTCTCCACGCGCTCGGCCGCGGCGCGCAGGCCGGCGATCTTGACCGGCCCCTCGCGCCGCTTGGGGGTGAAGAAGATGAGGAAGGCGTCCCCGCCCCGGTCGTTCAGGCAGATGATGTCTTCGGCCCGCACCTCGTGGCCCCTGAGCTCGAGCACCAGGTCGCGGGCCATGGCCATCACCCGGCCGAACGCGGTGGACCCGTACTGGTGCTCGATCTGGGACAGCGCCGACACGTCGATGAGCAGCAGCCCCAGGCTCCCCTGCTGGAGAAGCACCTGCCGCAGCTCCTCGACTCGCTCCCGGTAGGGAGCCAGGCTCGGGAGGGAGGGTCCGGCGACAGCCTCGGAGGGAGTCGTCACGCTGAGGCCGCCTCCCGCGCCGGTGGCGCCATCGCTGCCGCCACGCCGACCGAGGGCCGCACCCGGTTGCGGCCCTGCTTCTTGGCCTCGTAGAGGGCCTCGTCCGCCCGGCGCAGCATCGCCCCGGCATCGAGGCCGTCGTCCGGGTACGCCGCCACTCCCCCGCTGACGCTGAGCCGCCCGAGGGGCTGCCGGTCCCCGAACGGGAAGGGGTGGCTGGCAATGAGCTTTCGGACCTTCTCGGCCACGATCAGGGCCTGGTCGCCGCTCGTGTGGGGCAGGACGAGAAGGAACTCCTCCCCGCCGAAGCGGCCGAAGACGTCCTCCTTGCGAACGCTGCGCTGGACGAGCGTCGCCAGCTCCAGCAGCAGGTTGTCGCCGGTCAGGTGCCCGTTCGCGTCGTTGTAGTTCTTGAAGTTGTCGATGTCGAAGAGGAAGACCGAGAGCCCGTGCTTCACCTTGCCCGGCTCTCCGTCCCGCTGGTCGTAGGCGGCGCAGGCGGCCCGGTAGACGAGCTCGTTCAGGGTCTGCTCCATGTGGTTCTTGTTGAAGACGCGGGTCAGGCCGTCCATCTCCGCGGTGTGCTTGATGCGGGTCATCTGCGCGGCGGTGTGGAGCACCTGGGCTCCGCTCTGGGCCACCAGGCGAAGGGCGGCCTTGGGGTCTCCGCTCTTGCGGGGCCGGGCGACCACGATCGCCCCCAGCGTCTCCCGGTCGAAGACCAGCGGCGCGATGAGATCGGGGCGCAGCATACCGCTCAGCCCGGGCCCCGGTCTCAGGCGGTTCGTCACCTCCTCCGCCTCCAGGTCCTGCCGGGTGGCCACGATCTGCGACTCGGCCACGAACCCGATCTCTCCGGTGTCGACCGGGACCTCGGTGCCCAGCCTCACCGGCCCGTTCTCCGGGTAGGCGGCCACCACCACGAACCGGGCGCTCGTCGGCTTGTCGTTCGGTCGGGCCGTCTCCTGGCGGCGGACCAGCACCGCCACCTGCTGCGGGTCCAGGCTGCGCTGCACGGTGCTCAGCAGGACGCCGGGGATCTGGCGCTCGCCCAGGTTGTTGTAGAGCTCGCGGGCGAGGCGTGGGAAGTCCTTGAGGAAGCGGGTCAGGAAGCTGAGGTCTTCCTGCAGCTTGGCGTTGGCGTTCTGGAGGGCCTGCACCTGGGGATGGGCCGCCTGGGTGTCGGCGCGGGCCTCGGCCACCGCCGCCCGCATCCGAAGCAGCACGGGCACCAGGACTCCCGCCGTGACGATCAGGCCCAACAGGAAGGGCACGCTCGCATGACCCGCTTCCACGAATCACCTCCGCTGGCCCCCCGTGAAGCAATGCCCGTGCCGGGTCCGGGGGGCCAAAAACGGGTGGTTTGTGTCCACTGCCCGGTCGAACGCGGCGGAGCTGTCCGGAAAGCAGCCTCGGGAGTGGCAGGCGCTGGTTTACAATGCCGGTGTCGCTGGCCTCCGTCTTGCTTGACGAGGGGTGGAGGGGTCTATGTGGGGCAGGGCGAAGACGCTGGTCCTCGCGGCCGTTGTCGGATCGGCGGCCCTGGTTCCACTCTTCGGGGACCCGCGCACCACGCCGGTCACCCACCCGCTCTGGGGACGCATGCTGCTGCGGGCCCTGGAGATGAACGAGGCCGTTCGCGTCAGCACCGAGGCCTCACGGGTCTTCAGCACGCTCGCGTGGCGGGACAGCCTGTCCTTCCCGGCGGATCGATTCCTGAGGGAGGACGGGGCGGTCGTGCGCGAGGAGGCCGGTCGTCGCGTCATGGCCGCCGTCGGGGGACCGGCCGAGCTCGTCTATCCTCTCGCCGTCGTCCAGCCCGGCGACTACCAGCTCCGCACGCGCCTCTCGGGGGCGCCCGACACCCCGGCCTCGGCGGAGCTGGCCCGCCTGGAAGGCGGGGGCCCTCTCGCGACCTTTGCCCTCGCCCCGCAGCCGACACCCGAGTGGGTGCTCGGCGGCACGGCACACCTCGATCCCGGCACCTACGGCGCGTCGGTGCTCCTTCCCCCGGGCTGTACCCTCAGCCAGGTCGAGGTGGCCCCGCCCTGCCTCAACCCCATCGAGCCCCCGGGCGGCTGGGAGCCCACCGGGGTCACCACCGTCGAGGACCTCGCGGTCACCGCGCTCAAGGCCCTCGACATGGAGTACGAGCTGCCTCCGGCGGCGGAGCCCCTCGAGATCCGGGCCACCCAGTTCCAGGTCGAGGGTCCGCCGGAGGCCATCGAGGCCCGGGCCTCCGCCGAGACCCTCGAGGAGCAGGCCCTCCGCGCCGGCGCCCGGGGCCTGCGGGCGATCGTCGCGGTGGAGATCCCCGAGCCCGGCGTGTACAGCCTCTACGGCTTCGTGACCCCGGGCAGCGGACAGCGGTGGCTGGTGGACGCGTGCCGGAAGGCCATGGTGTGTCCCGGCGAGGGTGGGGGCTGGCGGGCGATCCTGACCCAGCCCTTCTCTGCCGGGCGCCACAGCCTGCTCGTCACCCTCGGCAGCTCCGCCGTCCTGGAGATGGTCCGAATCGAGCTCAAGAAGGTCTCGCCCCCGGACTACGTGGCGACGCTCAGGCGCATCGGCTTCGACCCCGGGCCCGACGGCCCGATCTCGCCCGACACCGCCATCGCGGCCATGGAGTTCATCCGCGACAAGAGGCTGGAGATGGCGGACCGGCTCTGCGGCGACATCGTCGTCGTCGAGGACAACCCGGCGCTGCCACCGCCACCCACGACGGAGGTCGCCGAGGTGCTGCCCCCGATTCAGCCTCCGCCGGTTCAGCCCCCGATCACCCCCGTTCCTCCGCCCATCGGCCCCCCGATCCTGCCGCCCCAGCCCCCGGCCAGCCCGACCACGCCCTCCGGCGGCTGACGCTCTCCCTCCGGCGATGGCCCTGTTCAACCACGCGACGAAGGAAGTCACGGCCAAGCTCGTCTACTACGGGCCCGGCCTCAGCGGGAAGACCACGAACCTGCAGTGGATCCACGACCACCTGTCCTTCGAGAACAAGGGGAAGCTCGTCTCCCTGGCCACCAAGACCGACCGGACCCTCTTCTTCGACTTCCTGCCCGTGGACCTCGGCGTCATTCGGAGCATGCGCCTGCGGCTGCAGATCTACACGGTCCCGGGGCAGGTCTTCTACGAGGCCACGCGCCGCATGGTTCTCAAGGGCTGCGACGCCATCGTCTTCGTGGCCGACAGCCAGGCCGCCATGCTGGACGCGAACGCCGAGAGTCAGCAGAGCCTCCAGCGAAACCTCCTGGCCAACGAGATCGGCGCCGCGGTCCCCATGGTCATCCAGTACAACAAGCGCGACCTTCCCACCGCGCTCCCGGTCTCCGCCCTGAACTCCCGCCTCAATCCCGCCAACCTCCCGTTCTTCGAGGCGGTGGCCCTCGAGGGTCGAGGGGTCGAGGACACCCTTCGAGGCATCTCCAGGGCGCTCTTCCGATCCCTCCTCGAGTTCTACGGGGAAGAGCCAGAAGCGGAAGAGGCGACCCGCGACGCGGTCCCGCCGCCCGCGGCACCGCCCACTCCGCCGCCGGCGGCTGGCCCCGCCACCCCGGCCTCGGTCGCCGCTTCCCCGGCGACGAAGCAGGACGAGCCACCGCCCCGGGGGGAAGGGCTGCGGGACGATCAGTGGCTCTACCTTCTGAACGGGACCCAGGTCGGCCCCGTCGACGTCGAGGAGCTCGTCGACCTGGTCCTGACCTCGATCCCGGAGGACACCAGGGTCTGGCACCCGGGCCTCGAGGGGTGGGTGCGCGCGAACCGGGTCCCGACGATCGCGGAGGAGATCCCTCCCCCTCTCCCCGTTCCCGGCGCGGCACGCGGTGGGCGTCTCGGGGAGGACATGCCCGACTTCGACACCGTCCCGGCGCAGTTCCGCACCGCGCTCATCGCCGACGAGGACGAGGGCTTCCGCAAGTACCTGGCCATGCCGCTCGCGGCCCAGGGCTTCACCGTCCTCGAGGCGGGAGATGGCTCGGCGGCCTGGCAGCTCGCGGTGCAGCACCGACCCTGGCTCATCCTCGCCGACATCAGCATGCCCGAGGTCGACGGGTTCGAGTTCTGCGGCCGGGTGCGCAGCCACCCGTTGCTCAGCCACACGCCTCTCCTGTTCATCTCGGACTCGGACAAGTACAAGGAGCGCTACCGCGCTCTCCAGATCGGCGCCGACGACTTTCTCTCCAAGCAGATGCCCATCCGGGAGCTGCTCATGCGCATCCAGCTCCTCCTCACCCGGTACTCCGACCTCCAGCAGCAGCCGGGTGGGAGAGAGGGACACAAGGCGGGGGCATTCCAGGGACGGATCGAGGTCTTCGGAGCGCCGGCGCTCCTTCAGATGTGCGCGCAGGGGCGGCTCAGCGGCCTTCTCACCGCCCTCGCCGAGGACGAGGACAACACCACGGCGACCATGGGCTTCCGCGCCGGAGAGATCGTCTCGGCCAGCGTCGGGCTCCGCTCGGGTATCGACGCGGCCTCCTCCTTCCTCACCTGGGAGAAGGGCAGCTTCCGTTTCACGCCGGGCGATGCCGGCCGGGGAGAGCCGCTGGCCCAGAGCGTCGAGCACCTCCTCCTCGAGAGCAGCCGCCTCATCGACGAGGAGCGGGCCGGCCGGGGCGACTCCGTCTAGACCGTGTCGAGTCGGTCGAGGAGCTGGCGGGCGGTCTCTTCGGCTTCGCCCCGCTTCCCGCGGAGGACGAGCGCGTTCTCGACCGCGTGCTCCAGGGCCTCGAGGGACGCCTCGGGGCGCAGCCGCGCCGGGACGGTGTGGGCGAGCAGCTCCAGCACCGCCCGCCCCGCGCTGAGCTGAGACGGGCGCCAGGTGCTCCCCGGACGATGGTGGGCCAGCGCCACGAGCCCCACCTTCAACGGCCGTCGACCACTGACACCCCCCAGGTCCTCGGCCGTGCGTCTCCGCGCGTGGAGGTCGCAGCCTCCCGGCCCCCGGATCGAAAGCGGCTTCGGGAAGGGAAACACGCGGCCCCGGGCGTCCAGCACCGCGAACTCGTCCGAGTAGTAGTCGGCCCCCGCTTTAACGAGCTCCGCCACGAGCGTCGTCTTCCCGCTCCGGCTGCGGCCGGGGATCACGATGGCCCGTCCCCGCCAGCCCACGACCCCGGCGTGCACGAAGACCCTCCTCCGTGACTCCGCGGCCACCGTCTGGCGGATCTCGGATTCGAGGATCGCGAGGGCCTCACCCAGATCCGTCGTCCGGGCCAGGCAGCAGCGTCCCGCGTAGAGCCGCGCCGGACGCCGTGATCCCCGGGCCCCGGGGTCGACCCAGAGGGAGAAGAGCCGATCGACGACGGCCGACCGGGACGGTTTCCAGGCCGGGGGGAGATGGGGGGTGAGGCGTTCGAGGATCCGCGCCTCGTTGGAGCGGATGCCGATCCGGACGCCAAAGGACTCGACGCAGGTTCCCGCGATCCAGCCGAGCCGGTCGACTCGCTCCGCGGGTGGCTCGCCGCGACGCGGTTTCGGCATCACGCTGGGCAGGCTCGCCATGTTCCCCCGACCTCGAGTCCCGCAGTGTAGCAGGTCCGACAGAGTGCTTCCGCTCCCCCCGGTCAGGCCCCGTAAACTCGAAGCCAAAGGCCAGATTTTCTCACAACAAAAGGAAGTTGCATCACATATGCTCAAGCGTTACACTCGCCCCCGGCTGACGTGTGGCTACGCGTTGATCGAATGACGTCAACGGTCTGGAGGCGTGTCTGTTTTCCAGACAGGGACGGGGTGATCTGACAGGGGCGTTGCGGCTGCGAGGGAGTCTCGAGGCCCAGCGGTCGGGGGTTCTGCGTGAAGCCGTCGTCCCCACCCCCGGGGCACATTCCTTGCTTCGACCCTCATCGAGACAGTGTTTCCGGAGGGACGTGTCCGACATCGGAAGGCATCATGGCCAGGGGAGACGAGGTGCGATGACCCTCCTTGCCGCCCTGGTCCTCGCCACCACGACGGCGCGCGTCCAGGCGGTCCCCGAGACCACGCAGGAGGCCCAGGTCGAGCCACAGGCCCAGGTCGAGCCACAGGCCCAGGTCGAGCCACAGGCCGAGGTCGAGCCACAGACCGAGCCTTCGCCCAGCACCGCCGAGCTGGCCCGGAGTCTCTTCCCGGGCGCCGCCGCCGGGGCCGGGGCCGGCGCCCCCGGCACCGAGGGGCAGGCCTCGGTGAGCGATCTCTATCCGCAGCTCTTCCCCGGGGGGCCGCCGCAGACGACCCCCGAGACCGTCGAGCCTGACGTGGAGCCGATGGCCGCCGGCTCCGGCGTCCCCTTCGGTCCGTTCCGCGTTCGCGCCGGCATCGACGCCCGCTACGTCGACGCCGACACCTACATCGAAGGCCCGGACAACCTGACCCGCGCCCGGTACCTCGAGGTCATGCCCCGGGTGGCCGCCGAGACGCCGTTGTCCGACGGGCGGCTGTCCCTCGAGTACCGGCCGTCCTTCCGGGCCTTCTCCAGCATCGACGAGGTCAACTCCAGCAGCCACCGCGCGAGGGCGGGCATCGAGCTGCCCGTCGGTCCCAGCGTCACCGCCAGGGTGCAGGACTCCTTCGTGAGCGGGGTGCTGGACACGCGCGAGGTCGACCCCGGGGGCGAGTACTTCTTCACCCTCGGCCGCTTCCACCGCAACACCGTCGATGGCGGGCTGAGCATCCTCCTCAACCCGCGCCTGAGCCTGGAGCTCGCCGGCGCCGCCAGTGCTCTCCGCTTCCAGGAGGGAGCGAGCTTCTTCGACTACGACTCTCGCCTCGCCTCCGCGGGCCTGGGCTACGAGCTCACCCCGAGCCTGAAGACCACCGTTGTCTACTCGTACGACACCGTTCCCACCCCGGCGGAGCGGCCCCAGGCCGCCTACCGCGCCCACAACGCCCAGCTCACGCTCACCGGGGACATCCTTCCCCTGGTCAACGGCCGACTCACGGTCGGCTACCGCGACCAGAAGAGCCCGAACGCGGGCCCGGGCGGCACCCGCTACCGCGGGTTCACGATGGGGGGCTCGATCACCAAGCAGATCACCCACGAGTCGGCGGTGACGCTCTTCGTCAACCGCTCGACCCCGGTCTCCGCCTTCGAGGACAACGCGTTCTACGTCTTCACCGCCGTCCAGGGGACGGGGCGGTTCTCCCTGCCACTCGAGCTCCAGCTGCAGGGAGGCCTCGGCTATCAGTGGAACGACTACCGCACGGTGGCCGCCGGGGCCGGCGTGCCCCGGGAGGACCGCATCTTCGGGTACCATGTGGGCCTGCGCCGCGCCGTCCTTCGCCAGCTCTTCCTCAGCGCCGTCTACCGCCACGAGGAGCGCCGCTCGAACCTCGAACGCTTCGACACCGACTCCGACGGCTTCTACGTGCAGCTGGAGTGGAACGTCTTCGGGGACGCGCCGTGATGACGACAGCCCTCGCCTCGATTCTTCTCGCCCTCGCCCAGGCGACCGCGGGGGCGGTGGCGCCGGGCCCGCCCCCGGAGTACCGCGTGGGTCCCGGCGACGTCCTGGAGGTGGTCGTCGCCGGCCGGCCCGACCTCTCCCGCCTGCCCACGGTGCAGCCGACGGGGGCCATCTTCTTGCCCCGGGCCGGGGAGGTGGTGGTGGCGGGGGCGACCGCCGACGAGATCGCCGCGAGGGTGGCCCCTCTTCTCGTGGCCGAGGATCTGGAGGCGCCGGAGGTCTCGGTGCGGCTGAAGGAGTACCAGAGCCAGTTCGTCTGGGTGTACGGGGAGGTGCTCCACCCGGGACGCAAGCCGCTCCGCGAGGGGACCCGCCTCGTCGACGCGTTGCTCGATGCCGGCGGGCTCACCGCCCAGGCCTCGGGGGAGGTGGTGGTCGAGAGGCAGAAGGGCACCTTTGCCGACGGGGGCCACTCGCTGGTGGTCCACCTCGGCGGAAGGGACCCCTCGCCCCAGGAGCTGGAGGACCTGAGCCGGTACCTGCTCAGCGGCGACACCGTCCTCGTCTCCACCCAGCACTGGGTGACCCTGAGCGGCGAGGTGAGCCGGCCCGGCCGCTACCCGCTGGAGGACGGCATGACCCTGACCCGCCTCATCGAGTCGGCCGGGGGACTCACCCCCTTCGGGAACGACCGGATCGCCGTGGACCACGCCGACGGCCGGGGGGAGATCGAGGTCGACCTCCGGGCGGTCCGGTCCGGGAAAGCCGTGGACCCTGTCCTCTCTCCGGGCGATCATGTGGTGGTGAAGGCAAAGCTCCTGTGACCACGAGGCTCTCCCCCCGCCTGGCCGTCGAGCCCGCCCCCGTCGAGGGCGGGCCCGAGCGGGACTTCGACGTCCGGTACTACCTCGACCTGCTCTGGCGAAGACGGATCCTGCTCGCCGCCACCGCCATCGGCGGGCTCGCCCTCGGCATCCTCGGGGCGGAGCTCCAGGCCCCCCGCTACCAGGCCCGCACCCTCCTGCAGGTGATGCCGCCGAACCCGACCTCGCTCGCCGTCACCGACGCGCTGGTCAGCACCGGCAACCCCATCCGGGACCGCCAGTTCTTCAACACCCAGCTCAACGTGCTGCGCTCGCGGTCGATTGCAGAGCGGGTCGTGGAGAGGCTCAAGCTGGCCGACCGCCCCGACTTTCAGGAGGCGGGAGACCCCGCGGGCCAATTCCTCCGGCACCTCGCCGTCGAGCCCATTCCCGACACCTACGTGGTGGAGGTGCGGATCACCGACGGCAACCCCAAGGACGCGGCCCTGTGGGCCAACACCCTCTCCGACATCTACATGGACTACAGCCTGGAGGGACAGGTCGAGGCCGCCGAGCGGGCCTACGTCTGGGTGAACGAGCGTCTCGCCGCGACCCAGACCGACATGGAGGAGGCCCAGGACAAGCTCCTCAAGAGCTACCAGGGGCAGGACCTGTTCGTTCCCGAGGGCAGCGTCTCCGCCATCACCACGTCGATCACCAAGCTCAACGAGGACCACATCCAGGCCCAGTCCCGCCGGATCGATCTCGAGGCCCAGCTCGGGGAGTTCGCGGCGATGAGGCGCCGGGGAAGCGAGCCCGACACCATCCCCCAGGTGGGCGCCGACGAGACGGTCGCCCAGATCAACGCGCGTCTCCAGTCCCTCACCCTGGACCTCGCGCGGCTGCACGAGAAGTACAAGGAGGGGCACCCGGAGGTCCAGAAGGTCCAGGTCCAGCTCCAGCAGCTGGAGAGGGACAAGCAGAATCGGGTCGCCCAGATCGAGGAGAGCCTGCGCGCCGAGTACCGCCAGCTCCAGAGGCGCGAGCGGGAGCTCAAGCAGGCCATCGACGGCCACAAGGGACGAGCCGCCGAGCAGAGCCGCAAGCTCACCGAGCTCGAGTCTCTCAAGAAGCGGGCCGAGGCCGCCGGGGGGCTGTACGGCGTGCTCCTCCAGAAGCTGAACGAGACCAACATCGCGGCGTCGTTGCAGAACAACAACGTGCGTCTCCTCGACCGGGCCGTCGTCCCCACGCACCCGGTGTGGCCACGCAAGCGGCGCCTGGCCCTGGTCGCCCTCCTGGCCGGCCTCGCCCTCGGGGCGGGGTGGGTGCTCTTGCGGGATGCCCTCGACAACACCATCAAGGACGCCGACGACATCGAGCGCCGCCTGCACCTGGAGCTGCTCGCGTCCATCCCCCGCTACGGGAAGGACGACACCGCGCTGGCCACCGAGGCCTACCAGAACCTCCGCACCGCGCTCCTGTTCCAGCGGCACGGCGAGCGGGGCAACGTGGTCCTCATCACCGGCGCGGCGCCGGGCGAGGGGAAGACCACCACCATCCTCAACCTGGGGCGGCTCATGGCCGCCGCCGGTGAGTCCACGGTTCTCGTCGACTGCGACCTGCGCCGCGCCAATCTCCACACGCGCCTCGACCTGCCCCGCGAGCCCGGCTTCACCGACTACTTCGTCCGGGAGGCGGAGCTGAGCAGCCTCATCCGCCCCACCGGGCACGAGAACCTGGCGGTCATCCCCGCCGGGCCCCTGCCTCCCAACCCTCCGGCCATCCTCGCCCGTCCCGAGCTCGCGACCGCCCTCGACCAGCTGCGCCAGGACTTCCGGTGGATCCTCGTGGACTCCCCCCCGGTGGCGGCGGTGACCGACGCCCTTCTTCTCTCTCACCACGCCGACTCCACGGTGCTCGTGGTGCAGCAGAACAAGGTGGACCGGCTCGTCCTCAAGCGGGCCATCTCCTCCCTCCGCAAGGTCACCACCGACCTGACGGGGGCCGTCCTCAACGCGGTGGACGTGAAGTCGAAGGCGTACTACGGGTACAACTACCGGGACCGGAAGGACCCCGGGAAGGTCGCGGGACCGGACTCAGCGGGAGCGCGGCCGGGGGAGGGGCCGGCCGCCGGGGAAGTCAGAGATGTCTCTCTCTCCTAGGCCGGAGCTCCGCTCCGCCGGCGTGCTGCTCGCCGCCGCTCTCGCCGTCCCGGCGTCCGCGGCGGCGCCGGACGCGGCGTCCCTGGCCCGCCTCACCTTCGTCGAGCACGGGGTCGAGACCGGAGTGGCGAGCTGGGAGCAGGCGGTCGAGGGCCGGGGGTTCGACATCGGCCAGCGGCTGCGCACCGGTCCCGAGGGCGTGGCCCGGCTCGATCTTCCCTGGATGGCGCTCTCCGTCGGCCCCGGCTCCGAGCTGCGCTTCCCCGACGAGCACCTGCTCGCGGTGGTCGTCGAGAGAGGACGTGTGGTTCTCGACGCCAGGACCCACGAGGCGCTGAAGCTCGTCACCGCCGAGGGCGAGGTGCGGGGCCTGGGTCGAGCCATCGTGCGTCGGGAAGACCAGCGCACGATCGTGACCTGCATCGAGGGCCGCTTCGAGGTCCTGGCCTCCGGGCGGGGGGTGAGCCTCGTTCCGGGAAGCGGCACGGTGGTGAGCTCCGGTCGCCCCCCGACCGCCCCGGCGGACACGCCACCCCCCCCCGGCGAGGAGAGCCTGTGGCCGGGCCGGGACCCCGTCTTCACCAGCCGGGGCGAGCCCCTGGATCTCCGCTGGGAGGCCGCGACCCCGAGCTACCACCTCGAGATCCTTCCGGTGGGTGCGGACACCGTGCTCCTCGAACGGGACGTCGGGCCACCGCCGGTGCCGCTGAGCCTCCCGTGGGGCGGGGCCTTCCGCTGGCGCGTGGCCGCGCGCGACGAGCGGGGCCTCGAAGGGGTCCCGTCGGCCGAAGGGCTGATCTGCGTCGACCTCGTGGACTGAGACGGGTCAGCGCGGAGCGTAGCCCCGGGCGGACACGATGTCGCAGCGGAACGCGTCGGGACGCGGGCCCGCCTCGCCGGAGAACTTGCCCGTGTCCATCGGGTTGACCCCCGGCTTCCTCCGATCGGGGGCGACCTTCTCGAGGAGGCTGGCGACCTCGTCGTCGACCGTCGCCGCCGGAGGCAGCAGCAGGATGGGCGTCGTACCCTCGACCATCTCGTTCCCCACGAAGCTCTGGACCTGCACGTAGACCTCGGTGACCCGCCAGGACGTGTCGTTGACCACGGTGAGCTCGAGACGGGTGCCCGACCACACCGCGACCTGGCGGAGCTTTCGCACCTCGGACATCGGAAGGTCCGTCTCCTCCCCGCCGACCGCGGAGGGAACGGGGGTGGCCGCCGGGGGCGGGGCCGTCGCCGTCGGGGCCGCGCCGGGGGCGGACGCCGGAGGGCCCTCGGTGGGAGCCGTCCGGGGAGTGGGCACCGGAGTGGCTGCCGGGGGGGCCGCCGGGGGGGCCGCCGGCGCGGGAATCACGACCGCGGGCGCATTCTCGGCGGTCGTCCCCCCGAGGGGCACCACCTGGGGCGGGGCCGCCGTCTCGGAGCTTGGCCAGAGCAGCCAAGCCACCAGGCCCGTCACCACGACCCCGGTGGCGAGTCCGCCGTAGAGAAGAAGCGGGTTGGCACTGCGGGGCACCGGGGGGGGAGGCGAGGCCGGCACCTCGACCGCCGCGGGGGCCGGCGTCCGGCGCTGGGCCTCCTCGGCCTCCCGGCGCGTCAGGATCGGGGCGATCCGCTCCTGGACCTCGGGGACGTCCTCGGCCTGGGTCCAGGCCGGGTACCCCTTCCGCCAGATCAGCACGCTCCGGGGCTCCCGCTGGGTCAGGACGGAATCGACCAGCTGGCCGAGGGGCACCGGGCCCCTCCGCTGGTAGTCCTCGGCGTAGAACCAGCGCTCGCGGGCCATCCTAGGGGGCTGCCGGGGGAACCGGGCGGGTCTGCTCGGCGAACTGCCCGTCGGAAGACGTGGCGCGCACGGTGATCTCGGCTCGGTTCGTCCGCCTGACGTGCTCGCTGAAGGAGCCGTCGCGGAGAAGCGTCACCGGGAAGCCGTCCACGGTGACGTCGCTGCCGGGGGCAGCGGTCCCGCGGACGTGAAGGATGCCGGGCGCGACCTCCACCACCGACGCCAGAGTGAGGAACGGCACGTCGAGGGTGGGCTCGGGGACGGCGACGGGTGCGGGGAGGGGGTCGACCGAGAAGAACGAGACGCGGGAGAACTCACCCTCGAGCCCCGACTCGTTGACCGCCGCCACTCGCCAGAAGTAGCGCCCGGGATCGAGTCCCTCGAGGGCGTGGCTGGTCTTTCGAATGCCCGGCACGTCGAGGGTCGCCGCGAGGAGCAGCTCGGCCTGGGACACGTTGTAGTCGAGGGCCACGTGGTAGGTGTCGCCGTTGATGACCGCCTCCCACGACAGCTCCGCCGTCGCCTCCGGCGGCGCGGCAAAGGGCACGGTCGCGCGGATCTCCGGCGCCAGCAGCCTCGGTGCCGGCGGCAGCGCCTGCTTCTCCCCCGCCTCGCCCTGCGCGTCGACCAGCACCGCCTCGTTCTGGCCGAGGGTGACCACCTGGCCCCGGCGGGTCGCCACCGCCGCCTGCCCCTCGTAGACCTTGACCCCGGTGGCGCCCGTTTCCTCCACGTCGATGCTCCCCCGGGTGTGGCGCTCGGCGGTCGTGGTCAGGTTGGGGCTGACGATCTCGGTGACCTGGTCTCCCACCGAGAAGTCCACGTTCCCCGACTCGACCCGCCACGCCGCGGTGGACAGCTCCGCCGACCCTCCGAGGTAGACGATGCTGTTGGCCCTGACGCCCAGCGTGCTCCCGGAGTTGAAGGAGATCGCGGCTCCCGACGCCCGCTCGGTCTGCACCATGTCACCGACGTGGAGGAGATCCTGGAGCACCGCGTCCTTCCAGATCTCGAGGGCGTTGGGCTTCACCCGCACCCGGCCCTCGACGAGGCTGAAGCGCGCCACCTGCTCCCCGGGCTTCGGGACGGGCCGGCGAACGAAGAAGTACCAGTAGGCCACCACCGCGGCGAGGGCCAGGCCCCAGCCGATGATGCTGAGGGGATCCTTGTAGAAGGGCGGGCGCGGCTTGCGGGGCACGATTGCCGTCGCCGGGAGCTCTCCGGTCTCGGGGACGGCGGGTTCCTCGCTGGCCATATTCCCTAGAGCCCTCGCAACTTAGCCCATGCCAGTGTACGGCGGTCCGCCCACGCCTGCAAGTGTGTCACTCGCCGCCAGGGGCCGCCGAACCGCCCGCGCGCTCCGGCCGAATCGGCGCGTCTGCCAAGGACACGATCGCCATGGCGGGATCGTGTCCTTGGCCTGGGCATCCCCCGCAGGCTCGGTCCTCGAGAGGCCGTTCGGGCGAGTCGTCGTATGATCGATCAACCGTCCGCATTCATTCCGGAGCTCCCATGAAGACTGCCCTGAAGATCGCCGCCTTCGTCGTTCTCGCCCTGGTCGTGGTGGCCGGGCTCGTGGTCACCCTCCGGGGCGGGTCGGCCCCCGTGCTGGAGATCCGTCCCGCGGTCCCGGGTCTCGGGGCCCGCACGCCGGTGGTGGTGACCGCTTCCAGCCCCGGACGGGGCCTCACCGGTCTCCGCCTCGAGCTCGTTCAGGGCGACCTCACCCACGTGGTCGAGGAGAGGAGCTACCGCCCGCTGCCGGTCTGGGCCTTCGCCGGCGAGCGGACGGAGCACGACGAGATCGACACCGTCGTCGGTCACGAGGGCGTGACCGGGCTCCGCGAGGGCGAGGCGGTGCTCCGGGCCACCGCGACCCGGCCCGGGACGTGGCTGCTTCACCCGGACCCGACGGTGCTCGAGGTACGCCTGCCGGTGCGCCTCTTTCCGCCGGAGCTCTCGGTGCTCTCGATCCACAACTACGTCTCCCAGGGAGGGGCCGGCGTCGTCGTCTACCGTGTGGGGGACACCGCGGTCCGGGACGGTGTGCAGGCCGGCGAGTGGTTCTTCCCCGGGGCCGCCCTGCCCGGCGGAGGCCCGGGGGATCGGTTCTGCCTGTTCGGCGTGCCCTGGGACCTCGGCGACGACGCGGGGCTGCGGCTCGCGGCCGAGGACGACGTCGCCAACCGCGCGGAGGTCTCGTTCGTCGACCGCTTCTTCCCGAAGCCGCCGGCGACCGACCGCATCGCTCTCTCCGACTCGTTCATGGCTCGCGTGGTCCCGGAGATCCTGCGCCGCACGCCGGGAGTCGAGGACCGCGGCGACCTGCTCGAGAACTACCTCCAGGTGAACCGCGATCTGCGACAGGCCAACGCCGAGGAGCTGGTCGAGCTGTCCGGGGTCTCGACCCCGGAGTTCCTGTGGACCGAGTCTTTCCTGCCCTTCCCCAACGCCCAGGTGATGTCGGCCTTCGCCGACCAGCGGACCTATTTCTACGAGGGGAAGGAGGTCGACCAGCAGACCCACCTGGGCTACGACCTCGCCTCGGTGGCCCACTCTCCGGTGCCCGCCGCCAACCGGGGGGTGGTGGCGATGGCCCGCTACTTCGGGATCTACGGGAACACGGTGGTCCTCGATCACGGGTACGGCCTGATGACCCTGTACTCCCACCTCTCGTCCATCGACGTGACGGAGGGACAGGAGGTCGAGCGGGGCGCGACTCTCGGACGGACCGGCGCCACCGGACTGGCGGGGGGGGACCACCTGCACTTCACCACACTCGTGGGCGGGTTGCCGGTGAACCCGACCGAGTGGTGGGACGCGAGCTGGATCCGGGACCGCGTGGCGCGAAAGCTCGGCCCGGCCCTGCCGTTCCAGGCTGAGCCCTAGGGGCTTCTGCTCTCGCGGCGGGGCCGGTCCCTGCTGCGCGGGCGGTGGAGTCGCGGGCCCCCACGCGGTGCTCGCACGAGCGACGGACGGGGCTGCGCGCCGCGCGGGGCCCACCGCAACACCACCGCCGGACGGCCCTGGTGATGGCCCCGCCGCAGGCGCTCAGTCCTCTTGGCTCGGATGCCTGGTGCCGGCAGAGCCGGGACCTCCGGGGACTCTCGGCTCCGGAGCTACTGACCGCGGCGGACGGAGCGTTCGGCGATCCGGTCGACCAGGCCGGGGGCGGCCAGCTTGAGCCAGCGCCCCAGCCGACCCGTGAGGGTCATGACGAGCATGCGCTGCCGCTTCTCCATCGCCCTCACGATCTGACGCGCGCACTCCTCGGCGGTCATCACCTTCGACTCGTGAACCGGCGAGGCGGGAAGAGGCTGGCCATCGCCGGCCAGCGCTCGATACCGGATCTCCGACTGGACGAAGTAGGGGGCGATCACCGTGACCGTCACCCCCTTCTCGCGCATCTCCACCCGGAGCGAGTCGAAGAAGCCGATCTGGGCGTGCTTGGTCGCGGCGTACCCGGTGCGCTGGGGCACCCCGGTCAGCCCGGCGAGGCTCGAGACCGCCACGACCTGCCCGCGGCTCTTCTCGAGAGAGGGGAGAGCGAAGTAGGTCGGGTAGACGCTGCCGAGGTAGTTCACCTGCATCAGCCGCTCGTACACCGCCAGGTCCTTCACCTCGTCGAGGCGGGCCACCATCCCGATGCCGGCGTTGTTCACGAGGACGTCCACGCCGCCGAACGTCTCGACGGCCCGCTCGATCAGGCGGCGGCAGGCATCGACATCGGTGACGTCCGTCTCGACGACGAGGGTCTGGGCCCCGAGGCTCCGGCACTCCGACGCCACCGCTTCGAGGGCGGCCACGTCACGCGCCGCGAGGACGAGGCGGGGGCCCTGGGGGGCCAGCTCCCGACACAGCGCCCGACCGATGCCCTGGGACGCCCCGGTGACCACGATGACCTTGGTGGCGTAGTGAGCCATGGGCGCAATCATGACACGCGGATGTGAGGATGGTGGTCGAGAGTCCCCGCGCGAACGGAAAGACTGCGGAATGACGTCTCATCCGCATTCCGCAGTCGTGAGGGAGAAGGAAACAGACTTCGGTCGATACGAACGGGTGAACGTTGCGGACGGAAAGACTGCGGAATGACGTCTCATCCGCATTCCGCAGTCGTGAGGAGGCGGGCGAGGAGCTCCTTGGCGAGCTTGGCGGCGACCCGGGCGGTGAGACCGGTGGGGTCGCGGGTGGGGTTGAGCTCCACGAGGTCGGCGCCGACCACGGGGCCCTTCACGCGCTGCAGGAGGCCGATCACTTCGCGGGTGGAGAGGCCGCCGGGCTCGGGGTGGGACACGCCGGGAGCGAAGGCCGGGTCCAGCACGTCGAGATCGAGAGACACGTAGACCGGACCGGCGGCGTTCACGGTGAGGTCCGGACGCCAGAGCGTCATGTCGATCACCTCGACGCCGAAGCGCTCGGCCTGGGCCCGCTGCGGCGGGTTCATCGTGCGGATGCCCACCTGCACCAGCCGCGCCACCTGGCCCTCCTCCATGATCCGGGCGAAGGGACAGGCGTGGGAGAGACGATTCCCTTCGAACTCGTCGTAGAGGTCGGGGTGCGCGTCGAGGTGGAGAACGGTCAGGTCCTCGTAGCGCCGGGCGTGGGCCCGGACCGAGGGCCAGGCCACGGCGTGGTCGCCGCCGAGGACCAGCACTCGCCTCTCGCGGTCGAGGAGACGGGCCACGCTCTCCTCGATGGTCTCAACGGCCGCGACCCCCGGGGGAACCTCGAGATCTCCGGCGTCGGCGAGGCGGGGCTCGTCTCCCAGATCCAGGCCCGACTCGGTGGACAGGTTGGAGGAGGGCGAGCGAAGGGCGGCGCGGAGGGCGGGGGGAGCGAGGGCCGCCCCTCGGAGGTGCGATGAGTGCTCGTCCCAGGGCACGCCGAGGAGGGTCACGCCGCGCATGGCCGGGGGCGAGCTTACCTCACTCCACCAGTAGCAGAGACGGCCCCGAAGGGCCGCCAAGGCAGCCGGCCGCAGGCCAGTCCTCGGTATGTAGAGCGCAGCATAGCGCGATAGAATCGCGGCCATGATCGGGCGAGCCGTGCGCGGGCTGCTGGTCGTGGCCGCTCTCCTCGCCGGGAGCGGCGGGGCCCTCGCCCAGGGCACCCCCGACTGGGTCGAGGTCGGCCTCGTTCTCGACGGCGCCGGCCGGGCCCGGATCACCTACCAGGTGCGCTGGCGCACGACCGGGACGATGCACGGCTTCTACTTCCAGGGAGAGGCCGCCCCGCCCCGCTTTCGCGAGGGCCACGCCGAGCTGCCGGGCGGACGCCAGGTGCCTCTCTCCATCACCCCCGCCGGCAGCGACCGCTGGGACGTGGTGCTCGCGGACGGGGAAGCCTGGGGTCCCGGCGAGGCCACCTACACCTTCTCCTACGACGCCGACCTGGCCGCCGCGGGACTCGTCGACGTCACCGAGAGCGCGGACGGCGAGCGCCTGGTCGTCCTCAGCTGGGCGCCGGTCCAGTGGGACGAGCCCCTCGAACACCAGACTCTGGTGACGGTCTTCACCTCGGTGCCCGCGCCGCACTCCGGCGAGCTCACCCTGGAGGAGGCGTCGACCGCGGGGCTGCGCACCGAGCCCTGGGTCAACGGGCGCTACCTCATCACCTATCGCGGTGAGGGCGAGCCCCCGGTCCTGTGGGTCCGCTTCCACCAGGAGCAGCTGGCCTCCTTCCAGGACCACCGGGTGCAGCTCTACCTGCCCGCGGACCGCTTCCCCGGTGTCACCGTGGCCGCCGAGCGCCGCCGGGCCGCGGCCGCCGTGGCCGCCGAGCGGCAGCAGGCCGAGGCCCGGGACCGGCTCCGGCGACGGGCCTTCACCGTCCTCCCCCTTCTCCTCCTCCTGGCCCTGGCCGCCCTCGCGGTCGCCTCGCGCAAGCTCAAGGGCCTGGCCCGGGCCTACACCACGGCCGCCGACGTGCTCTGGGAGCGGGACGACTGGGAGCCGCCGCGCCTGCGTCTCCAGACCTTCCGCAAGCCGGGGAAGGTGGCGGAGCTGACCGACATCGAGGCCCTCGCCCTGCTCGGGCTCCCCTTCCAGGTGGTGCTGGCCATGGTCCTCGACGCCCTCGTGGCCCGGGGCCGGCTGCGGCGGGAGACGCGGGACGGCGTGCTGTGGCTGGCCCGCACCGGGGACTCCCCTCCCGAGAACGAGCCCTATCAGGGATTCGTCTGGGAGGAGCTGGAGGAGGAGATCGCGCCGGTGCCCGAGGGCCTGGCCGAGCGCCTCGGCGAGGTGCTGGTGGGCACGGTGCAACGCAAGGCCTGGGACGCCGATCTCGACGCCACCCGCGAGCACTACCGCCACCTCTTCGAGGAGATGTTCCCCGACGCGGCCACGGTGGCCGGTCGTCACTTCGCCACCCCGGACGACTACCGCCACTACTTCCCCTGGTGGGTGAGCCACCATCACTCGAGCGGCCCCGGCGTCTGGCGCGGCGGAGGGGGCGGCTCCCCGGCGCCCTTCGAGGGCGGGGGGGGGAGCTTCGGTGGCGCCGGCGCCACCGCCTCCTTCGCCGACGTGGGCCTCGCCGCCCTCGGCCCCGCCCCCGCGCGCGCGTCCATGGCCGCGTTCGCCCCCGACGATCTCGTTGCCGCCTACGAGCACGGGGCCTGCCACAGCGCCTGTCACTCCGCGTGTCACAGCGCCTGCCACGACGCCTGCCACTCGGCCTGTCACAGCGCCTGTCACTCCGCCTGCCACTCCGCCTGCCACTCCGCCTGCGTCTCCGGAGGCTCCCATTGAGCGGCCTCTGGCCCAGCGCCGCCGAGGAGTCCCAGCTCCGCTTCGCGTTCCCGCTGCCGGATCTACGCACGCGAATCCTTCTCGCCGCCGCACTCTTCGCCGTCGGCCTCGCGATCTGGACCGTCGCTCCCGCGGGAGGCTGGATCGGGCTGGTCCTCGTCCTCGCGGGCCACCTCCCCCTGTGGGTGCGCCACCAGTCGAACGCCCCCGGCGGCGCCACCCCCGATCACGAGGAGGTCTGGGCCCCGGTCGAAGACGACTGGCTCGACCGGGTGACGGCTCTCGAGGAGAGCGGCCGGCGCTGGGACACCACGCCCTGGGACCTCTCCAACGTCCGGGGGTGTCTCACCCTCGTCGCCCTCCTGGTCGTCCTCGGGTTCGCCGTCGTCGCGGCCGGCGCGGTCCTCGGGGCCGACTCCTTCTTCCGCCTCGCCGTCGCCGCGCCCCTGCTCCTCGTTCCCCTCTGGCTGAACGGCCTGCGCACGACCTGGAACCCGAGCGAGCTGCGGAAGAAGGGCGAGGCCCTGGCCGTGGCCCGCGCCCAGGCCGAGCGCCTGGGGGCCGGCGATTTCGACCCCGTCCCCATGCTCGCCCTGCGCGAGGGCCGGCGGGGCAAGTACCCGGTGGACGCGCGCCTCATGCTCCGCCCGGCCCGCGAGGACGAGTCGGGCTTCCTCGGCGTCCAGGTCCAGGTGGCGATGAACAACGTGAAGGGAACCGACTACCCGTACCTGTACGCGGTGGTCCTGGGCAAGGGCGACTTCCGCATGCCCCCCGTCTCTCCCCGCCAGCGCCGGGACGGCGTCGACATCGTCTTCGAGCGGGACGAGAGCGAGGGTGTCCGCTTCCTCGTGGTCCGCCAGCACGCCGACAAGCACGGGGGCTGGCACACCGAGTCCGAGCACATCCTCGCCATCGTCGCCGCCGCCCTGGAGAAGGCCCGTGCCGTCTGGCGCGACAACGGGGGCGAGGTCACCGGGTGATCCGGCCCGCGCGCCCGGAGCCGGGCCCCCTCTGGGTGGAGCTCAGCCCCGACCAGCCCCACCCCATCGACCTGCGCTGGGTCGACGAGATGATGACCAGCGCGCGCCCCCACCTCATGGTCCGCCCCGCCGACGAGCTCCTCATCCTCGTCCCCAACACCCCGGTCAAGCTCAACCCCACCGCGCTGCGCGTCCTGGGGGCGATGGTCGACGACGGTGCCGGTATCGCCGAGGTCCTCGCCCGCGAGGGCGACGGCCCCCGCCGCCGCCGCGAGCTCCACGCGTTCTTCACCGACCTCACCGCCTGGCTGAACGGCACCCTGGGCGAGGGCGTGGGGCGTCGAGCGGTGGAGCACGAGCCCTTCACCGCCGACTTCTGCCGCTACCCCGTCCTCTCCGAGGTCGCCCTCACCTACCGCTGCAACCTCTCCTGCGCGTTCTGCTACGCCGGGTGTGGCGTGGGCGCCCTGCCCGACGGCTGGAGCGAGGAGCGGGTGATGACCGACGACGAGGTGTGCCGCGTCCTCGACGTCATCCGCCACGACGCCCACTGTCCCTCGGTCAGCTTCACCGGCGGCGAGCCCACCCTGCGCCCGGGGCTGCCCCGCCTCGTCGCCCACGCCCGGGGCCTCGGCCTCAAGGTCAACCTCATCTCCAACGGCCAGCGCCTCGACGCCCGGCGGGTGGCCGAGCTGGCCGAGGCCGGCCTCGACTCGGCGCAGCTCTCCCTCGAGGGGCCCACCGCCGCGGTCCACGACGACCTGGTCGACCGCCCCGGGGCCTTCCAGCGTCTCTGGGGCGCGGTGGGACACCTGCAGGAGCGGGGCGTCCGGGTCCACACCAACACCACCCTCAACCGGGAGAACCTGGCCCACGCCCCCGGGATCGTCGACCTCGTGGCCGACCGCGGGCTCGAGCGCCTCACCATGAACCTCGTGATTCCTTGCGGCAGCGCCGGGAGCGGCCCGGGTCTCGCCGTGCCCTACTCCGAGGTCGGTCCCCACGTCCTCCGGCTCCGCGACCGGGCGGAGGCGCGCGGCGTCCAGCTCATCTGGTACTCCCCTCTCCCGCTGTGCCTGCTCAACACCGTCGCCCACGGCCTCGGCAACCGGGGCTGCGCCGCCGCCGACGGGCTGCTGCACGTGGGCCCCGGGGGCGACGTCCTTCCCTGCTCCAGCTTCGCCCACGGCGAGAGCCTGGGGAACCTCCTGCGCGATCCCTTCGAGCAGGTGTGGGAGTCGCGAGCCGCCCGCTTCTTCCGGGCCAAGCAGATGATGCCGCCCCGGTGTCACGACTGCCCCGAGGCCGCGGTGTGCCAGGGCGCCTGCGTCCTCTACTGGCGCGAGGTCGGCCTGGCCGAGCTGGGCGGCCTGCCCGAGGCACGACCGCCGCTCCCCCCGGGCTGGTCTACTTCAGGGTGAAGGGGGCCTCCTGGGTGTCGCGGGAGTTGGGGCCGACGAAGGCCACGAAGTCGCCGGGCTCGGCCTCCCACTTCCCTTCGGCGGTGAAGAAGGCCAGGTCGGGGGCCTCGAGGGTGAAGCTCACGTCCTTCGACTCGCCGGGCTCCAGGGTGACCCTCCGGAAGCCCTTGAGCTCCTTCACCGGGCGCGTGACGCTGCCCACGAGGTCGCGCACGTAGAGCTGGACCACCTCGGTCCCCACCCTCTCGCCGGTGTTCTTCACGGTGGCCGTCACCTCCACCGAGCCCCCCGGCGTCATCTCGGCGGCGCTCAGCCTCGGCGCGGAGTACTCGAACGTGGTGTAGCTCAGGCCGTAGCCGAAGGGGTAGAGGGGCTCGTTGGGCATGTCGATGTAGCGCGACGAGAAGACGTTCCCGGGGGTGGCGGGACGACCCGTGTTCTTGTGGGCGTAGTAGACCGGGATCTGCCCCACCGACCGGGGGAAGCTCGCCGGCAGCTTGCCCGAGGGGTTGTAGTCGCCGAAGAGAACGTCGGCGATGGCGTGACCGGCCTCGGAGCCCAGCAGCCAGGCGTTGAGGATGGCGGGAGCACTCCCCGCCACGTGGGTGATCACCAGGGGCCGGCCCGCGGTGAGGACCACCACCACGTTCTCGTTCACGGCCAGGACCTCGCGGAGGAGCTCGTCCTGGAGTCCCTTGAGGCCGATGTCGGCCTGGCTGCGGGCCTCCCCCGACTGGAACGCCCCCTCGCCCAGGGCCAGGACCACCACGTCGGCCCTCCGCGCCGCGTCGAGAGCCGCCGGGAAGCCGGAGCGGTCGTCCTCCACGAACGTCGGGGCCGCGCCGAAGTCCTGCGTCCCGGCGATGAGCGGCACCCCCTCGGCGTGGAGCACCGTCGCGTCGCTGCCCACCGCCGCCTGGATCCCCTCGACCAGGGACACCGCCGAGTCGGGGATGGCCTGGCCCCGCCAGCTGCCCAGGGCGGCGTTCTTGTCGGCGGCGAAGGGGCCGATGACGGCGATCGTCCCGCCCTTCTCCAGGGGGAGGATGCCGCCCTCGTTCTTGAGGAGCACGATGGACTTGCGGGCCACGTCGCGGGCCGCGGCCAGGTGCTCCTCGGTGAGGAGGAGCGCCTTCTCCCTCTCCGAATCCGAGTACCGGTAGGGGTCGTCGAACAGGCCCAGGGCGAACTTGATTCGGAGGATGCGGCGCACCGCGTCGTCGACCCGCGCCTCCTCGACCCTCCCCGACTCCACGAGCTCCACGAGGTGGGACACGTAGGCCTGGGCCTCCATGTCCATGTCGCTGCCCGCCTCCACCGCCAGCTGCGCCGCCTGGGTGAGGTCGGCGGCGACGCCGTGGGCGACCAGCTCGCCGATGGACCCCCAGTCCGAGACCACGAACCCCTCGAAGCCCCACTCGCCCTTCAGGATCTCGCGCTGCAGGTGGACGCTGGCCGTGGACGGGACCCCGCCGATCTCGTTGAACGAGTTCATGAAGGTCGCGACCCCGGCCTCCTCGGCGGCGTGGAAGGGGGGAAGCACGACGTTGCGGAGCGTCTGCTCGGAGATGTCGACGGTGTTGTAGTCGCGGCCCCCCTCGGCCAGGCCGTAGGCCGCGTAGTGCTTGGCGCAGGCCGCGATGGAGTCCAGGTCGCTCAGCGACGCCCCCTGGAACCCCCGGACCCGGGCCGCCGCGATCCGGGCGCCCAGGAAGGGGTCCTCGCCCGCGCCCTCCATGATCCGCCCCCAGCGGGCGTCGCGGCAGATGTCCACCATGGGAGCGAAGGTCCAGTGCACCCCCGCCGCCGCCGCCTCGGTGGCCGCCACCCGGGCCGACGCCTCGATGGCCTCCAGGTCCCAGCTCGCCGCCTCGCCCAGGGGCACCGGGAAGATCGTCCGGTAGCCGTGGATCACGTCGTACCCGAAGATCAAGGGGATGCCCAGGCGGCTGCCCTCCACCGCCTCCTTCTGGGCCGCCCGGGTGGCCTCGGCGCCGAGCACGTTCAGCATCGAGCCCACGCGACCGGCCTTGAGATCGTCGAGACGGGCGCGGGCCCTCTCTTCCTCCGGGGCCGGCCCGGTCAGGTCGTGGAAGCTGGAGTACTGGTTCATCTGGCCGACCTTCTCCTCCAGCGTCATCTGGCCCAGCAGGGCGTCGATGCGGGCCTCGACGTCGGCGTCGGGCGGGGTCGGCTGCGGGGCGGAGCAGGAGAGTGTCACGGCCGTAGCGATCAGCACGGCGAACGGCGAACCCTTGGTCATCATGGGGCCTATTCTTCTCGATCCCGGTCCCCGGGGAAAGACCTCCTACACACGTGACGGAATGCGACCCCGGGGGGCACGCCACGCGCCCACGCCCCGGGCGGAAGGGGGCCGCTACGGCGCCGCGCGAGGGGGCGCGACCGCTTCGTCCAGCGCCCCCATCACCCGCAGCCGCTCCAGAAGCGGCGGGTGCGAGTGGTACACCCGGGAGTACAGAGGGTGGGAGAGGGGCAGGTGGCGGCTCTTCTCCCGCAGCTTCCGGAGCGCGCTCCCCAGCTCGGCCGCGGTGGCGCCGCTCCCCAGGGCGAAGGCGTCGGCGGCGAACTCGTGGCGCCGGGACAGCGCGTTGCCGAGGGGCTGGAGGAGGAAGCTCACCAGGCCGAACCAGAGGCTGAAGACGGCCAGGGCCCCGTAGGACGTCTTCTCCAGGAA
Organism: Acidobacteriota bacterium; assembly: GCA_022340585.1. GTDB lineage: Bacteria > Acidobacteriota > Vicinamibacteria > Fen-336 > Fen-336 > JAJDNS01. Next base: position 27,485 of record JAJDNS010000031.1, read on the forward strand.
GAAGGCGGAGTAGAAGGCCTCCAGGGGGAGACACAGCCCGAGGCCGTAGAAGACCAGGCCGCTCCCGGCCACGCTGCGCACGATGGCCCAGCGCACGTGGTGCAGCTTGAAGTGGCCGAGCTCGTGGGCCAGGACCGCCACCACCTCGCGCGTGCCCATGGCCTCGAGGAGGGTGTCGAAGAGCACGATCCGCTTCTGGCCGAAGAGCCCAGTGAAGTACGCGTTCCCGTGGGCGGTGCGGCGGGAGGCGTCCATCACGAAGAGCCCCCCGGCGCGGAAGCCCACCCGGCGGGCGAGGGCGAGAATGGCGTCCTTGAGCTCGCCGTCGGGCACCGGCGTGAACGTGTTGAAGAGCGGCGCCAGCACCGTGGGGTAGATCCAGGCCGCGAAGACGCTGAAGGCGGTGGTCACCCCCCAGGCCCAGAGCCACCAGGTGGGCCCCATCCGCTCCATGATCCAGAGCACCGCGGCGACGACCGGCCCCCCGAGGGCCACCCCGATCCCGATCCCCTTCACCCGGTCGAGCACGAAGCCGCCGAGGGTCTGGCGGTTGAACCCGTGCCTCTCCTCGATCACGAAGGTGTCGTACAGGTCGAAGGGCAGCTCGAGGAGCCCGCTCAGCACCCCCCCGATGCCGAAGAAGGCGAGGCCGGTGGCGATGACGCCGAGGCCCAGGCCCGCCGCCGCCGCCCGGGCTCCGTCCTCGACCAGGCCCAGCCCGCCGAGGGCGATGAAGGTCAGCCCCACCAGCACCTCGGTCCAGCCGTGGACCCGGCCGAACCGGTAGCGGTCACCGGAGTAGGCCACCGCCTTCGCCAGGTCCTCGTCGTCGATGCCGAGGGCACGGCCCGCCGCGGCGAGGCGTCCCGGCTCGAGGGCGTGCCTCCGGTTCAGGACCGCGAGGACCGTCTCGACCGCCTGCTGCCCGAGCCGCAGCACCACGAACACAACCAGGAGGATTGGCACCCCACATGATACCCACACCCCCCCACGCCCCTCACTCCCCACCCCACACCACCCGGACCCCGAGCACGAGGGCCGTCGTTCCCGAGCCCCGAAGGGGTCAGGTCGTGAGAACACCCCACCCCACCCCTCAACCGTGCCCCTGCTCTCCGACACCTCACCCCCCGCATCCTGCTCCATTCGCCTCCACAGACCTGACCCCAGCGCTCCCCGGAACCGTTCGAGGCGTATCGACCGGGTATCATCGGCGGCGATGGCCGACACGCCCCTCACCGTCGTCGGCGCCGGGGTCGCGGGCCTGGCGGTGGCCGCCCGCCTCGCCCCCCGCTTCCCCGGGCTCGTGGTCCTCGAGCGCCGCGACCGCCACGGCACCGAGGCCTCGAGCCGGAACAGCGAGGTCGTCCACGCCGGCCTCTACTACCCCGCCGGCAGCCTCAAGGCGGTCCACTGCGTCCGGGGGAAGCAGCTCCTCTACGAGACCTGTGAGAGGCTCGGGATCCCCCACCGGCGCACGGGCAAGATCGTGGTGGCGACGGAGGAGGGCGAGGAGCCCGAGCTCGACGCCCTTCTCGAGCGGGGACGAGGGAACGGGGTGGAGCTCGAGAGGCTCACCGCCGCCCAGTGCCGGCGCCTCGAGCCCAACGTCCGGGCGGTGGCCGGGCTCCTCTCCTCGAGCACCGGGATCGTCAGCGCCCACGGCCTCATGGACGCGCTGCTCCAGGAGGCCCGGGGCGCGGGGGCCCTCCTCCAGACCCGGGCCGAGCTCGTGGGCCTGGACCGGCGCGACCGCGGGTACCGTCTCACCGTCCGGACCCCGGGTGGGACCGAGGCCATCACCTCCGAGCGCGTGGTCAACGCCGCCGGTCTCGAGTCCGACCGGGTGGCCGCCCTCGCCGGCATCGACCCCGACGCTTCAGGCTACCGCCTGCACTGGTGGAAGGGCAGCTACTTCGCCGTGGCCAGCGCCAAGGCTCGCCTCCTCTCCCGACTCGTCTACCCCGTCCCCACCCCGGTCCACCTCGGCATCCACGCCGTGCTCGGGCTCGACGGCCGGCTGCGCTTCGGCCCCGACGCCCACCACGTCCCCGAGCGGCGCCTCGACTTCACCGTCGACGACGGCCGCCGCGCCGCCTTCGGCGCCGACGTCCGCCGGCTCGTCCCCGACATCGCCGACGACGACCTCACCCCCGACCTCGCCGGCATCCGGGCCCGCCTCCAGGCCCCGGGCGAGGGCTTCCGCGACTTCGTCGTCGCCGAGGAGAGCGGGCGAGGGCTCCCCGGGCTCGTCAACATGGTCGGCATCGACTCCCCCGGCCTCACCTCCAGCCTCTCCCTCGCCGAGGCGGTGGACCGCCTCCTGCCCGCGTGACGCCATGGCGCCCGGAGTGACCGACCCCGAGACCCGCCGCTTCCCGGTGGGCTGGGCCCTGGGAGGCGTGGGGCTCCTCGCCGTCCTCGTCGCCGGCCTCGCCAAGGCGCTGCTCTTCCGGAACCTCGAGTACCCCGGCAGCGACTTCTACTCCTTCCTGGAGATGACCTGGAGCTGGTTCTACGCCGGCCTCTTCCTCCACGACAACGCCTACGGCTTCCACGCGGCGATCCACAACTTCTACCTGCTGCCCGCCTTCGCCCCCCTCACCATTCCCTTCGGCGCCTACGGCCTGATCCTGGTCCTCGTCCTCGCCCACGGCGCCGCCGTCGTGCGCCTGGCCCGGGAAGAAGCCCTGGAGCCCACCGCCCGCCTGGGCGTCCTGGTCGGCGCCCTCGGCCCCCTCGCCTTCTACGTCTTCGACAACCCCCACTGGGGATTCCACCCCGAGCTCCTCTACCCGCCGCTCGCCCTCCTCCTGGCCCTGGAGCTCCTCCGCGGCTGGACCTGGCGGACGATCCTGGTGGCGGGGATCATCGTGCTGGTCAAGGAGGACGGCGCCCTGGTGTGCGCGGCGGTGGTTCTCGCCCACACCGCGTGGCGGGTGGCGGCCACGCGCCGGGACTCGAGGGAGGAGGCTCGGCGGGCCGGGCGAGCCGGGGGGGTGGCCCTCCTTGCCCTCGCCGTCGTGTTCCTCGCGGGGATGGCGCTCCTGTCCCATGTGAGCCAGCAGTACGCCGGCACCCAGGAGACCTCCGACGCCCGCCTGGCCCCGGCGGTGACGGCGGTCGCGCGCACCTTGAGCGGCCACGGCCGCGTGCGCCTGGAACGGGTCCGGGAGGGCCTCGGGGTCTTTCTCCTCATGGGCGGCCTGATGCTCCTCCCCCTCGGCCGGCGTCTGCCCCGGGGACTCCTGCTCTTCGCCCTCGCCGCCGTGCCCCTGCTCCCCGTCCTCCTCGTCTCCTCCGCGGCCTACCGCTTCAACATGATGCTGTGGCCCCCCCGCGTCGCGACTCTCCAGGCCGGCGTCGTGGCCGCGCTGGTCTTCGCGTCTCTCGCCCCCGAGGAGCGACGTCCCTCGCTGGCGGCGATCGCGCTGCTCGCCGCGGTCTCGTGGGCGGGTCAGGCCGGGGTGCTGCACTGGATGGGGTACCCGTTGGGGGAGCGGGTCGCGGTCCTGGGCTCGGCCTTCGGCCCCCCGCGCTCGCCCCTCGGGACGACCGAGGATCGCTACCTCCGGTGCGTGGCCGCGCGCCTGCCCGGCGGCCTGCCGGTGTCCGCGGGCTGGGGCACGCACCCCTTCTTCCACCGCCAGTCGATCGTCATCGAGTCGCTCGAGGAGCACGCCTGGCACCCGCCCCGGCTCCGCGTGGTGTGGGCGGCGGACGTGTCCGGGGAGCCTGGAGCCGGCGTCTGCCGGGGACCGCGGGCCGGCGTCTTCGTCCTCGAAGCCGACTGCGACCTGCTGCCCCTCTTCGCCGGCTGCGCCCCCGGGTCCTGAAGACAGAAGAGCGGGCGGCGTCTCCCGCGCCGCCCGCCCAACCCGCGCTCACCGTCGGACGTTAACGAACCCAGCCCGTCCAGCGCGGATCCTGGACCACCGACGCGAAGTCGGGGTCGCGCTCCACCTTGCCGAAGTCGTGGAAGCCGTGCTCCCGGGCGATCCCGAGCAGCTCCAGCGCGGCGTCGACGTCGCCGTCGGCGGCCACGAGCTTCGCGTAGATGTAGTACTGGCGCGCGACGTCCAGCGTCCCGGCCTGGATCGAGTCCTTCTCGCCGGAGGTCAGGACCGTCGGGTCGAGCCGCATCGCCTGGGTCCACGCCTCCAGGGTCTTCTCGATCTCCTCCTGGGCCAGCCACGCCTGCCCGAGGTTCTTGTAGACCACGGGGTCGGTGGGGTCGAGGGCGATGGACTTCTCGTAGGCGAAGACCGCCGCGGCGTAGTCCTGGCGGGCGTGGTCGAGGGTGCCGATATTGTTCCAGGCCTCGGCGTAGTCGGGTCGGAGGTCGAGGGCGGTCGCGTACGCGTGGCGCGCCGCCGCGACGTCGCCCAGGCGCTGCTGGCAGATGCCCAGCTTGTTGTAGAGGGTCGCGGTGTCCGCGATCGCCTCCCGGTACGCGTCACGGGCGGCGCTCCAGTCCTTCCGCGCGGAGAGCACGTCGCCCTGGAGCGCCGGCGGAAGGGGCCGAAGGGTGGTCTCGCCGTCGGCCTGGACCGGCAGGTCGACGGCAACGGCGAACCCGGCGATCAGGACGCCGGAAAGGGCAAGGCCGAGTGCTCGTGTCTTCATCGCTTCCTCCTCGAGTGCGTTCTCCCGTTGTTCCCGCCCACGTCTCGCCGGATACGGCCGGGCCGGAGGAAGCGCGCCGGACCGTCATCCTGAGCTGGGCCCTGCCAGGCACACGATCGCCAGGGCGGGATCGTGTCCTGGAGCCAAGGCATCCGGCCGCAGGCCGGTTCGGTCCTCCCGACGACGCTCGGCTCCGGCGGGCTACTCCTCAGGGGGGAAGAGGGCCTCGAGGCGCGGGTCCTCGAGGAGCGGCAGGAAGTCCGGGTCGGCGCGCACGCGGTCGACGTCGTCGAAGCCCGCGTCCCGGGCCCGGCCGAGAAACTCGAGGGCCGCGTCGACGTGCCCGTTGGCGGCGAGCAGCTTGGCGAGAAGGAACCACTGCTCGGCGGCGTCCACCCCGCCGATGGGGAGACCCTGGGCCTGGTTCTCCACGACCGTGGGGTCCAGGCGGAAGGCCTCCTGGTAGGCCTCGAAGGCCTCCTTCGGGCGCTCGAGGCCGATGTAGGCGCTGCCGAGGTTCTTCCAGGCCGCGGCCAGGTCGGGCTTGATGGCGATCGCCTTCTTGTAGGCGTCCACCGCCTCCTCCAGCCGCTTCGCCGACGCCTCCATCGTCCCCAGGTTGTTCCACACCTCGGCGTAGCGGGGGTTGAGCTCGAGGGCGGTGGCGTACTCGCGGCGGGCCAGCTCCCGCTCTCCCGCGTTCTGGTAGCACATGCCCAGGCGGTTGTGGAGGACCGGATCGCGGGGCTGGATCTCCAGGGCCCCGCGGTAGGAGGCCGCGGCCGAGAGGTAGCGTCCCCGCGCGACGTGAATGGCGGCCCGCGCCAGCGCGGCCTGGACGTAGCGGGCCCGCTGGACCGCGGCCTGGAGATCGGAGGTGGTGACGGGGCGGGCCGACACCTTGA
>JAJDNS010000040.1 GCA_022340585.1 Acidobacteriota bacterium
ACTCAGATGAAGTAGAACGCCACCACCAGGATGGCGTAGACGGCGAGGAGCTGGACGCCCTCGAACCAGTTGGTGCGCCCGTCCTGCACCAGCTGGCCCACCGCAAGGACGGACAGCATCACCGCGGCCACCTCCAGGAGCGTGAACTCGAGGCCGAGGGGCCGGCCCATGACGTGGCCCGCGATGACGAGGACCGGGGCCACGAACAGGGCGATCTGCATCGACGACCCCATGGCGATCCCCAGGGCCAGGTCCATCTTGTCCTTCATGGCCATGAGCACCGCGGTGGAGTGCTCGGCGGCGTTGCCGATCACCGCCACCACCACCACGCCCATGAAGACCTTGCCCAGCCCCAGGGCCGTCCCCGCCTCGTCCACCGCGCGCACCAGGAGCTCGCTCACGAGCCCGGTGAGGACCGCGCTGCCGGCCAGGACCAGCGCGCTCCGGCCCACGGACCACGGCCGGTTCTCCTCCGCGTCCCGGGCCGGGTCCCCCTCCGGCGCGAAGAACCGCTGGTGGGTCTTGAACTGGAAGGCCAGGCTCGCGACGTAGGTGAGGATCAGGATGATGGAGATGTCGAGGCTGATGGACTCGATGTGCTGGGGCTCCCGGTGGTGGGTGACCGTCGCGTAGATCGCGGGAATGACGAGGGCGACGACGGCCAGGAGCATCATGCTGCTGCCCGTCTCGGCCGCCCTCGGATTGAAGCGCATCTCCTCGTGCTTCCACCCCCCGAGGAGCATGGCCAGGCCCAGGACCACCAGCAAGTTGCCGATGATGGAGCCGGTGAGCGAGGCCTTCACGATCTGCGTCTCGCCGGCGCGCAGGGCCATGAAGCCGATGATCAGCTCGGCCGCGTTGCCGAACGTCGCGTTGAGGAGGCCACCCAGCCCGGACCCGGTGTGGTGCGCGAGGTGCTCGGTGGCCTCGCCCATGAGGCCGGCCAGCGGCAGGATCGCGAGACACGACACGACGAAGATGGCGGTCGCCGAGGCCTGCGTCAGACCGAGCCAGAAGCTCACCGGCACGAAGACCAGGAGCGCGTGCAGCACCCTCTTGGCCCTCACGGTGCCCTCACCCGCCCGGCGACGAATCCAGCGGTCATGCCGCGCGCACTGTGCGGGCCGTCGAACGAGGTGTCAAGGACGCCTTCGCCGACTCCCTCAACCCCGTGTGCCGGACTCGCTCCGGCGGCCGCGGCCACCGAAGAGGCCGGACCGGCTCGGGTCCAGGAGGTGGTAGGCCGCCAGCTTCACCCGGTCGTTCACCAGGAACCAGGCCAGGGCGTACCCCCAGACCAGGAGCGCGAGACGCCAGCCCAGGGGCGGCATGAGGACCCCGTAGACGGCGATGAGCGTGGCGATGATCTGGGTGGCGACGACGGCCACGAGGAGGATGGGGGCCGGCGGCACGGACCAGAAGGCCTTCCGGGTGCGGGTGACGAAGATCGTCAGGTGTCCCGCCACCGAGAGCTTGAGGTACATCAGAGACTGGATGGTGTCCCGGCCCAGGTCCAGGACCCGCTCGCCGATGTAGAAGAGGCCGAACGAGGCCACCACGCCCGCGATCCCGAGCATGGTGGCCACCCCCAGCACCTCGCGCATGTTCCACTTCTCCGGCTCGTCGGAGTAGCGCACGCGGTCGTAGGCGATGGAGAGGATGGCCCCGTCGTTGAGCAGCGCCAGGAGCACGATCATGACGGCGGTGACCGGGTAGAAGTTGAAGACGAGGATCGACAGGGTCATGAACAGCAGCACCCGGATCGTCTCCGCGATCCGGTAGGTGGCGTAGCTGTTCATGCGCTGGAAGATCTTTCGGCTCTCCTTGATGGCGTCGATGATGACGGAGAGCCCGGGGGCGAGGAGCACGATGTCGGCGGCCGCGCGGGCGGCGTCGGTGGCCCCCGACACGGCGATGCCGGCGTCGGCCTCCTTGAGGGCCGGGGCGTCGTTCACGCCGTCCCCGGTCATCCCCACGATGTGCCCGCGCTGCTGGAGGACGTCCACGATGTGGAACTTGTGCTCGGGGAACACCTGGGCGAAGCCGTCGGCCTCCTCGATGGCGGTGGCGAGTGCCCCCGCCTGGTGGTGCTTCGTGTCCTCGAAGAGGCTGGCGTCCAGGATGTTGGTGCCCATGCCGAGCTTGCGGGCCGTCTCCCGGGCGATGGCGATCTGGTCGCCGGTCACCATCTTGATCGTGACGCCCATGCTCGCCGCGGTCTCGATGGTGGAGCGGGAGTCCTCGCGAGGAGGATCGAAGAGCGGGAGGACACCCAGGTAGCGCCATCCCTGCCCCTCGTCGGAGCGCGCGACCCCAAGGGAGCGGAAGCCGCGCGCGGCGAAGCCGTCGACGGCCTCCCCCACCGCCGATCGGACGGCGTCCGAGGCGTCGACGAGGTCGAGGATCACCTGGGGAGCCCCCTTGGAGACGGAGAAGCGCTGCCCGTCCGGCCCCCGCACCTCCGCCTCGGTCCGCTTGTGGACCGGGTCGAAGGGCTGGAAGCGGACCACCTCGCCGGCGGGGGCCTCCCCGTCCCTCAATCCACCAAGGACGGCCAGGTCGATGGGGTCCTCGTCCTCGGCCCGCGAGGCCAGCGCCCCCGCTCGCACCACGTCGTCGGGCTCCACCCCCTCGAGGCAGAAGGGGTCTCCCAGGGTGAGGCGGTTCTCGGTCAGGGTGCCCGTCTTGTCCGAGCACAGGACGTCGGTGCCCGCCAGCTCCTCGATGGAGGCCAGGCGGCTGACGATGGCCTCCTTCCGGGCGAGGAGCCGCGCCCCCACCGCCATGGTCACCGAGAGGACGGCGGGCATGGCCACGGGGACGGCGGCGACGGTCAGCACCAGGGCGAACTCGAGAGTGGTGAGCATGGGGTCGCCGCGGAAGAGGGCCACCGCGAGGATCAGGGCCACCAGGGCGACGGCGATGACGATGAGGTAGTCGCCGATCTTCAGCACCGCGCGCTGGAAGTGGCTGACGACGTGCGCCTGCTCCACCAGCCGCGCGGTGCGTCCGAAGTAGGTCTCGGAGCCGGTCGCCTGCACCAGCGCCTCGGTCTCGCCCCGCTTGACGATGGAGCTGGAGTAGACGGTCTGGCCCTCGCCCCGCTCCACCGGCAGCGACTCGCCGGTGAGCGCCGACTGGTCCACCTGCACCGGGTCCCCGGAGAAGAGGCGCGCGTCGGCCGGGACCACCTCGCCGATGCGCAGGCGGACCACGTCCCCGGGCACGACCTCGCGGGCCGGGACCGTCTTCCAGGCGCCGTCGCGGCGCACCCGTGCCTTGGGGGCCAGGCGCGCCTTGAGGGCGGCGATGGCGTTGCCGGCCTGGAACTCCTCCCAGAACCCCACCCCGGCGTTCATGACCAGGAGCACGGTGATGATGGCGAAGTCCTCCCAGTGCCGGACCAGGGCGGAGAGGACCGCCGCCGCCTCGATCATCCACGGGATCGGTCCCCAGAAGTACGAGAGGAGCTTCAGGATCGGGTGGACGGTCTTCTCGGCGAGCTCGTTGGGGCCGAAGCGTTCGAGACGCTGCTCGGCCTCCTCCTGGGAGAGCCCGTCGCGGGACGCGCCGAGCTTCTCGAGGACCTCCTCGAGCGGCACGTCGTCCTTCGGGGAGGTGTGAGTGGAGGTGGCCTCGTCGCTGGCGGGGTCGAGGGAACCGTCATCTGAAGAAGGCATGGCTCTTCATCCACTCTACCCCCCCGCACCCGCGCAGCGCACGCACTCTCTCCTGGCCGGGGCGCCCTCGCCCCCTGCCTCCGGTTGTCACGCCTCCAGCTCCCGGAGCGTCCGCAGGAACCCGATGACGTCTTCCCGGGTCAGCATGCCGATGACGCGGCGGTCCCGCGTCACCGGCAGCTGGTTGACCCCGTCCCGGTCCATCTCCTGAAGTGCGGCCCACACCTCGGCGTCAGCGTCGATGAGCTTCAGCCGCTCCAGGGGAATCATGGCCTCGGCGGCGCTGGTCGTCGCCCATTGGGGACGGGGCACCTCCTTGATGCGATGCAGGGTCATGAGGCCGACCACCTCCTGCCCCCGGGTGACCAGGAAGCAGCGCTGGCTGCCACCCAGGATGTGCTCGTCCACCAGCTGCTGCAGCGTCAGACTCCCCGGCACCGCGGCGCAGCGATCGCTCATCGCCTGGGCGACCTTGTGGCCCCTGAGCAGGCCCTGGAACCGCACTTGCTGCAGCTGGGCGGTGGCGGCGCTGTCCAGGAACCACCCGATGAAGGCCACCCACAATCCACCGCCGAAGTTGCCGTTCAGGACCTGCCAGACCCCGACGGCGATGAAGAGGAGGGCGAAGAGCCGGCCGACGTTCGACGCGATGACCGTCGCTCGGCGCATGCTGCCGGTGGTGGCCCACATGATGGCGCGGAAGACACGACCGCCGTCGAGGGGATAGCCGGGGATCAGATTGAAGAGGACCAGGGCCAGATTGATGTAGGCCAGGTACTTCACGACACCCCAGAGGGCCTCCATTCCGCTCACCATCGGCTGCACGGCGTGGAAGAGGCCGGCCAGGGCCAGGCTCACGAGGGGCCCCGCGATGGCGATGAAGAACTCGGCCACGGCGCTCGGGGGCTCCGCCCCGATCTGGGCCACACCTCCGAAGATGAAGAGGGTGATGCTCCGCACCGGTATCCGGTACCGCAGCGCCACCACGGAGTGGCCCAGCTCGTGGAGCAGCACGCTCACGAAGAGCATGACGGCGGTCGCGGCGCCGGCCAGCCAGTACAGGAGCGGCGGCCAGCCCGTGAACTCGCTGGGATAGTAGCTCCCCGCCAGCATCCAGGTGAGCAGCCCGAAGATCAGGAACCAGGAGTAGTCCAGGCCGATGGGAATCCCCAGGATCCTGCCCAGAGGGACGTCCTGTCGCACCATGTGACACCTCCCGTCTTCGAACCCCGTGGGCAAACGTCCCGGCGGCGATGGGGCGCATGCGCCTCAGCCCACTACGGGTAGACGCTCACCCGGGCCCCGGTGGGCTCCACGACGGCCCGGGCCTCCGCGATGGCCGACAGCGGAACGGACACGATCAGCAGGAACTCGTTGTGGCGCAGGGCGGTCTCGAAATGCCGCATGTCGTCCGCGGGGACGCCGTTCGTGACCAGAGCCGCCCCGAGGGGGCTGAGATCGTGCACCATCACGCCCCTCTCCAGGGCCTCCACCAGCCACCCCACTACCGGACCGGCCATGAGCAACGGGCCGATGCCCGGGATGTAGAAGACGCCCTCGCCCACGAGAGCCGCCCACACGCCGCTCCAGAAGGCGCCGAAGCTGCCCCAGGCCTCGAAGCGGCGGCCGGTGGCGTAGTAGCCGTAGACGTTCTCCTGGGTGTGGTAGTCGGCGCCCACCACGGACACCGACCGCAGGGAGAGGTGCGAGCGCCCCAGCTCGTGAAGGGCCTTCTCGACTTCGAGGTGGCCGCGGTGGACCGCCACCAGGATTCCTCGTCCCGCACCGTGGTGAGGGGTGTCCGGGGGTTGAGGTGGCGTCATCATGGAGACCTCCCTGGTGTTGCCGCGTGGCCAGGCCGCTGCCGGCAGCGCGCCCAATCGTACAACAGAACCGGTGACCGCCACCCGCGAGGCGAAGCAGCCGCACGCCACGGCGCGGTAGGCCGGTCTCGTGGTCTCCCGCACCACGGGGCTCTCGTTTCGGGTCCCGGGGGGGTGTGAGTGGACGGGCCATCCTGCGAGGCCGACCCGGGCGGGGGAAGTCAGGGCCCATTGCCCGGGGAGTGGCCAGTGTCGTGGGCCATCCGGTGACCCGGCCGTCGGCCCGGTCACTCCTCCGTGACCCCGCTCATGACCGCGGCCGGGTCGATGGGCGGCAGGACGTGGCTCGCCCCCACCGGGGGCGGCGAGTAGGGGGAGAGCGCGGCGCCCTCCCACTGCATCCACAGAAGGGAGGGATCCTCGAGGGGGACGGCGAAGGTGAAGTCGACCCGTCTGGGGCGGCGGCCGTCGGCGCTGACCTCGTCCACTCGCACGTGGAGATCCGACAGGTCGACCTCGTCGCCGGGGTGGAAGGGACGCGAGGTCCCCCGCACCATGCGCTGGCCCTCCCCGGTCAGGAAGCCGTCGCCGGGCCAGACGCGCAGGGTGGTCGCGTCGAGCCGGGAGACCTGGATCTCGGTGACGCCCGCGACCAGGAGACGGAGGGCGCGCGGCCGGGGCACGCCCGAGACGGCCCGCCGCGCGGGGAGGTACCAGATCACGAGGAAGTCGAGGGGAGCATTCACGATCACCAGCGTCTGGTCCTCCACGGCTGCGGTCCGGGGGATCGAGGCGTCCACGCGATCGATGAACCGGTTCGAGAGGGTCATGGTGAGCACACGGAGGGGCAGCAGCAGCGGTGCGACGACGAGGTGGGCCAGGACCAGGAGCGGGATCACGATGCGTCGGGCCACGCGAGACCCACGACCGGAAGGCGACGGTCCTTCCGGGTCGAGGGCGTCGGCCAGGAGGAGGGCGACCGCCGCCATGGCCCCCACGCCCGCGAAGACCAGGAGTCGGTCGCTGGGGAAGGTGGCGCACAGGGGCGGAAGGGAGAGCACGGCGCCCAGGAGCCAGAAGCGGCAGGTCGGCTGCCGGCGCAGCACGGGGGCGAAGGCGATCGCCAGGAGCGCGAGGGCGGCGAGGGCCAGGCCGAGAACGACCAGCTGCCCAGACCGCGGCACCTGGGGCCACACGTCGGACGTCACCAGGCCCAGCTGCCCGGCCAGGAGAACCGGCAGGCGCTCGACCAGGGCCCGGAGGTAGGGCAGCCCCTCGGTGGGGTCGATGTAGAGCCCGCCCCCCCGAGTGCCATACCCCAGGCCCTCGTACGCGGCCAGCCAGGCCACGCTCAGCGCCGCGTAGGGCCACAGGCGGGCCAGGCGGCGCCCGAGCGTGCCCCGGTCGATGACGAGGGCGTGGGCGAACAGGTAGGCGGTGATCGCGAGGGCGGCCTCGCCCCCCAGCAGAGCCGCCCCGTAGAGGGCCGGGGCGAGCCAGGCGCCCGGCCGCCAGCCCTCCCGTCGGGCCCGGTCGTGGGCGAGGAGGGCGGCGAAGGCCAGCGTCGCCGCCACCAGGGCGTTGCGGTGGGCGATCCAGCCCACCGTCATGCCCCGCGCGTCGTCGACGGCGTAGAGCAGAAGAGCCAGGTGCGCGACCCAGGGCACGTGGAAGCGGCGATAGACGGCGAGAACCACGACCAGGAGGGCGGTGAACCAGAGCAGAGAGTGGGCGTGGGCCAGCAGCGCCGAGCGCGGAGCCAGCCGCTGGTCCAGCAGGTGGGTCAGGGACGACAGCGGCCGCCAGAAGGACGTGCGGAGGTCCGGGGCGGCCCACCACGGGAGGAAGCCCGTCTCCATGAGGACCGCCCGTTGGTCCGGGTCACTGGAGATGAAGGTGAAGAGATCGAGGGGGGCGAAGTCGAGGCCGGGCAGGTCGACGGATGGATCCAGTCGGGCCAGGTGGAGATAGTCGTCCAGGGCGTACCCCGCCCAGAGGCAGGGAGAGACCAGCAGCAGGGCCAGCAGGATGGTGGCCCAGGGCACCCACCTCCGACCGAGCCAGGCCGGCACCCGCTCGAGCAGTCGACGCATGGTCTGCGCATGCTACACCGGTGGCGGCGAACCAAGACCGCCGCAGCCCTGGGGTGCTGGAGTCACGGCAGCGCCGGTGGCCGAGGCACGGACTCGTCGGTCGGCTACAGGTTCTGCTGGACTCCCTCGTATCATGAGCCGGGCCCACGCACGAGGGGCGTTCGTTCGAAGTGGAATCCGGCGCGTGCTCCTCGTCCAGATTCGGGCCGCCCGCGAGGGCACCACCGAGATGACGGGGGGCGGCCTCCACTACTCCCTGGCCGGCCCGGTGATAGCGATGAGCAGCGTGCGCAGCTCGTCCCAGATCGCGCGCAACGACCGCGAGGTGGAGCTGCTCCGTGAGCTCTGGGCCAGAGAGGGTGTCAGGCTCGAGAGCGTCGTCTTCGAGCACCTGGGACAGGGGCCCCTGTCCTGGCATCTCTCCCCGGAGGAGGAGAACGCCTTGCTGAAGGGTTGGAGCACGTATCACCAGGCCGGTCTGGAGCACGGGCTCCGAGCGCTCCGGCACGACCGGGAGCCGATGGACTCCTCGGCCACCGCAGCCGGGCCGGGTGACGACACGGGTGGCTAGCGCCGTCGCCCCGCCGACCCGGGACCGACATCGCCCCCCTCACCGGCGGGCCGATCCGGCGCAATCGAGCCAGGTCCGGGATCCCGCCTTCCTCTGGGCGCGGTGCGAGTGGTCAGGAAGCGGCGGCGAGGATCGCGGCGACGTGGATCCTGGTCGTGTCGAGCACCTCCACCGACAGGTCGTCGCTCGAGATCACGAGTGGTATCTCGGTGCAGCCGAGGATGACCGAGTCGACTCCGTCCGTCTCGATGTGCCTCGCGCAGATGTCGAGGTAGCGCTGCCGGGTCTCGGGGCTCACCTGGCCGAGCGCCAGCTCGTTGTAGATCGTGTGGTCGATGAACGCCCGATCATCCTCGCCGGGCCGGACGATCTCGATCCCGGCTCCGGCGAGCTCCCCGGGGTACATCTCTGCGTCCATGGTCGTCCTGGTCCCCAGGAGGAGGGCGTGCTTGAGCCCGAGGCCGCTGGCGGCATCCCGGGTGGCCGAGACGATACTCACCAGGGGCAGCGACGTCTCGGCCCGGATCTCGTCGAGGTAGGCGTGGGGGGTGTTGGCGGTCAGGGCGCCGACCTCTGCCCCGGCGCGTCTCAGACGCTCCAGCAGGTCGCCGAGGTACTCACCCATCGCCTTTCGGTCCCCCCGCCGCTGAACCGCCACGAGCTCGGCGAGGTCGAGGCTGTAGACGAGGATCTCGGGGTTGCGGAGAGGATCGCCGCCGGGCTCTCGGGCACCTCGGATCAGCAGGTCGTAGTACACCCTCGTGGACTCGGGCGTCATGCCCCCGACAAGGCCAATCGTCTTCATTGCCCTCCCCCTCCTATGCGGACCGAGCGCGGCTCAGCGCCCTGGATTCCGGGTCGCAGGTTGGTCGGGGTGACCTCTTGATCCCCGGTTGACATGATGCAACATCTGGGAGGCGCTGGAAGGTCAACACGCTGATCCAGCACGAGCGGCGCGGATTCCCCGGCGCCGGCGTGGTGGGAGGAGCTGTCTCGCGTTCGGGGCGGTTGCCTGCCTGTTGCTCGGAACCGGGGGCACGGCTTCGTCCGGTGGACTCTCCCCCACCATCAGCCCCCACGAGCGGTGGCCGGTACTCGGAGCCCTCGCGGGGATGGTCGGAGCCGTGGTCGTTGCCCGTGGGCTCTTCACGCATCTTCGCCCGCGCCGCCGCCGTTTCTGGGGGCTCGAGCCGGCTTCATCAATAAGGACACGATCCCGCCATGGCGATCGTGTCGTGGGCAGCAGAGAAGCCGCCTGCTCCCATTCGGCCCACCGGTCGTGCTGGACTTCACCGACGGCCAGGACGTGGGGAGCTGGCCACGCCCCGCGGAGCCGGGCGCCGAGCGTGCTATCCTCCCGCGAGATTTCTTCCCCGCAACAAACCCCGTAGCTGGGCACCGCTCCATGCAGGCGAAACCACGATGGCAATCCGGGTCGTGCGGCTGATCGGCCGCGCGACGGTCCTGGTTCTTCTCCTGGGGGGGTTCCTGGCGCCCCGTACTGCGTCGGCTCAGCAGTGGCACGAGCTCTACTCCAGCGGGGTCGCGGCGCTGCGGGGCGGGGAGGCGGAGAAGGCGGTCGAGCTGCTGCGCCGCACGATCGAGAAGCGGCCCCGGCCCGGGGTGCGCGTGCCGACCTACGGGACGAACTTCGAGCCGCAGTACTACCCCTATCTCCGCCTGGCCGAGGCGTACCTGCTTCTCGGGGCCGCCGAGGACGCGGCGGCGGTGTTGCAGACCTCGGCCCAGCTCGGCGTCGAGCCCGAGGAAGAGCGCGCCGTCCTCCAGGCCCGCGCGGGCGCGCTTCTCGAGGCGAAGCGGCCGCCAACCGAGCCAGCCCCGGCTCCCACTCCCACTCCCACTCCCACGCCGACTCCGCCCCCCGACGTCCCGGCCGGCCCGACCGAGGACGCCGCCCCGGCGCCGGAGCCCACGACCGTCGCGCCGCCCCCCGCGGCGGCCCCCGCGCCGGCCGCCGCCCCGCCCACCGCACCAAGGCCCCCGGCCACGCTGCCTCCGAGCGCCGAGAGGCCGCGACCAGGCGCTCCCGCCCGGGCCAGGCCGCCGGAGCCGCCGGTGAGCTCCGGCCTCGACATCGTGTCGGACCCGCCGGGGGCGCAGGTGTTTCTCGACGACGAGCCGGTCGGACGCACCGATCCCGAGACGGGGCGGCTGAGGCTGAGGGAGCTCGCCCCGGGCCGGCATCGGCTGCGTCTCTCGTCGGAAGGCCGCGGAGACCTCATCCGGGAGATCGACCTCGCCCGGGAGTCCGTGGCCGTCGAGGAGGTGGTGCTGCCCCGGCGCCCCATCGCCCCGTCACCGGCGACGCCGTCCCCGGCGCCCCCCGCCAGGGCGACCCTGCCCGTCGGGCCCGTGGTCGGCGTCGGCGTCCTGGCCGCGCTCGTGATCGGTCTGTGGCTGTGGAGGCAGGCGGGCCCGCCGACGGGGCGCGTCGCGTCCGGGGACACACGGCGCTCGGGGGAGGGTCGCCGGGACTCGGGGTCCGACGAGGTCTTCCCTGCGCCGTTCGGGGACTACTCCCTCGTCCGGCGCATCGGCAAGGGAGGGATGGCCGTCGTCTACGAGGCCACCCGAAAGGGTGAGTCGTTCGCCCTCA
>JAJDNS010000067.1 GCA_022340585.1 Acidobacteriota bacterium
GGGACATGTAGGGCAGCGTCCCCGCCGCCCGACCCGCCGCAGTCTCCGTCGGCGCGGTCTCGCCCGCCACCAACCCCGGCTGCAGCAGCCGCACCAGGCCAAAGTCCAGGATCTTCAGGAGCCCGTCTTCGGTCAGCGACAGGTTCGACGGCTTGAGGTCCCGGTGGATGATCCCCTTCTCGTGGGCCGCCATGAGGCCCCGCACGAGCTGGGTCCCGAGGCGGACGACCTCCTTCTCCCGAAGCGGGCCCTCCTGCAGGCGCTCCTTGAGCGTAGGGCCCGGGACCACCTCCATCACGATGAAGTCGGTCCCGTCCGCCGAGTCCACGTCGAAGAGGGTCGCGATGTGGGGGTGGCTCAGGCGGACCAGGGCCTCGGCTTCCTTGTGAAAACGCCGCCGGGCCGCCTCATCCGTGAGCGCATCGGCGGGCAGGACCTTGACCGCCACGTCCCGGCCCAGCTTCTCGTCCCGGGCGCGGTAGACCTCCCCCATGCCCCCGGCGCCGAGCGGCTCCACGATCCGGTAGTGCAAGAGGGTCCGGCCGATCACGCCCACCCTCCGATTCCGTCCGCCAGGACGGCGTCAGCATATCACTCGCGTGAAGGGACTTAGGGATCGCAACTCTGCACGTGCAGAGTGAGTGCATGTGACTCAACTCGGGGCGCCCCGAGTTGAAGGACCCCGAGAACGCCTTCAAGACTGGGCTCTCGGAGTGGGCTTGATCAGGGCGTCTCGCCCTCGGGCTCGGCCAGGGGGGGCCACCAGTGGGCGAGATCGAACTCGACGTCGTCGAAGGGCTCGGCTCGCACCTTGTCCTCACCGCCACTCGTCAAGACCACGACCCAGCGCCCGCTCTCGAGGCGATAGACTTCGAGCACGCGGGCCAGTGGATCGACCAGCCAGAGGTGCGCCAACCCCTCGCGGGCGTAGAGGTTCATCTTTCGAACACGGTCCACGTGCACGGTCGACGGTGACGCAATCTCGCAGGCCCAGTCCGGTACGAGCTCGCCGTAGGCCGTGGCGGGAAGGACGGGCATCCGCTCCAGGCGCCACCCCGCCAGGTCGGGCACGACCACGTCCTGGCCAAGATGGAGCTCCGGCTCGAGGAGGATCCGCCAGCCCCCCGGGCCACGGCTCCCTCCGCCGGGCCCCTGGAACGGGCCCAGGTCCGCTGTCAGAACGGTAGCCGTCAGGGCGTGCGGAAAGGCCGGACGAGGGGTCGCGTAGAGCTCCCCCCCGAGAATCTCGCCCACGACGTTGTCGGGGAGCGCCTCGAGATCCTTATAGGTTGCCGGATGTCCCAGCTTCAGTGGGTTCCCAGCCACGAGCCTAGCTTACACCCCGGCGTCCCAGGGGCCGCTATGGGGTCCGTCTCACATGCAGCGCGGCGGGCCCGGGGAACGGCGTCGTGAACGTCACCGAGTCCCCACCCTCGACCGTCCCCCCGGGCACGGGCCGGTCGTCGTGGATGTCCAGCCACTCGACCTCGTACTCCCCCGGAGCGTCCTTCAGGTCGAGGTTGAACTCGCCCTTGTCGTGCTGGAAGACAAGGTACTCGCTCCCTCGCGCGGCCAGGCAGTAGCCGGTGGTGGAGAGTCCGCCCTCGGGTGTCATCGAGGCGAGGTCCATTCTCTCGGCGAAGCGCCGGATCTGGCCCAGGGCCTGCCGGGCCGAGTCCTGCCATGTGGGCGACGGCAGCAGCTCCTCCATGAAGAGCACGTTCAGGCCGCGGGTGAAGGTCTTCCACACCCAGATGTCGTCCCCGCCGGTGTGGCCCCACAAGTGGTCGGTGTCGCTGACCACGACCTTGGTGGTGCAGTCGGCGCAGGGGTTGTCGCGGAAGCTCTCCCGGTCGTCCCCCGGGTTCGGCGAGATCCAGTCGGCGGGGCTGTGGTAGAGGGTGTGGTTGGAGCCCCCCCGATACTGGAACGTCATGCCCACCGGGTGCTGGTTCGGCAGGGTCCCCTCGTAGTCCTTCACGAAGCGGATCATGAAGTACTGCCACTCCGTCGAGCCCGTGTGGGCCTCGTTGGCGATCTCGTAGAGGACGTTGTCGAGGTCGTTCACGGTGTCCACGACCTTGCGGACGTAGGCCTCCTGGAGCTCACGCACCCTCGTGCCCATGGGGGAGTCGTCGAGGGTGTCGAACTCCAGGCCGCGGCCGTCGCCGTCGAGGTCGCCCTCGACCCCGTTGACGTTGTTGGGGGCGTGGAAGGGGTGGCCGCCCCACGCGTCGGTGAACTGGTGCTCCCACCCCTCGAAGAGCATCACCGAGACGTACATCCCCCGCTCCCCCGCCGCCTCCACCCGCTCCCGCAGGCGCGCGAAGTAGCTCTCGTCGAAGGTCTCGAGATCGAAGCGCGGGAGGCCGTCCGCGGCCAGCCCCGGTCCGGGGCGCGCCCAGGGATGGGGCGTGCAGTACTTCGTCCCCGGCCCGGTGTAGTCGTCGGTCCACCGGGTCGTCTCCCACCGCCAGAGGCGGAAGAAGTTGTGACCCCACCCCTCCAGGCGGTCGAGGTAGGCGTCGTAGTCGAAGACCGGCGGCGGGTTGGTGTCGCCGCCGCGGAGGAGAACGCCGTTCTCCTGCAGGTTCTGCCAGTTGTGGGAGCCGGCGAGGAGCACCGCCCGCCCGGAGGGGTCGGCGAGCCACCGCGGGTTCGTGGGGTGGGGACGCAGCGGGCCGCTGGCCGGGGGGCCGGAGACCGCCGGCACCGCCATGAGAAGGAAGACCGGCAGGGTGAGGCTCTTCATGAGAAGCTCCTGAGCGAAAGTCCGGCGCCGTGGCGGCGTGCGGGGTCGCTCGTGGCGACGAACCGCTCCACGATACGGTGGTGCGAGAGCATGCGGCCGATCACGGCCACCCCCGATTCCGTCCGCGGGACGGGGGGGAGCATATCACTGGAGTGAAGGGACTTAGGCGTCGCAGCGGTGCGGGACCGGGGAAGCGTCGTGGGGGTGAACCGCAGCCTGTGAGAAAATCCGGCAACTCATCGACCAAAACCGGCAGCCCATGAGAAAGATCGGCAACTCGGCCTCTTCAGCGCCTCCCTCCCCCACCGGGCGATTCCTCCTCCACCCGGCCCCGGGCCTCCGACAGGTCATCGACCTCGAGGACGTCTTCTTCGTAGAGGCCGTGGGCGACGACACGCGGGTCCGGACCCGTGCCGCCCGGGCCCTGCGGGACGTGCGCCCGCTAAAGGAGATCGAGCCCCTCCTCGTGCCCCGGGGATTCCTGCGGGCTCACCGAGACTACCTTGTGAACCCGGACCGGGTGCGCCAGGTGCGACGCCGCCCGAGCGGCGAGGACTGGGAGCTCAAGCTCGATCCGCCGGTCAACCGCGTCCTGCCGGTGAGCCGGAGCGCCCTGGCCACCCTCTGGGCGGCGTTGGGCGAGTAGTCGGGAGTCGGCGGACCTCCCCTGACACGGGTGCGCCGCACAATGGCCCACAGCATCGGTACGGCGCCCGTCCCTGACGTCACTCTCCCCTGAGGAGGGCACGCTGCCCGCCGGCCGTTCCCGCCCCCTGAGGTGGGAACGGAAGGGGAGGGACATTGTCACTTCGCAGATTTCAGATAGAATGTCCTATCGGCGGTCGAGCCACGGCTGCGAGGAGTTGCCGTGGGTCGCGTTGATGCCTTCTCGATCGCAGGCCTGGATCTATGGTTCAGCTCGTCGGATCACCTGCCGCCGCACTTCCATGCCCGGCGTGCCGGGGAGTGGGAGATCCGTGTGTTCTTCCTGCTCTGCACGGACAGACACCTGGAGGTGTCCGTCAAGTGGAGGGACCGCAACCGCAGTATCGGCCGGAAGCATCTCGAGGCCTTGAGAGAAGCCGCGGTCCAGTTCCGCGAGGAGATCATGGAGGAGTGGGAGGTCAAGGTTGACTCGCGCGAGCTCGACGACGAGGGTTGAGACGAAGGTCGCGGTCGTTCTCGAGGATCCTCTCGCGAGGTCCATGGTGAAGTCGGGTCGGCGACTCCGCATCCTGGATCGAACCGGCCGTCAGAGCGCGTCGCGCTTCCAACATCTGTTCGTCTTGTGCTCCGCGACCGCCCTGGCTGGAGTGGCTCCTCTCGCCCGCGCCGCGAACCGCCGGCACCAACTCCGCGCGCTCTTCGTTCGCCGTGATATCGAGCCCGGCTTCATCGGTCCCCTGCTGGACGAAGCAGCGGTCCGCTTTTCGCGCAACGTTGTCCTTCACGAGGGACCGGAGCTGCCCGACAGGGTGCTTCGGGCGTGGGAGATGGGAGCACAGGACCGGCTGATCGCCGAAGCCGACGTGACCAGGGGGAAGCTGATGGTGCTGACGTGCGCCCTGGAACGGCTGGAGATCCCCCTGGCCGAAGTCCCTCCGCTCGCGCGGCTGCCGAAGGTGCAGCGGAGCGAGTTCGAGCTCGCCGGCGACGGAAGCTACCTCCACTGGCCGGAGGCCGACGTGCACCTCGACCTCGACGCGCTTCGCGCCGTCGTGGATCCGGCCTGGCGGGCTCGCCTGGCCCGCGAGCGGGCGACCCACGACTCGCGGTTCGGGCGAGCGGTCTCGGCCCTGCGACGGGAGGACGGCCTGAAGCAGGCCGACATCCCGGGCGTGTCAGCCCGACAAGTTCGCCGGATCGAATGCGGGGCGCTCCCCCGGGTAGAAACCCTTCGCCGGCTGGCCCGGGCCCACGGGCTCGAGCTCGGGGCGTACCTGGCTCGCATTGCCGCGATCGCTGAGGGGCTCCCTCGACCCTCGGACGGGCCGGCCACCGCCCAACGCTCGAACCGCCGGATCACCCGACCACCCGGGGCCGAGCCGAAGAGGAAGCTCAGGGCCCGGGGGAAGCGCAAGCGGTAGTCCCCCTCGTCGTGCTCACCGCAGAGGGCGACCTGGAGGAGGAGCCGTTCCGTCTTCAGGCCCTTCGCCCGGAGAATGCCCTCCAGGCGCAGCACGTCCCGGACGGCCTCGCTGCTCCAGTCGTCCTCGTCGCAGGTCTCCCGGTTCTCCTCGTTCGTTCCCACGCCGAGGGACACCTTCTCGGGCCAGTCGTCGAACGCCTCGGCTTCCTCGAGCACGGCGGCGTCGTTCACGTAGAACCCGGGGCTCTCGATCAGGAGCCGGCCGAAGACACCGGGGCGGTGGATGACGGCGTAGAGGCTGGCCAGGCCGCCGTAGGAGACGCCCCCGAGGCCGGTGTGCTCCTCGCCGGCGAGGACACGGTAGCGCGATTCGACGAGTGGCATGACCTCGGTGGCGAGGAACCCGGGGAAGCGCTTTCCTTGCGGGTCGGGGAGCGGCGGGCGCAGGTACTCGTCGAACCAGGGCAGGAGCTCCCGGGGGCGCTCACTGAGTCCGGGGTTGTCGATGCCGACGACGATCAGGGGCTCGATCGCTCCCTCGCCCAGGAGGCGGGCCACCGTCTCGTCGACCTCCCAGGCCGAGGTCGTGTAGGAGTCGGCAGCGTCGAAGAGGGTCTGGCCGTCGAGCATGTAGAGGACCGGGAAGCGACGGTCGGTCACGTCGTCGTAGCCGGGCGGGAGCAGGACCCGCAGGAGGCGGGTGTTGCCGAAGATCTCGGACACCAGCTCGACGGTCTCGAGGCGAGCGGCACCCGGCGGAGAGGGGGCCGGGCCCCGCGTCGTTGAGGCCTCATCGGCGCCCTGGCAGGCGGAAAGCGCGAAGAGAAACCCGAGAAGCGTCCAGGTCGGCCACCTCGCCGTCGGGCTTCGTCGGCGCACCAACGGAGAGATCCTTCGTCGCACGCTCAACGATGGAGCTCCTCAGGATGACGACCTGGGGACGCAGACACGACGAAGCGCCTCAGGGTGCGACAGGTCACGACACCGAGATCTCCAGGCCGCCGGTGCTGAGGGAGAAGTCCACCAGCCGGGCCCTCTCGTTTTCGAAGCGCTGGCGCAGGAGGTCGCGCAGGGCGTCGGCGTGGTGCCGGTCCGCGGAGGCGAAGAGCGCATATCCCCCTCCCCCGGCCCCCAGGAGCTTGGCCCCGTCGAAGTGCGGCCCGGTCGCGGCGAGGATCTCCTCCACCTCGGGGTTGGTGGTGCTGGGGTGGACCCGCTTGTTGGCCTCCCAGGAGAGGGCCAGGATCCCGGCGAGGGCCGCCCGGTCGCGTCTCTCGATGGCGTCCTTGGCGTCCAGGGCCAGCTGGGCCATGTGCTGGAGGGTGAACCGGTAGGCCTTCGACCCGCTGTTCACCTGGTCCACCACCTCGGCCAGGATGTTCTTCGCCAGGCGCGTGAGGCCGGTGTAGAAGAGCGAGAAGCACGCGAGGCTCTCCCGGTCCTGGAACAGGAACGGGTCGAGCTGGTGGATGACCGGGTGGGGGCGGAAGCCGGGCCGGCTCTGGACGCACTTGATCCCCCCCACCGCGCCACCGATCTGGTCCTGCCAGCCGCCGCCGGTGGTGAGCATCTGCTCCACCTGGAGCACCTGGCGGATCAGCTCGTCCATCACCACCGGGCGGCCGAAGAACCGGGAGAACGCGGCCAGCATCACCGCCCCGAGGATGGACGACGTCCCGAGGCCCGAGCCCTTGGGCACCGCGCACAGAAGGGTGATCTCGAGGCCGGCCCCCAGGTGGTCGAGGACCGCCTCGAGCGTCTTCCCCTCGTGGCGGGGGGCGCCCAGCCCCATGAGGCAGAGCGCGGCCCGGGGGAGAGCGAAGGCCGACGCCGGGTCGTCGTAGTCCCGGAGCTCCTCGAACCGCGAGAAGGTCTCGGTGTGACCGAGGTCGATGGAGTGGATGCGCACGTGGCGCTCCGGGGTCCGTCGGCAGAACACCTGGATGGGCGGCTGGCCGTTCAGGTCGACGGCCAGGTTCACCACGCGACCGCCGTGGCGCAGGGTGTAGGGCGGGGTGTCGGTCCAGCCCCCGGCGAGATCGAGGCGCACCGGGGCCCGGGCCCAGACGATCTGGTCCTCCTTGAGGGCGAGACGCAGCGGGGGCCCGTCCTTGCTGCGGGAGACGTACTCGATCTCGGGCAGCCGGACCTCGGCGCCGGCCGTGTCCGGGGCGATGGTGCGGAAGAGCCGCTCTCGGTAGGCCCGGAGCACGGGGTCGTCGGTCCGTTGGAGCCACTCGCGGAGGAGAGCAGGACCGTCGCCGTCCCCGAAGGTGGACTCGAAGTCCGGGGCGCTCACGCCCTGCCAGCCGTGGCCGCGCCGGAAGAGGTCCCGGAGCTGCTCTCGGCGCAGCTCCACCCGCCGGTCCTCCCGGCTAACGACGTCGTCGGGTGACTGGATCTCGTAGAGAGACAGCCGACGCGCGGCCCGAAAGGTCTCGGCCCAGCCGGCGTCGGGAGCGGCGACATAGCCCGCGATGAGCTTCGCCGACGGGCCACAGCAGAAGAGCCGGGCCGCGAAGAGGTCGGGGGCGGCGTCGGCGTCGAAGACGTCCTCGCGCGAGAGCCCACGCTCCGACAGCCACAAGTCGAGGGGCCGGCCGCAGAAGACGAGGTCGGCGTGATCGCCCGCCACCTTGAAGCTGTCCCGGGACGAGAAGACCACGACGACCCGTTCCGACCCGAGGCGCCGCTCCTCGAGGGCGATCCCTTCGGGCAGCTCGAAGGGCAGGTCGATGCTGTCGAGGCCGACAAGCAGGTTGTCTCCGGCGAGCGCCTGGAACGACGACGCCGAGCAGGCCTCGACAAGGGCAGGCCCGTGGCCGCCGACGCTCACCGCCGTGCTGTTGTGGACGACGGCCGCCGGCGTCACCGAGGGACGGATCTCCCCCCCGTCGAGCTCATAGAAGGGACGGGCCTGGTGGGCCAGAAGGTCACGACAGGCGGCAGGAAACTCCGCGAGGCTCCCGAGGTGGACGAAGGTGGTCGACCGGGTGAGTGCGCCGCCGAGGCCGAAGGGGTGGAAGGCCTCGTAGACGTGACGGCCGAGCTCCTCGGGGAGCGCGCTGGCGGAGCCGACGCGCTTCCAGAACGCCTCGAACGACAGGGCTTCCAGGCAGGCGGTGAGCACCTCGAGGTAGAGGTCGAAGCGGATGCGGCCGGCCTCGAGTCCCTCCTCGAGGGAGCCCCCGTCCACCGGGACCGCGCCGAGGGACCCGAAGGCGCGGAGAGCCTCGGGGCCGAGGGAGACGAGGCCAATGTCGAGGGCACAGTCCCCCGTGCCCTCGATGAGGGCGTGCTCGGCGAGGACCTCCACCGGGGCCTTCTGGTAGTAGTCGACCACGCGCTCGCGGTGCTGGTCGAAGCGGAAGACCCCGTGGCGTGATCCCTGCTCGAGGGACGCGGGCTTCGCGAAGCCGAAGACCGGGCTGCGAGCCTCGGGCACGCTGGCCACGTCGAAGTCGATGTAGACGTCGGCGGTGGTCACCACCGTCTCGCCCCGGCGCCAGGGGTACTTGAAGAAGAGCCCGAGCTGGGCATCGAGGGCCACCGGCGGCAGCAGCGCGCTCGACGGCAGGGGCAGCGGGGCGAACAGCTTCCCCTCGGGGGCGTAGGTGGGCAGGCGACGGCTCTCCCCGCCCGCGTGCACCAAGAGGATGCGCTCGCTCTCGAGGAACGCGCCGGGATCGGCCGGACCCCGACGCTCCAGGAGCCGGGCCAGGGCCCAGAGGGTCCCGCCCCCGGTGCCGACGCGGCCGCCGGGCGGGTCGGCCACCACCTCGAAGGCGAGCTCCCGCGGGTAGAGGCCGTGATCCTGACGGCGGGCGATGAGGCGGCGGAAGGCCTCGGCCTGGGGCTCGGAGGCGGCGGTGATCAGGACGGTATCGAAGAGCTGCAAGGGGCCTCCCGGGCGTGCGGAGCGGGCCTATCCTCTCACAGGGACCGCCACCGGGGCGGTGATGGGCCGAGCCACGGGGTGTGATAGTTTCCCTACCGCTATCGAGCCTGCTGAGGAGAGACATGAAGAAAGCGGTTGTCTGTGGCGCCGGGGGATTCATCGGGGGCCATCTGGTCGAGCGGTTGAAGAAGGAAGGCTTCTGGGTCCGGGGAGTGGACATCAAGCAGCACGAGTTCCGGGAGACGGCGGCGGACGAGTTTCTCCAGCTCGACCTCCGCAAGCCCGAGAGCTGCGGGGAGGCGGTCCTCGTCGACGGCCAGCCCGTCGACGAGGTCTACCAGCTGGCCGCGGACATGGGGGGCATGGGCTTCATCCACTCCGCCGAGTGCGAGATCATGCACAACAGCCTGCTCATCAACACGTACATGAGCCACGCGGCGGCGAGCCACGGTGTGCCCCGCTACCTCTTCTCCTCCTCGGCCTGCGTCTACCGTGACCAGCAGCCCGACGAGCCCGACCTCACCGAGGATGACGCCTATCCGGCCCAGCCCGACAACGAGTACGGCTGGGAGAAGCTCTACTCCGAGCGAGTGGCCCTCGCCTACCAGCGGAACCAGGGCATGACGGTGCGGGTGGCTCGCTTCCAGAACTGCTACGGCCCGTACGGGACCTGGAACGGGGGGCGGGAGAAGGCCCCGGCGGCCATGTGCCGGAAGATCGCGGCGGTGGAGGACGGCGGCACCATCGAGGTGTGGGGCGACGGGACCGCCATGCGCGTCTTCACCTACGTCGACGACCTGGTGGACGGCATCTACACGCTCATGCGGTCGAGCATCGCCCAGCCCACGAACATCGGCAGCGACGAGCGGATCTCGGTCAACGATCTGGTCGCCCTCGTGGCCGAGGTGGCCGGCAAGACGGTGGGGATCCGTCACGTCGACGGCCCGGTGGGCGTTCACGCCCGCAACCACAGCTCCGCGAGGATCCGGGAGCTGGGCTGGACCGACCGACACACCCTGCGGGACGGCATCGCCAAGACGTACCCCTGGGTGAAGGAGCAGACGGAGCAGGCCATGGCCCGCGGAGACGAGGTCTAGGAGGCGACGGTGCCGGAGTTCCTGGCCGAGATCGTCGGGACGATGTTGCTGATCATCCTCGGCGAGGGGGTGTGCGCCAACGCCTCCCTCGCCCGCTCGAAGGGGAAGGACGCGGGATGGATGGCGGTGACCACCGGCTGGGGACTGGCCGTGGCGCTGGCCGTCTACGCCGTCGGTCGCATCTCGGGAGCCCACATCAACCCGGCGGTGACCGTGGGCCTGGCGTCCACCGGGGCCTTCCCGTGGGCCCTTGTCCCCGTCTACGTCGCCGGACAGATGATCGGGGCCTTCCTCGGCGCGGTGGTGGTCTGGCTCACCTACCGGACGCACTTCGACGCCACCGAGGACCCGGACGCGATCCTCGGCATCTTCGCCACCGGCCCGGCGATCCGCTCCACCCCCTGGAACCTCGTCACCGAGATCATCGGCACCACCGTGCTCCTCTTCGGCGTGGTGGCCCTCGGGGCCAACGCCGGCGAGCTCACCGACGGCACGCTGGACCTCTCCGCCGTCTACAGCGTGGGGATCAACCCCCTCCTCGTGGGCTTCCTCGTCTGGGCGATCGGCCTGGCCCTCGGGGGTCCCACGGGCTACGCCATCAACCCGGCCCGGGACCTGGCCCCCCGCGTCGCGCACGCGCTCCTGCCCATTCGCCACAAGGGAAGCTCGGACTGGGGCTACGCCTGGGTCCCCATCGTCGGGCCCATCCTCGGAGGCGTCCTCGGCGCCTGGCTGTTCCGCCTGCTCGCCTTCTGAGACAGGCCCCTACTCGTCCTTCGACCGCTCGAGGGCGTCGGCAATCATCTCGGCGTCGTAGACGCCGCCGGCCCAGATCCCGCCGCTGGCCTCCTGGAGAACCGCCCACAGCCGGGTGTCGTCCGGGAGGTCGGGACGCGGGGCGAGGTCGGGGTGAGGCGGGCGCGAGTCCAGGAGGCCCCGGGCCTCCTCCGGGGTGAGAGAGCCCTCGGCGGTGCCCGCGAGGTCCACCCGGCCCTCCAGGGCGCGGCGGTCGATGTGGACCTCCACCACGTCGCCGTCTCGGAGCTTGCCGAGGGGCCCACCGGCCAGTGCCTCGGGGCTCACGTGGCCCACGCACGCGCCGGTGGAGACCCCGGAGAAGCGGCCGTCGGTCACCACCGCCACCGACTTCCCCCAGGGCAGGAACTTCAGGGCCGAGGTCACCTGGTAGGTCTCCTCCATCCCCGTGCCCCGGGGGCCGAGGCCGATGATCACGACCACGTCGCCGGCTCGAACCGGGGGGTCGGTGAGGCCCTTGATGGCAGCCACCGCGGCCGCCTCGGAGGTGAAGACCCGGGCCGGCCCCCGGTGGTGGTAGACCTCGTCGGTGACCACCGAGGGGTCGATGGCGGTGGCCTTGACCACCGAGCCGCCCGGGGCCAGGTTCCCCAGGGGGAAGGCGGCGGCGCCGCCCAGGCCGCGGTGGTGGGCCGTGTCGGGGTCCATGATCACGTCGTCGGGGTCGACGCCGTCCTGCTGCCGCAGGAGCTCACGCAGGGCACGGCGCCGGGGGCTCGTCTCCCACCAGTCCAGGGCTTCTCCCAGCGTCTCCCCGGTGACGGTGAGGACGCCCGTGTTCAGCAGGCCCATGCGCCGGAGGTGGAGCAGGACCTCGGGGACGCCGCCGGCCAGGAAGACCTGCACCGTGGGGTGGTTCCGGGGCCCGTTGGGCAACGCGTCCACCAGGCGGGGCGTGGCGCGGCTGGCCCGCTGCCAGTCCTTCACCGACGGCGCGGCGAGCCTGGCGGCCCGGGCCACCGCGGGCAGGTGGAGGACCAGGTTGGTGGACCCGCCGAAGGCGGCGTGGACCATCAGGGCGTTCTCGACGGCCTCGGCGGTGAGGATGCGCCGCACCGGCATCTCGCGGGCGGCCAGGCGCAGGACCGCCAGGGCCGACCGGCGAGCCCCCTCGAGCCAGACCGGCTCGCCGGAGGGGGCCAGCGCGGTGTGGGGCAGCGCCAGGCCCAGGGCCTCGGCCACGACCTGGGCCGAGGCCGCGGTCCCGAGGAACTGACACCCTCCCCCGGGGGAGCCGCACGCCCGGCACGCGAGCTCCGCCGCCTCGTCCAGGCTCACGAGGCCGTGGGCGAAGCGGGCCCCCAGGGTCTGCACGGCCCCGGCGTCTTCGCTCCCCTCGGGAGGAAGGGTGACACCACCGGGCACGAGGACGCCGGGAAGGTCCCCACAGCCGGCCAGGGCCAGCAGGGCGGCGGGAAGGCCCTTGTCGCAGGTGGCCACGGCGACGACCCCGGCCCGGCGGGGCAGGGAGCGGATCTGCCGGCGCATCACCAGGGCGGCGTCGTTGCGGAACGGCAGGCTGTCCATCATCCCCGGCGTGCCCTGGCTGCGACCGTCGCAGGGGTCGGTGCAGTAGGCCGCGAAGGGCAGGCCGCCGGAGTCGCGAATCGTCTCGGCGGCGGCCCGGACCAGGAGGCCCACCTCCCAGTGGCCGGTGTGGTAGCCCAGGGCGACGGGACGTCCCTCCTGGTCCCGCAGGCCGCCGTGGGTGCTCACCACGAGGAAGGGGGTGCGGGCGGCATGGGCCGGGTCCCACCCCATGCCGGCGTTCTGGGTGAGGCCGAAGAGGTCGCCACTGGGAGCCTCGCGCAGGGTCTCCTCGTCCAGGGGGAGTCGGCCCGGGGGTCCCGGCGCGCGGCTTCGGACCGCTCCGGGGTCGGCGCCCGTGAGCAGCTCGGAGACGTCCGGCACGCGGGTGGTGAGGGCCACGTTCGCCTCCCTAGCGGGCCCGCGCCGCCCGCGCCGCGACCTCGAGGGCGGCCCGGGAGTTGTGGTACGGGCACTTCCAGGGCTCGACCTTGGGCAGGCCCGGGATCTCGTTCCCGGCGCGGGTCACCCGCCACCGCCACTCGCCGTGCGTGTGGTCGATCAGGAATTGGTCCACGAACCGCCAGCTGCTCTCGGCAGCCTCCAGGAAGGCCTCGTCCCCGATCACCTCCCAGGCGTTCACGAAGCCGACGATCGCCTCGGCCTGCATCCACCAGTGCTTCTCGTCGTCCAGGGGACCGCCGTCGGCTTTCTCCGCGAAGACTCCCCCGTGCTCCCGGTCGAAGCCCTCGGCGAGGGTGACGCGGGCGATCTTCTCGGCGACGCCCGTCGCCCTCTCCCGAAGCCCCGCCTCCCCGAGGACGGCGGCGGCTTCGACCATCAACCAGCTTGCTTCGATATCGTGCCCGTAGGAGATGGCCCGGTCGACCGGGCGCCACGCTTCGTCGAAGAACAGGAGGAGGTGGCCGGAGACGGGGTCCACGATCCGCTCGAGGTGGATCTCGAGGAGGGCGCGCAGGCGGGCGCGCAGGTCCTCGCCCTCCCACACCCGGAGCAGGTTCGTGTAGGCCTCCATGACGTGCAGGTGGGTGTTCATCGACTTCGGCGAGTTGCGGTCCTTCTCGCTGAGCCGCACGTCTTCGAGCGGTGTCCAGTCGCGGGCCCGGGCTTCCCAGTAGCCGCCGTGGGCCGGGTCGGTGGCGTGCTCTTCGATGGAGCGGAACAGCCGGACCGCCCGGTCCAGGGCCTCGTCGCTCCCGGTGGCCCGGTGGTACTCGGCGAGGGCGTAGAGGGCGAAGGCGATGGCGTAGGTCTGCTTCCGGTCCGAGAGGGGCCGCCCCTCGTGGTCGAGCATCCAGTAGATCCCGCCATGGGCTTCGTCCCAGAAATGGCCCAGAAGGAACGAGAGCGCGCGGTCGGCCGTTTCCCGGTAGGCGGGCTCCCCGTAGCGGTGGAAGGCGGCGGCGAAGGTCCAGAGGATGCGCGCGTTCAGGACCCCACCCTTGGGGCCGGCCGGGTCCACGGTGCCGTCGTCGGCCAGGTATCCCAGGAAGCCCCCGTGGGTCTCGTCGGGGGCCCTGCCCATCCAGAAGGGAAGGACGTTCTCCCGGAGGTCACGCTCCATGGCCTCGGCCAGGGCGGAGAAGGGGGCGATTCCGTGCATGCCGGCCCGAAACGATAGCAGACAGGGGCCCTCGGAGGTGATACTTGGGGGAGAAGAAGGGGGGCTCGATGCGCACTCGATCTTCGGTCCCAGGACCGAACCGGCCTGCGGCCGGACGCCTTGGCCAAGGTCACGGTTCCGCCATGGCGATCGTGTCCTGGGCAGGCCGGGGCGTCTGCCTCATCGCCGCCGCCGTGTTGGTGGCCGCCCTGCCGCCCGCGACCGCGGGGGAGAAGAAGGCCCCGCCCGCCGACGACGCCGCGGCCCAGGACCCGTCTCCCCGTGAGGACTGCTGCTTCAACAACCGGGCCTTCTCGGGGGTCTGCGTGGTGAAGCCGGCGGAGGACGAGACCTGCGCCACGATCCTGGCCTACCTGAACAACCCCCGGTCCCAGGGCAAGGACTACTGCGGCAAGACCGCCATCCGCGGCGGCTGGCAGCAGACGGCCTGCGAGGTCCCGCAGTCCGGGGGAGAGGTGGCGGCGCCCCGGCGCTGAGTAGCCGCGGGCATGCACTCGTCCTGGCGTCGGGAGCTCCATCGGCACCCGCCGTCGGCCCCGTGATAGATTCCCTCTCGCCTGGGATGCCCCGGGGTCGTCTGGACATCCGGGGACGGCAGATCCAGTGAAAGCGAAAGACTCCAATCCCCTGCGGCTCCTGGTGGGCAGCTTCGGCGTTCTCATCGCGGCGGGGACGGGTCTTCTGCTCCTGCCCGCCGCCACCCCCCCGGGCCACTCCATCAACTTCGTGGACGCCCTCTTCACGTCCACCAGCGCCGCCTGCGTCACCGGGCTCGTGGTGAGGGACACCGGCACGGCCTTCACGCCGTTCGGGCAGGTCGTCATTCTCGGGCTCATCCAGCTCGGCGGGCTCGGCATCATGACGTTCTCGATCGTCATCCTGTCCGCCCTCGGGCGCCGTCTGTCGCTGGCTTCGCGGTCGGTGGTCAGCCACACGCTCACGGGCATGGCCGGACACGAGGGCCTGCGTCCCTTCCTGAAGCGGGTGGTCCAGTTCACGTTCGTGACCGAGCTGGCGGGCGCTCTGGTCCTCTTTCTGCGCTGGCAGGAGCCGCTGGGGCCCGCGCGCGCGGCGTGGGCGGCCGCGTTCCATTCCATCTCGGCGTTCTGCAACGCGGGGTTCTCGCTCTGGGCGGATTCCCTCGGCCGGTGGCGCGACGACCCGGTGGTGAACGGCACCGTCATGGCCCTCATCGTGCTCGGAGGCCTCGGGTTCCTGGTGGTCCGGGAGGTCAAGCGTTCGTGGCGCCGGCCCGGCCACTTCTCCCTCCACACCAAGCTCGCGCTCACCACCACGGCCTGGCTCATCGGGGTGGGCGCGGCCGGGATCTGGCTCGTCGAGCGCGGCGACGCCCTCGACGACCTGTCGGTCCCGTCTCAGATCCTCGCCGCGACGTTCCAGAGCGTGACCGCGCGGACCGCCGGGTTCAACACCGTGGACCTGGCCAGCTTCACGCCCGCCGGTCTCTTCATCCTGATGATGCTGATGTTCATCGGAGGCTCGCCGGGGTCGTGCGCCGGCGGCATCAAGAGCACGACGCTGGGGGTCTTGACGCTGGCGACCTGGGAGCGAATCCGGGGGCACGCCCACGTGAATGCCTTCGGTCGGAGCCTCGGACGCTCCACCCTCGAGAACGCCGTCACCATCACCATCGGCGGCACCCTCGTCACCCTGGCGGGGCTGTTCGGGATGCTCTTCCTCCAGACCCCCCACTCCGCCCTGCGCGACCTCCACGGCGAGTTCGCGACGTCCTTCTTCGAGGTCGTGTCGGCCCTGGGAACGGTGGGGCTCTCGGTCGGCGTCACCGAGCGGCTGACCCCGGCGGCCCGGGTCCTGGTGATCGTTCTCATGTTCGTCGGGCGGCTGGGACCCCTGACCGTGGCCACCGCCCTGGCGCGCCGATCCCGGAAGCCCGACTGGCAGCACGCCGAAGAGGACGTGATGGTCGGCTGAAGGGCGCTAGAATCGAGCACATGGCTCAAGTCGCGGTGATCGGTCTCGGGCGGTTCGGCTTCCACGCGGCCTCCCTGCTCCACGATGCCGGGCACGAGGTGCTCGCCGTCGACATCGACCCGGACCAGGTGCAGAGGATCCGGGATCACTCCACCCAGGCGGTCGTGCTCGACGCTCGGGAAAGGGAGTCCCTGAGCACCCTCGGCCTCGACGAGTTCGACGCGGTCGTCCTCAGCCTCGGGGCCCAGGTGGACGCGTCGGCGCTCGTGACTCTTCACCTGAAGGACCTCGGCGTCCGGCGTCTCATCGTCAAGGCGGTGTCGGCCGACCACGCCCGTCTCCTCCAGATGATTGGCGCGAGCGAGGTCGTCTTTCCGGAGCGTGATGCCGCGGAACGGCTCGTTCGCCGTCTGAGCGACGTGAACCTGATCGACTTCATTCCCCTCGGCGAGGAGCACAGCCTGCGAGAGGTGACCGCGCCCCCGGAGTTCGTCGGCCGCTCGCTGGTCGAGCTGAAGCTGCGCAACCGCTTTGGCGTGCAGGTCGTCGCGATCCGCCACGGCGGGGAAACGACGGTGACGGTCAACCCCGGCCCGGAGGCGGTCATCCAGGAGGGCGACGCCCTCTTCGTGCTGGGACGGGACGGTGACCTGGATCGACTCAGCGAAGCATGACGTTTCGGCTCGGCGCTCGACCGAAGGAAGGTGAGACATGAGGGCCAGCGGACCCATCGCCGTATCTGCTCTCCTGGCGACGGTGGCCGGGGCCACCGCCTGTCAGCCGATGGAGCCATCGTGCGCGGCGGCCCTCACGAGCCCCGGGGTTCCGTTTCTGTCATCCGAGGTCGACCGGGCCCTGAAGGCACTCCGCGAAGCCCGCGACACCCTGCCCCCCGGGGGCGTCGACTCCGGCGAGTCCCTCGACCGGGCGGAGGACGCTCTGCTGAGGCTCCAGGGCTACTACCTGCCCCTCCTCGAGGCGAGGCTCCGGGCGTCCAACGCCCATCAGCTCGCGGCGAGCGGTGATCTCGGCCGGGCCGAGGACGAGCTCGCCCGCATCGAGGAGACGCTGCTCAGCCTGGCCCGCACCGGAGGCCCCGAGATGGGGAGGGAGGTCCGGAGCCCGCTCGATCTGCTCGAGGAGGCACGTGTCGCGCTGACGGAGAGCTCGCCGGAATCCCCGGCGCGAATCCAGACCCTCGCCGAGCGCCTGGAGCTGCTGCTCCTCAAGGGCGACCTCGTCCTCAAGTAGACCGGTCGACGTCGGTTCCCGGTGACGCGGCCCGTCGCCGCCGCAGGAGGCTGTAGACGGTCGGCGTCGCGATCAGCGAGAGCACGACCGAGATGCTGAGCGCGCCGATGACGCCGATGGCGAGGGGTCGCAGCATGTCCGC
The DNA here is from genome assembly GCA_022340585.1 of Acidobacteriota bacterium. Taxonomy (GTDB): domain Bacteria; phylum Acidobacteriota; class Vicinamibacteria; order Fen-336; family Fen-336; genus JAJDNS01. Next base: position 17,171 of record JAJDNS010000067.1, read on the forward strand.
CCCGCTGCCGATCCCCCAGGCCAGGGGCAGCATCCCGAAGGCCGTGGTCATGGAGGTCATGAGCACGGGACGCATCCGCCGGTGTCCGGAGCGCACCAGGGCGTCCTCGAGAGAGAGCCCCTCCGCTCGCAGGTGCTCGACCCGGTCGAGCATGAGGATCCCGTTCTTGGCCACGATCCCGACACCGATGATCGCGCCGAGGAGAGACACCACGTTGACCGAGGTGGCGGTGACCCGCAGCGCGAGGACGGCGCCGAACAGCGCCAGCACCGCCCCGAAGACGATGGCCAGCGGCTCGGAGAAGGACCGGAACTCGACGAGCAGCACGGTGAACACCAGGAAAATCGCCAACGCGAGGACCAGGATCAGGTTGCGGAAGGACTCCTGCTGCTGCTCGTAGAGGCCTCCGAACTCCAGCGTTCCCGGGGGAAGCGACGGATCCCGTCCCAGCACGTCCTGGATCTCGGCCATGGCGCTGCCCAGGTCCCGGCCCTCCAGGCGAGCGGTCACCGCGACGTCCTGCCGGAGGTCCTCCCGCCGCAGCTCGAGCTGCCCCGGTGTCTCCACGAGATCGGCGAGCTGCGACAGCTTCACGATCCCCCCTCCCGGCGTGCGCAGCGGAAAGTCCCGTAGGGCCTCCATCCGGTCCACGCTCCTCCGGTCGGCCAGGACCCGCACGGCCACCACCCGGTCGCCCTCGAGCACGGAGGACGCGGTCTGGCCGAGCATGGCCGCGCTCACGGCGTCGGCCACGTCGGCGGCGCTGAAGCCGAGCCGCTCCGCGTCCCCGTGCCGCACCCTCAGGCTCAGGCTGGGTCCGGCATAGACCAGGCCGTCGAGCACGTCGACCACGCCCCGGACCTGTCGCAGCCGGTCGGCGACCTCCGGTGCCTTCTTCTTCAGGAAGGCGGTGTCGGTCGAGAAGAGCTTGACCTCGATGGGCTGCGGGGCCCAGATCAGGTCTCCGATGAGGTCGCCCAGGATCCCGGGGAACTCCCACTCGAGGGCGGGCACCGCGGCCTGGAAGCGGTGACGCAGCTCGCTGATGACCTCCTCGGTGGTGCGCCCGCGGTCGGGCTTGAGCTTCACGAGGAAGTCCCCGGTGTTCGGCTCGGCGATCGAGAGCGCCAGCCGGGCGCCGGTGCGCCGCGAGTAGCTCTCGACCTCGGGGGTCGCGCGGAGGATCTCCTCGGCCTGGAGGAGCTGGCGGTGTGTCTCGGTCAGGCTGGTGCCGAAGGGGGCGATGTAGTCGATCACGAAGCCGCCCTCGTCGAGAGGAGGAAGGAACTCGGTCTCGAGGCTGCGGTAGATTCCCGCCCCCAGGAGGAGGAGCAGAAAGCACGCGCCGAGCGTCATCCAGCGATGCCGCAGGGCCTGCCGCACCGCGATCTCGTAGAAGCCGACCACGCGCCGGAGGACCGGACCTCCCTCCTCGCCCTTCGCGCCGTGGCCGCGATCGAGCTGCTCGCGGTCCCGAATGAACCATGCGGCGAGCGAGGGGGTCAGGAGAAGGGCCAGCACGAGGGAGGTCAGGAGCGCCACCACCATGGTCAGGGCCAGGGCGCGGAAGAAGACGCCGGTGATCCCGTCCAGGAAGGCGAGGGGGATGAAGACCACGACCGGCGTGAGGGTGGAGCCCACCAGCGGCTGGACGATCTCGCCCATGGCGGTCTCGATCGCCTCGAGCCTCCCCAGCCCGGAGGCCACCCGGGCGTAGATGGCCTCCACGACCACGATCGCGTCGTCGATGACCAGGCCGATGGCGGCGGCGATGCCCCCCAGCGTCATCAGGTTGAAGCTGAGCCCGGCCACCTTCATCGCCACCAGCGTGATGAGCACCGTTACCGGGATGACCACGATGGCGGTGAGCGTGACGCCCCAGTCCTTCAGGAACAGGTAGAGGACCACCACCGAGAGCAGCAGGCCGAACAGGATGGCGTCCCGGACGCTCCCCACGGAGTCGTGGACGAACAGCGACTGGTCGTAGTAGTAGGCGGTCTTCAGGTCGGGCGGGAGATCCCGCTCCAGATCACGGAGGACGCCGCGGACCCCGCTCGCGATGTCCAGGGTGCTCCCGTCGGGCTGGCTGCGCACGTTGAGGAGAACGGCGGGAACGCCCTCCGCGGTCACCACGTTGAAGACGGGCTCGGGCCCGCGCTCGACCCGGGCGAAGTCGCGGATCCGGACCGGGTGGGTTCCCACCGCCGCCACCGTGAGGTCCTCGATCTCCTGGGCTCCGTGGACGCGGCCGTCCACGACCGCGAGGTACAGGGTGTAGTCCTCCTCGTGCATCCCGGTGGGGGCGATCAGGTTACTCCGGTCGAGCGCTTCCACGACCTGCGCGAAGGTCAGGCCGGCCGCCAGCAGCCGGGGCGGGTCCACGACCACGTGGTACTCCGGCGTGCGCCCGCCCACGAGGTCGACACGGGCGACGCCCGGGATCCGAAGCAGCCGCGGCTTCACCTCGTACCGGGCCGTCTCCCACAGCTCCATCGGGTCGCGCCGGGGGCTGGTCAGGCTGATCCCGACGATGGGGAAGGCCGAGAAGGTGAGGCGCCAGACCGTGGTGCGCGCCGTTCCCGGAAGGTCGGCGCGGATCTGGGCGATGCGGCTGTTCACGTAGTGCTCCGATTGGATCATGTCGGCCTGCCAGTCGAAGAACACGCTGACCTCCGCCGCCCCCCGGCCCGTGGTCGAGCGCACGGTGACGGAGCCCGGGATGTCCTTCATGGCTTCTTCGATCGGCCGCGTGACCGTCGCCATCATCTCGTCCGCCGGCATCACCCCGTTGTCGACGAGGATGACGACCCGGGGGAAGTCGGTCTGGGGAAAGACGGACGAGGGCGTGCGTACGGCGGCGTACAGCCCGGCGAGGCAGAGGACCACCGCGATGAAGGTGATCGCCTGCCGGTTTCGGGTGGCGAACCGACCGAGGCGGGAGCTCATGGGCCCAGCACGCGCACCTTCGTCTCGGCGGGCAGGGCGTAGGCTCCCTCGGTGACGACGGTGAGCCCTTCCTCCAGCCCCTCACCCTCGATCTCCACCCGCCCGGCGTCGTGGAGCCCGACCTTCACCGGCGTCTGCACCGCCCGGCCACCGGACACGACCGCGACGACCGCGCGCCCCTCCGCGTCGTGAACCACGCTCTCGACGGGCACGGCGAGCCGGTCCTTCCGCTCCTCGCTCACGATGCGGACGGTCACGAGCTGGCCGGGGCGCAGCCCGGAACCCGGGGGCAGGGTGACGCGCACCAGGGCCGTCCCGGTCGCGGCGTCGACCTCGGGGCGGATCGAGGCGACCTCGCCAGCCAGCGAGGCTCCGGGCTCCTCGCCCTGCACCTCCGCCGGCTGCCCGACCTCGAGCGCGTCCAGCTCCGCGCTCGGGACCCCGGTGCTCACCACGAGGCGATCCAGGTTCACGATCTCGGCCAGGGTCGTGGTCAGGTCCACGCCGTCGCCGGCCCTGACCCCGATGCGGGCGACGATGCCGGCCAGGGGGGCCTCGACGCGCAGCAGCGCCTGCTGGGTCTCGGCGGCCTCGAGGTCGGCCTGCGCCACCGCGAGGGCCTGCTCCGCCTCGAGCAGCCGCCGCTGCGATGTCCCCTCCACGTCGAGGAGCCGGCGCTGGCGTTCCAGGACCGCCTCGGCGTACTCGACGGCGCGGCGTGCCTTTCCCGCGGCCGCGTCGGCCGCGCGGGGGTCCAGCTGGAAGAGCAGCTGCCCCTTCACCACCCGCTGCCCTTCGGTGCACGCCACGGAGGTGACCACCCCCGCCGCGGAGGCAGACACCCGGGCGCCGGCCGAGGGCCGCACGCCGGGGGGCTCCGGTTCCACCACCCCGTAGGCCGTCACCCGGGCCCGGAGCGTTTGCCGGGTGATCGTCCCGACGTGCACCGCCACCTCGGTTTCGACCGCGGGCTCCGCGTCGCCGTCGTCCCGTCCCCCGACGAGCCAGGCCAGACCCGCGAGGATCGCCAGCGCTGCGAGAGCCAACAGGGTCTTCTTCATGGTTGCTCCTCGGGGGGGTGGGCGGTCGCCGATCGCGGTGGGCTCTGCCAGGCCTCGTCCGAGACCGGAAGCGGGCTCTGCAGCGCGTCCTCGAGGGCGCCCAGCGCCTGGCGAGCCCGCGCGATCGCGTCCAGCCGAGCGAGCGAGGTGGCACCGAGCTGAAGCTGCAGGGCCACGAGGTCGCTCCGCGAGATCTCGCCCAGGTCGAAGATCGCACGAGCCGTCTTCTCTTCGCGGCGAAGGTTGTCGACGAGCTCCTCGGCCTCGGACAGCTGGCTCAGGGCTCCTCGGTAGCCGGCGAGGGCCTGATCGATCTCCGCGAGCACGCGGGCCTGCAGGGCGCCGAAGCTGGCGGCGGCTTCGGCTCGCCTCGCCTCCGCTTCCGCGATCGGCCCGCGGTTGCGGTTGAGCGGCAGGGTCAACCCGAGCCCGAGCGTCCACTTGTCGTCGCCCTGGTCGTACTCGTACGCCGGCCCGAGGTGGATATCCGGGTACTGCTTCGCGATCTCGAGCTGCAGGGCCGCCTGGGTGCCGGCGTAGGTGGCCAGCGCGGAGAGGATGTCGGTGCGGCTCCGGAGGGCCTGCGAGCGCGCTTCGGCGAGGGATGACTCGGGCGGGCCGGTGTCCAGGCCCTCGAAGGACAGGGAAACGCCGTCGAGCGCCCCGGCCGGGACACCGACGGCTTCGGCCAGCCGCGCTCGGCCGACCGCGCTCCGGCGCTCCGCCTCGCGCAGGGCGAGCCGGGAGGCGTCGGCCGCGAGGCGGGCCTGGATCAGCTCGAAGGCCGAGACCGCTCCGGCTTCCCACTGGAGCTTCAGCAGGCGCACGTTGTCCCGGTGCAGGTCCTGCTGCCCTTCCCGAAGGGCCCTCTCTTCGCTCGCGGCCCACAGGTCGACGAGACGGGCCCTCACACGGCTGCGGACCTGCCACGCCGACGTGGCCAGCTCGAGCCGCGCCGCCTCGGACAGGCTCGACGCCATGGCGAGACGGTGGCCTCGCTTTCCCGCCGTCTCGATCGGGATGTCGAGAACGGCGAACGGTATCCAGGGCGAGGGCGCCTTCGTGGTCGTGTTGTAGCCCACGCTCGCCGACAGCACCGGGTTCGGCCTCTCCCCCGCCGTGACTCGCCCCGCCTGCGCCACCGACCACCGCGCCCGGGCCACGTCGAGATCGGGCTGGAAGTAGAAGGCGGCCAGAGTCAGGGTCCTGAGGTCCCAGGCCCGCGGCGGCCAGCTCCCGGGCCCTTCGGTGTTCGCCTCGACGAAGGCCCGCAGGCCGGGGGCGGTGAGGCTTCGCGCGGCATGCTCCTGCGCGGTGCGCGCGGGATCGATCGGCTGCGCGTGATAGTGCACACACCCGCCGAGCAGAAGAAGACCGATCGACGTGGCCCGCGGACCGGAGAGAATCATGGAAGCCAGCTGCGACTCGCAGGGAAGACCGTACTTCGCCCCCGCCGCACGGGTCAACTGGGGGGCGACGTCCGTCGCGGGACGGGTCGACGCAACGCCGTCTGCAGCGGCCGATGGTAGCCTTGTGCCGGGCCGACCGGGCGCTTGCCGGGCGTCGGGCCATCGGAGGGGCTCATGGTCAAGTTCGTATCTCCGTTTCACCTCAACAGCCAGCATCTGCACGGGGCCTTTGGCGCAGACTCCTTCGGCCGAAAGGCCGAGTCCTTCGCTCGGTGGTTTGGCACGCCCGCCTTTCTCCTCATCCAGAGCGCCGTGGTGGCGGTGTGGATCCTGCTCAACGTGCTGGCGGCCACGCTGCGCTGGGATCCGTACCCGTTCATCCTGCTCAATCTGGCGTTCTCGCTGCAGGCGGCCTACGCCGCCCCCCTCATCCTGCTCGCCCAGACCCGCCAGGCCGACCGGGAGAAGGCGCTCAGCGAAGCGGACGCCGCCCATCGGGAGGCGCTGGCCACGGCCGCCGCCCAGCGCCAGGACATCGCGCTCCAGCAGACGCAGCGCCTGGAAGAGCTCCTGGCCGCCAACACCGCCCTCACCGAGGAGGTGCAGAACCTGACCCGTCGGATCCACGAGCGGGTCGTGCGGACGGTGGGCTCCTAGGTGGCCACCGAGCGACAGGACGTCGAGGCGGCCCGCGCCTTCTACGACCGTATCAGCCACGTCTACGATGCCCTGTCCGACTCCAGCGAGCACGAGAGCCGCGAGCGCGGCCTCGAGCTGCTCGCTCCGGTGGAGGGCGAGCGGATCCTGGAGATCGGCTTTGGCACCGGGCAGGCGCTCGTCCCGCTGGCGCGGGCGGTGGGCCCCTCCGGCGGCGTGAGCGGGATCGACATCTCCGAGGGGATGGCACGTTTGGCCCGCCGGCGCCTCGAGGACTGCGACCTCATCGATCGCGTCGAGCTGCGCGTGGACGCCGCTCCCCCGCTGCCCTGGCCGGACTCCCGCTTCGACGCCGTGACCATGAGCTTCACCCTGGAGCTGTTTCCCGACGACGTGATCCCGGAGCTCCTCGCGGAGACGCGTCGGGTGCTCCGGCCCGGGGGAAGGCTGGGAGTCGTCTCGATGGCCGTCAGTCCCCGGGGTGAGCGGGAGAGCGCGCTCACCCACACCTACAAGTGGCTGCACCGCCACTTCCCCCACATCGTGGACTGCCGGCCCATCGACGCCCCCGCCCGGATCCGCGCCGCGGGCTTCGACTCACGGGAGGAGATCGGGATGGCGATCTGGACCTTGCCGGTCGTGGCCCTGGTGGCGGTGTCGCAAGGCACGCTTGGCTGAGTCACGACCCGCTCTCTCGGAACGGGTGAAAGGCGCGCCGAACCCGCAGGTCCCCCTCTCCCCTCCTGCCTCGGGTACGGGTAGAACCTTCTCGGCGGTGCCCGGGAGGGCCTAGAATCGACACCCGGATCACCAATGACCGCGCCGGAGTCGTCCGCGACGATGGAGGGAGCCCTTCCGGCCTGGGTCCAGCGCTGGCTCGCGCCCGCCGTCGGTTTCACGCTGTTCGTCGCCGCCCTGCTCGTGCTGCGCCGCGAGCTGCACGCCGTTGGCTACCACGAGCTGTCGACGGCCGTCTTCAGCCGTGACGCCTCCGTCCTCGCCCTGGCGGTCCTGCTGACGGCGCTCAACTACCTCGTTCTGACCGGCTATGACCTGCTGGCCCTCCGATACGTGGGCCGTCCCCTGCCGGTGGCCAGGGTCGCGTTCGCCTCTTTCGTGGCGTACGCGATCCAGCACAACGTCGGCTTCGGCTGGGTATCGGGGGCCTCGGTGCGGTACCGCTTCTACTCGCGGTGGGGGGTGACTCCCGCGGAGCTGTCGCGGATCGTCTTCTTCTACACGACCACCTTCTGGCTCGGCCTGCTGGTGCTGGGAGGGCTCACCCTGCTCCTCGATCCGCTGCCCGCCCTGCACCAGCTGCCGGGACGCCAGCTCTCCGGCGCCTTCGGTGCGCTGCTCCTCGCCCTGTGCCTCGCCTACGCGGTGGCGGCGGTGAGGCGCCGGGGCGCCCTGCGCCTGGGTCGCCTGGAGCTGTCGCTTCCGGCGCCGACGATCGTGGCCGGGCAGTTCGCGCTTTCCCTCCTCGACTGGATGCTGGCCGCCGCCGTCGCCTGGGTGCTGCTGCCGGCCGGGCGCCCGGCCTTCCCGCTCTTCGTCGGCGCGTTCCTGGTGGCCCAGCTTCTCTCCATGATCTCGCACGTGCCCGGCGGCGTGGGCGTCTTTGAAACGCTGCTGGTGCTGCTGTTGAAGCCGGTCCTGCCGGCCGCCGAGGTGCTGCCGGCGCTGCTGCTGTTCCGGGTCGTCTACTACCTGCTGCCGCTGGCGCTGGCCCTCGTGCTGCTCGTGGGCGACGAGCTGCTGCAGCGGCGCGACCAGGCCCGCCGGGTGACGGCGGCGTTCGGGAGCCTCACGGTCGAGCTCGCGCCGCGGCTCCTGGCGGTCTTCGTCTTCCTGGGCGGGGCGGTGCTGCTGTTCTCGGGGGCAACGCCCTCCGAGCACTCGCGCCTGCGCTGGCTCGAGCGCTTCCTCCCCCTCGGCGTACTCGAGCTGTCGCACTTCGTGGGCAGCGTCGTGGGCGTCGGCCTGCTGCTGCTGTCGCGGGGCATCGCGCGCCGGCTGGACGCCTCCTGGCATCTCGCGGTGACCGGCCTGGGCCTCGGCGTGGTCGCGTCCCTCTTCAAGGGCGGCGACTACGAGGAGGCGACGCTGCTCGCCCTGCTCCTCGTGGTCCTGGTGCGGGCCCGGGGCGAGTTCGACCGCAAGGCGGCCTTCTTCGGGGGACGCTTCTCCCCCGGCTGGGTGGCGGCACTGGTGGCAGTGGTGGGAGCGTCGGTGTGGCTGGGCTTCTTCTCGTTCCGTCACGCGGACTACTCGCGGCAGCTCTGGTGGAGCTTCGAGCTTCGCGGGGACGCCTCACGCTTCCTGCGCGCCTCCGTGGGCGCGGCGGTCGCGCTGCTGGCGTTCGGCGCCTCGCGCCTGCTCCGCCCGGCCCCGCCGGAGCTGAGCCTGCCGTCCGCGGAGGACCTCGACGCGGCCGCGGCGGTGATCGCCACCCAGGACTCGGCGTCGGCCTGTCTCGTGTACATGGGCGACAAGGCAGTCCTGTTCGACGCCGACCGACGCGGCTTCGTCATGTACGGGGTCCGGGGCGAGACCTGGGTGGCGCTCGGGGATCCGGTCGGTCCGGACGAGGGCAGGCCGGGCCTGGTGCGGGCGTTTCTGGAGCGCTGCGACGATTTCGACGGCACCCCGGTCTTCTACGAGGTGGCCAGGGACCGCCTGCATCTCTACGCCGACTTCGGCCTGTCCTTCGTCAAGCTGGGCGAGGAGGCGAGGGTGCCGCTGCGAGGCTTCTCTCTCGAGGGCGGCGGGGCGAAGCAGCTGCGCCAGAGCCTCCGCCGGCTGGAGCGCGAGGGGTGCGACTTCCGCTTGCTCGATGCGCCCGAGGTCGTCGCTCGGCTCCCCGACCTGCGGGCGGTCTCCGACGAGTGGCTGTCGCGGAAGGACGCCGCGGAGAAGGGCTTCTCCCTGGGCTTCTTCAGTGACGACTACCTGCGCCGCCTGCCGGTGGCGGTCCTTGCACGGGGCCCCCGCATCGAGGCGTTCGCCAACGTCTGGACGGGACAGCGCCGGGTCGAGCTCTCCGTGGACATGATGCGCTACCGCGAGACGGCCCCCCCCGGGGTGATGGAGGCGCTCTTCGTTCACCTCATGCTCTGGGGGCAGCAGCAGGGCTACCAATGGTTCAACCTGGGGATGGCTCCGCTGTCGGGGCTCGAGGAATCGCCACTGGCTCCGTGGTGGAACCGGATCGCCGGCTTCCTGTTCGAGTACGGCGAGGCCTTCTACAACTTCCAGGGCCTGCGCGCGTACAAGGAGAAGTTCCGCCCGACCTGGGAGCCGCGCTACCTGGTCTACCCCGGGGGCCTCGCATTGCCCCGTATCATGGCCGACGTCGCGGCGCTCGTCGCCGGCAGCTACCGAAGGATCCTGCTCAAGTGAGCCTCCCGAGCTACGACGGGGGACGCGGGTGGCTCCGATCCCACGTCATGGAGGGACATCAGAGCGGTATCTGCTCCCCGATCTCGACGACCCGGTCCGGGGGAATGCGAAAGAAGGTCGTCGCGCCCGCGGCGTTTCGCGACATGAACGCGAAGAGCCTCGCGCGCCAGAGCGGCAGGCCACCCTTTCCCCCGGCCAGGAACCGCTCCCGGCCCAGGAAGAAGCTGGTCTCGGCCACCGTCAGCTCGAGCCCCTTGCTCTTGGCCGCGGCCAGGATGTGGGGAACGCTCGGGTCCTGCATGAAGCCGTAGCGTGCGCTGATCCGGTGGAAGCCGTTGCCGAGGGACTCCACCTCGACCCGCTCGCCGCTGGCGACATAGGGGATCTCCTCCGTCACCACCGTCAGGACCACGACCTCCTCGTGCAGCACCTTGTTGTGCTTGAGGTTGTGGAGCAGGGCCGGGGGCACCAGACCGGGGTTGCCGGTCATGAAGACCGCCCGCCCGGAGACACGCACCGGCGCGTCCTCCTCGAGCTTCTCGAGGAAGCGCTCGAACGAGAGCCCCTTGGCGCGGAACCGCTGCGCCAGCAGCTCGCGTCCCCGCTTCCAGGTCATGAGGAGAGTGAAGACGGCCAGTCCGATGACCAGCGGGAACCACGCTCCGTGGGCGATCTTCACGACGTTGGCGCCGAAGAAGGAGAGGTCCACGAGCAGGAACAGGGTCGCGGGGGCGGCGGCGGCGAGTCGGGTCCACTGCCACCTCTCACGGGCCACGACGTAGAAGAGGACGGTGGCGATGAGCATCGTGGTCGTCACCGCCACGCCGTAGGCCGCGGCCAGCCTGCTCGAGGAGCGGAAGCCGAGAACCAGGGCGACGGTGGCCAGCATGAGAGTCCAGTTCACCGCCGGGACGAAGATCTGCCCCGGCTCCGTCTCCGAGGTGTGGATGATCTGGAGCCGCGGGCAGTAGCCTAGCTGGATCGCCTGGCGGGTGAGGGAGAACGCGCCCGAGATGACGGCCTGGGAGGCGATGATCGTCGCCGCCGTCGCCAACCCCACCAGGGGGTACAGGGCCCACTGGGGAACGAGTCTGAAGAAGGGATTGTGGGCCGCCCCCGGATCGCGGAGCACGAGGGCAGCCTGACCGAAGTAGCTGAGGAGAAGACACGGCAGCACGAGGACGTACCAGGTGAGCCGGATGGGGCGCCGGCCGAAGTGTCCCATGTCCGCGTACAGGGCCTCCGTTCCGGTGACCACGAGGAAGACGGCACCGAGGACGAGGTAGCCGTGCCCCCCGTTGCGCAACAGGAACTCGAGGCCCCGGGCGGGATGCAGGGCGGCCAGGACGCCGGGCTCCTGGACCAGCCCGCGCAGGCCGAGAGCGGCGATGACCAGCAGCCAGACCAGGGTGACGGGACCGAAGAGGGCTCCGATCCGCGCCGTGCCCCTCCGCTGGATCAGGAACAGGGCGGCGAGGATGGCCACGGTGATCGGCACCACGTAGGGAGCGAACACCGGCGTCGCCACCTCCAGGCCCTCGACAGCGCTCATCACCGAGATCGCCGGGGTGATCATGCCGTCGCCGTACAACAACGAGGCGCCGAACAAACCCACAGCCACGAGGGCGAGGCGCTGGCGGTTTCGAGTGCGTCTCTCGGGCCGAACCAGGGCCAGCAGGGCGATGACGCCTCCCTCCCCGTTGTTGTCGGCGCGCAGGATGAAGGTCAGGTACTTGCCGCTGACGACGAGCAGGAGAGACCAGAATACGAGCGACAGCACCCCGAGGACGTTCGCTCGCGAGGGCTCGATGCCGTACTCACCGTAGAAGCACTCGCGGATGGCATAGAGGGGGCTCGTCCCGATGTCGCCGTACACGACGCCCAGGGCGGCCAGGCACAGCATCGCGAGGCGACGCCCATGCGGAGCGGGGGCCCCTTCTCCTTCGGCTCGGGCGGCGAGTCCTTCCCCAGGAGTCATCGGCTGCTCTTCCCGGCTGACCTGACGTTCGAGCCGGACGGGCGAGGTCGGAAGCGACCTGCCCGCCCGGCGCGTCGCCCATCCTACCCCAGAGATCTCGCTGAGACCCTCAGGTCACCGTGTGGTGGCGGCGGGAGCTTCGCCGTGATGCCCGGCGCGCTCTTCGACGGCGGCCGCCGTACGGCCAGGCGTCGAGCCGGACGTGCGCGGTGATGAACCTGGCTCCGGCCACCTGGAGGAGGGCCGCCCACTCGTGCGCTTCCCCTCGGGACACCTGAGCGACGAGGACGACCTGGCGCTTGTCCAGGGCCTCCTCGAATGCGGGCACCTCGGTCGCCGAGAGGCCGAGGCGCCGCAGTGCCGTCGGCAGCCGCGCGGACCCGCGGCCGGACGCCGGCCCTTCGGACAGCTCCCGGGCAATCGGTCCGAGAGCCACCACGAAGCCCAGGTGCGGCAGGCGCACCCGGGCGGATTGCTGGAACCGAAACCACAGATGGGGGGACACCGCCCGCTGCCGCTGCCAGCCCGGGACCGGAGGGTCAGGCTCGGGGACTGACATCCCGGACTCCCGGGCGAGCAGCGACAGGCGGTCGGAGTCGAAGCCCCGACGCCACAGGGACTCGACCGCCGACTCCGCCCGCCCCGCGTTCTCGAACAGTGCCACGAGGAGAATCTCGGAGGGAGCTTCGAGCCCGGTCATGACGCCCTCACCACCACGAAGACATAGCCCCTCCCGCGGCGCACACGGAGCCGCATCAGGTCCGACGACTGCGCCTTCTTCACCGCCGCCTGCAAGCTCGCCGCGTCCGTGACCGACTGCCCGTCGACGCTCGCGATGACGTCGCCTTCCCGGATGCCCGCGGAATCGGCCCGGCCGCCGGGCTCTACGTCGACGACCACTGCGCCCCGGGTGTCGGGAGGAATGCCGAGCCTCTGGGCGAGGTCCGGGGTCAGGGACTCGGCGGAGAGCCCGAGGTACCCGTGATCCGCTCCCGATGACGACGTCGCGTCGGCAACGGTGGCGTCGGGAAACGTCCCCAGGGTGGCCTCGAAGGTCTTCTCGGACCCGTCGCGCAGCACCTTCATCGAGACCTCCGTGTCCGGACCCAGGCGTGCGACGCGGCGGGACAGGTCCGAGCCGTCTTCGATCGGCTGGCCGTCCAGGGAGACGACGACGTCCCCGGGCTTCAGTCCGGCCTCGTCCGCGGGGCTGCCGGCGGTCACGTCGCTGACGATCGCGCCGTGGGCCTCCTTCATCTTCAGGCTCTCCGCCAGGTCCTCGTCGATGTTCTGGATCTGGATGCCGAGCCAGCCGCGCACGACGTGGCCGGTGTCGCGGAGCTGGGGCAGGATGTCGCGCGCCACGTTGATCGGCACGGCGAACCCGACCCCGGAGTACTGCTGGGCGCCACCCGTCATGATCAGGGTGTTGATGCCGACCACCTCGCCCCGCTCGTTGATCAGCGGACCGCCCGAGTTTCCGGGATTGATCGCAGCGTCGGTCTGGAGCATGTCGATGGGAGTGCCTCCGGTGGACAGATCGAGCGAGCGTCCCTTGAACGAGACGACGCCCACCGTGACGCTGTTGCCACCGAGCCCGAAGGGATTGCCGATGGCCATCACCCATTCCCCGACCCGAGTCGAGTCGGAATCTCCGAATGGAATCGGCTGCAGGGGCTCATGGGGCTCGATCTCGAGGAGCGCGACGTCGGTGCGGGCGTCCTCGCCGATCGTCTTCGCCTTGTAGTGATGCCCGTTCGTGAGGGTGACCGTCACCTCGTCGGCGTTGTCCACCACGTGGCGGTTTGTCAGGATGTGGCCCTCGTCGTCGACGATGAACCCGGACCCCAGGCTGCGCTGGGTCAAGGTCTCTCCTCCCCGGTGTCCCCAGGGGCCCACGAACGGCCTTCCCCCGGGGCCGAAGAACTGCCAGAAGGGATCGGCGGCCTGTGCCTCGTGAATCACCTTTGATGTGCTGATGTTGACGACGGCCGCGTCGTCCCTCTGCGCAATGTCCTGGAAGGTGCCCACCGCTGCCGGGGCGCCCGCCGCCAGGACGGGGGCGGGAGCGACCTTCGTGTTCGAGGAGCGATCTGCTCCCCACAGCTGGCCGGATCCCACGGCGCCGACGAACACGCCCATGAGCCCAACCGATGCCAGTGCAACAATGGACTTGAACCTCTTCGACATGACCATCTCCTTTGCGTTCATTTCCACCACCGTTCTTTCGGCTCTCATTGGATTGGACGCAGGGTTCCCTTGCCACGCTCTGTCGCGGGTATTACAGACGTGAAAGGTCCGAGCGGCCCCTCTCGGCGGCCTGGGCCCGGAGGAAGCGGTGCGACAGCGGCGACACGGGGCCAACGACATTTCACCGCTGAAACCTTCCCGAAACGCTGCCGCAAGGTCCGCATCCGTCTAACGAGACGAGTGCGTTGGACGCTGGCGGCCCCACGGAGCAGTCGGTGGTGCCAGGGAATCCAACGCCAGGAAAGGAGCAGACAGATGAGGATGAAGAGAACGAGCGTGCTGGCCATCGCGGCACTGCTGGGAGCCGGACTGTCGTCGGCCCGCGCGGCCGAAGCGGCGAAGGACACGAAGGGTGAGAAGCTGAAGGACTCACCGAGCTCGCTGGTGGTCGAGGATGAAGTCTGGTACCCGTGGCGATTCGAGCCAATGACATGGGAGCACAACGCTCGGATGCACTATCGGCAACACGAGGAACAGGCCGCGGCCAACGAGCTGCGCAAGGCTGAGTCGTGGCTCAAGTTCGCGAGGGGCCACGCGCTGCCGGAGAGCCGGAAGGCGCTCGACTCTGCGGCGAGTGACCTCCACTTTCTGGCGGCCGACCTCGAGCAGGGCAATGTCGTGAAGGCGGACCGCCTCGACTACGCGCTGGCCCGAGCCGACGAGGCCCTGGCCCAGTGGCACTACTTCAAGGCCAGGGACAGTGTCGCTCGATTGGAGGAAGGGGACGCCGCGATGCACCTCCGGACCGCTGCACGCTACCTGGAGCATGCCGCTACCTCGGCTCGCTGGGAGTACGGGCCGGAGACGACGACGTTCTTCGAGGATATGGACGAGTACGGGCGCGTCCTCGATGAGGGCACCACCATCGAGCCCGATCTCCTGGCCAGCCACCTGACCGCGCTCGAGAGCGAAATCAACCGGATGGCGACGACCCTCGACGAGACGGCGAAGAAGTACGTCGCGGACTAGGGTCCCGGTCCCAGGGGGCACTGACCCCCTGGGACAGCCCTCAGGCAGGGGCGGGGAGCCGCACCGTGAAGCGCGAGCCGCGCCCGGGAGTGCTCTCGGCGGCCACCTGACCGTCGTGCGCCTCGACGATGGCCCGAACGAGGCTCAGGCCGAGGCCGAGGCCTCTCTCCGACCGGCTGCGGTCGCCCCGGAAGAGGCGGTCCCAGATCCGGGGGAGATCGTCGGGGTCGATGCCACCGCCGGTATCGATGACCTCGATCACGGCGGAGTGATTCTCGGCGCGGGCCTCGAGAGCAACCTCCCCGCCGGGAGGCGTGTACTTGAGGGCGTTGTCGACCAGGTTGGCGAGCACCTGTCGCAGTCGATTCCGGTCGCCGTCCACCGCCAACGGGCCCGCCTCCTGGACCCGGAGGGTGATCCCCCTGTCCTCGGCGAGGTCGGCGAAGAGCTCGCGGGTCTCCTCGAAGAGCGCGGCGACCGGGAGCACCTCCCGTCGCAGGGCCATCACGCCCGCCTCGGCCTCGGAGAGATCCATGAGGCTGTCGAGCATGCTCCGCAGGCGGTCCGCCTCCTCGAGGCTGTCGGAGAGAGCTTCGCGGCACTCGCGGGTGCCGGCCTCCGACGTCAGGGCGCTCTCGGCGACGACGCGCAGGCGCATCAGGGGGGTGCGGAGGTCGTGGGCGACGGCGTCGAGCGAGCCGTGCATCGCCTTCACAAGGCGTTCGATGCGATCCAGCATGGCATTGACCAGCCTCACCAGGTCGTCGAGGGCGTCCCCGCCCTCCCGCTCCGCCACCCGTGCGTCGAGGCGGCCGGTTCGCACGGTGTCGCCGACCGTGCGGGCGAGGTCGCGGACGGGCCGGAGAGCGCGATGGGTGAGGATGCTCCCGACGGCGAGAGCCAGGAGAATCGTCGCCAGGAGCACGGCCCCGAGGAGCTCTCGAAAGCGTTCGAGCACCTCGCGACGAGCCCTCGTGCTGCGTCCCACCTGGAGAAGGGTTCCGTCCCCCAGCGTCATCGAAGCGATCTCGAGCGCCTGGGCTCCGGAGAGGGACTCGCGTCGACTCCAGGAGAAGGTGCCCGGGAGCGGGGAGGGGACGGGGTCAGTGAGATCGAAGTCGGTCCAGCGGCCCGGGAGGCTCAGAAAGACGGCCTGACCGCGACGATCGATGACCCGGACGAAGAAGTCGACGTGGGCCCCGAGCTGCTCCTGGGCAGACAGCGCTCGGAGGAGGCCGACGGCACCGCTCGTCTCGTACGTGGACGCGTACTCGGCCAGCGTGAGCCGCACCGCCTCGCGGTCGCGCTGCTCGAGGGAACGAGCGAGAAGTGCGTAGCCGAGGGCGAACAGCGCGAGCGCCCCGATGACGAAGAGTCCCGCGTACCAGGCGGCCAGGCGCAGGCCGAGCGTGCCCCGGACGCGGTCACGGAGCCTTGAGGACATACCCGGCTCCCCGGACGGTTCGAAGGAGCTTGACCTCGAAATCCCGGTCGAGCTTCTCCCGGAGGCGCGAGACGAGGACGTCGACGGCGTTGGTGTGAGGATCGAAGTTGTAGCCCCATACATGGGAGAGGATGGCCGTCCGCGAGACAACCCGCCCCCCGTTGCGCATGAGGTACTCGAGAAGGGCATACTCGCGCGGGCGCAGGTCCAGAAGAACTCCCTCTCGCTTCACCTCGCGGGTCAGCAGATCGAGGGTGAGCGGCCCCAGCTCCAGACGTGTGGGCTCGGCCACTCCCGTGGCGCGTCGCACGAGTGCCTGGACACGCGCGAGGAGCTCCGAGAAGTCGAAGGGCTTGACCAGGTAGTCGTCACCCCCCGCCTGCAGCCCTCGAACCCGGTCGTCCACGGTGCGTCGGGCGCTCAGGATGAGAACCGGGGTGCTCCGTCCCCGGCGGCGCAGCCGGTCGATCAGGCCGAGGCCGTCGAGCCGGGGGAGCATGATGTCGACGACCGCCGCATCGTAGGGATTCTGGAGGGCGAGATCCAGACCCTCTTCGCCGTCGCGGGCGCGGTCGACGGCGAAGCCGGCCTCACCCAGGCCCCTGGCCACGAACTCCGCGATCACATCGTCATCTTCGACCAGCAGGATCGCCACCCTTGTCGTCCCTCCTCGCGCGGTGGGTGCTCTGCGTCTCCCCGGCTCCCCTGTGCTGATGATACGACGAGAGCAGGAGATCACGCCGAGCGGCCCGGTCCGTGGTAGATTCCCCGATCATCGCCAGGACCCGTCCGCCCTCGTCGAGGCGAGCTTCGTCATGCAGGGACGGGGTCGCTTGCCGGGAGTTGCCCAATGGACGCGCGGCCACTTCTCATCGTCGTCGTCGCCCTCCTCGTGGGGGGCTACGTCGTCTACGGCCGCCTCGTGGCGCGGCTGGTGGGCGTTGACCCGTCGCGCCCCACTCCCGCCCACACGGAGTACGACGGCGTCGACTACGTCCCCGCCCGCCAGTGGCTGGTCCTCTTTGGCCACCACTTCTCCTCGATCTGCGCGGCGGGGCCCATCGTGGGTCCCGCCCTGGCCGTGGCCTACTGGGGCTGGGCGCCATCGATTGCCTGGATTGTCCTCGGCGGGGTGCTCATGGGCTCGGTGGCCGACTTCACCTCCCTCGTGGTCGCCGTGCGCCATGGCGGCGTGTCCATCGCCGAGGTCTCGGGCCAGGTGATCACGCGCCGGGCCCGCACCCTCTTCTCGATCTTCATCCTGATCGCCCTCGTCCTGGTCCTGGCCGTGTTCGCGGTGCTGACCGCCGGCACCTTCGTCCAGGCCCCCGAGATCGTGGTACCGAGCTGGGGCATCCTGCCGGTGGCGGCGATGGCCGGGTTCTTCCTCTACCGGGGTCGCGCCGGCGGGGCGCGCCTCGCCCTGGTGACGATCCTCGGCCTCGGGGCGATCGTCGGCCTCCTGGCTCTCGGCCACGCACATCCGCCGGGAGCGCCCGAGGTCGGGCGCCTCGCCCCCCAGACCTTCTGGATCCTGGTCCTGCTGGTCTACTGCGTCGTGGCCTCGGTCCTGCCCGTCCAGTACCTGCTCCAGCCCCGCGACTACCTCTCGTCGTATGTCCTCTTCTTCACCGTCGGACTGGGCCTCCTGGGCGTCTTCGTCTCCGGGCCACGCTTCCAGGCCACGCCGTTCCACGGGTTCCAGCCCGCTGACTGGCCGCTGGCGGGACCCTTGTGGCCCCTCATGTTCGTCACCATCGCGTGTGGCGCCATCTCCGGCTTCCACTCCGTGGTGTCCTCGGGTACCACGTGCAAGCAGCTCGACAACGAGGCCCACGCCTGCCGCATCGGGTACGGCGCGATGATCCTGGAGTCGATGGTGGCGGCCCTGGTCGTGATCGCGGTGGGGGCGGGCCTCAGCGCGGCGCGTCACGCCGAGCTGCTCCAGGCCCCCGGGGGAGCCATCGCCGCTTTCGGCGAGGGGTACGGCACCCTCACCGGCTCCATGCTCGGGGCCTACGGGGCCACCTTTGCCGTAATGGCCCTCAACTTCTTCATCCTGACGACGCTGGACACCGCCACCCGCCTGGGCCGCTACCTCCTGGCCGAGCTCACGGGGTGGGAGAACCGCTACGCCCCGACGATCGTCATCGTGGTGGCGGCGGGGGCTCTGGCCCTTTCCGGACGGTGGCGCGTTCTCTGGCCGGTCTTCGGGGCCTCGAACCAGCTCGTGGCCGCGTTGGCCCTTCTCGTCGTCTCCTGCTGGCTCGTCGACCGCGGCTCGGCCCGACGGGTCACGCTCGTCCCCGCCCTCCTGATGCTCGTGACGACGATCGCCGCGCTCGTGTGGCAGATGCGCGGGGCCCTCGCCGGGATCGGACGTGACGGGCCCGACTGGTTCCTGGCCGGGCTGTGCGCCGTCCTGATCGTGCTCGCCCTGGCGGTGTCCTTCGAGGCCCGGGGCGCGCTGCGGCGGACGAAACCGACCCCCGCGCAGTAGACCCCTCGCGGCCACCGAGGGCGCCCGTCACCGCGATCGGGCTTGTCAACGGAGACGCGGTAGGATGCGCCCGGAGGACGACCATGACCTGGAGATTCGGCCGGCCACGGCGGCGGGGGTTCTTGGGCAGGGGCCTGTCGGGCGCGCTCCCCCTGGTGCTGCTCATGGCCTGCGCGGCTCCACCGGAGGAGAGCGGGGCCCAGCTCCGCTTTGCCATGGAGGACGGCGAGCGGTGGTGGGTGGGGGTCATCAGCCAGTCCCACCTCATGCCCCTGGATCGATCCAGTGCGCCCTTCCAGGTCGATCTCTACGGCGACACCCACGGCAACCAGGTCCAGCCGCTCCTCGTCTCCTCGAGCGGCCGCTACGTCTGGTCCGAGGAGCCGTTCCGCCTGGAGGTCCGGGACGGGACCATCGCCCTCGCCTCCGACCGGGCCACGATCGAGGAGGGACGCGCCGGGACCACGTTGCGCGAGGCCTCCCTCGGAGCGGCCGAGCGGTTCTTCCCCCCCTCGGGCCGGATCCCCGCCGAGAGCCTATTCACCCACCCGCAGTTCAACTCCTGGATCGAGCTGACCTACGACCAGAACCAGACCGACATTCTCACCTACGCCCACGGCATCGTCGACAACGGGTTCACCCCCGGAGTCCTGATGATCGACGAGGGCTGGTTCGAGGAGTACGGGCGCTACGTCTTCCACTCCGGTCGCTTTCCCGACCCGAAGGGGATGATGGACGAGCTCCACGGGATGGGCTTCGAGGTGATGCTCTGGGTCTGCCCCTACATCCGACCGGACGGGCAGCACTTCAAGGAGCTGTTCCTCGACGAGGACGAGGTCGTGTGGCTCCGGAGCGCTGACAACCCGCGGTTCCCCGCCCTCATGCACTGGTGGGACGGCTTCAGCGCCGTCACCGACCTCACCAACCCCCACGGCCGGGACTGGTTCAAGGGGCAGCTCGATCACCTCGTGAAGGAGTACGGCGTGGACGGGTTCAAGCTGGACGGCGGCGACGCCGGGCACTACGCCCGCGGGCAGATGATCGGCGGGAACGCGGTGGCCTTCGACGCCTCGGCGAGCCCGAACGACCACACCCGGGCCTTCGCCGAGATCGGGCTGGGCTATCCCCTGAACGAGTACCGGGCCTGCTGGAAGATGGGGGGTCAGCCCCTGGCCCAGCGCTTGAGGGACAAGGAGCACAGCTGGGAAGATCTCCACAAGCTCGTCCCCGGCATCGTCAACCAGGGGCTGATGGGCTACCCCTTCAACTGCCCCGACATGATCGGGGGTGGGGAGTACCTGTCCTTCTTGAACCTGGACGAAGTCGACCAGGAGCTGATCGTCCGCGCGGCCCAGACCCACGCCCTCATGCCAATGATGCAGTTCTCGGTCGCCCCCTGGCGGGTGCTCAGCGCAGAGAACCTGGCGATCTGCCGGCGCGCGGCTGCGCTGCACGACGCGATGGGCGGGGAGATCCTCGAGATGGCCCGCGAGGCGGCGGAGACCGGGGAGCCCATCGTGCGATCACTCGAGTACCAGCACCCTCACGAGGGCTACGTCGACGTCGACGACCAGTTCCTCCTCGGCCCCGACATCCTCGTGGCCCCGGTCCTGGAGAAGGGCGCGCGGAGCCGCGAGATCGTGTTCCCCCCGGGGCAATGGAAGGGCGAGGACGACTCGATCGTCGACGGTCCGACGAGGGTCGAGGTCGACGCGCCCCTCGAGAGGCTCCCCTGGTACCGGAGGGTGGACGGCTGACCGTCTAGTGCCCCTCGGGCCTGCGCCCCGGCTGCAGGCTGGCCGCCGCCAGGAGCAGCTCCGGGTTCAGGCGGATCTTGTAGTCCGGGTGGACGAAGTGGAAGGTGACCGTCCCCTCGCCGTCCACGAGGTAGACGGCGGGCACCGGGAGCGGATCCTGGTCCGGGGCCTGGAAGACGATCCCGAACTTCCTCGTCAGGGTGAGCCCCTCGTCGGACACCACCGAGAAGGCCAGGCCGTGGTCGGATGCCACCTCCGCAGCGTGGCCGGGGTCGTCCCGGCTGATCGCGATCGTGCGGTAGCCCCGCTCCTGGAGCCGGGGAAGGAGATCCTGCAGCTCGACCAGCTGCCGCATGCAGTGCGGTCACCAGTGGCCGCGGTAGAAGACCAGCACGCCGGGGTGTCCGTCCAGGAGCTGGCCGAGGGTGGTGTCGCGCCCGTCCGCGGTCTTCAGGGCGCCGTCGGGGACCGTCGTCCCCACCAGGATCGGGCTCACCTGTTCGGCGGAGCTCACGAATCCTTCCTCGGCACGCGCGGCCGACGCGGACAGGGCCACGGCCGCCACCAGGGATCCCAGCATCAGCTGTCGTCGTGTCACTCGGGCCCGCTCCTTCCGGGTCGGGGATCGTGACCCCGGCCAGGACCATCGTACCCTCCCGAGAGGGTTAGGATGAGGCGGGTCCGAAAGGAAGGTCGCCGCTGGTCCTGTTCGCCACACTGGCGCTCTGCGCCCTGCTCACGGCGCGGCTGGTCTACCGGTACGACCTCTACGAGCACGAGCCCATCCCCCTCCTCGGTGTCGCCATTGCCCTGGGAGCGGGCGCCATGTGGCTCGCCGGCGGGGTCGAGAGCTGGATCCTCTCCCGCGCGGGGGGTCCGGGAGCCCTCCAGATCGCGGCGGTGGCGGCGGTGGCCGAGGAGCTCCTGAAGGTCCTGGTGGTCGTGGCGGTGGCTCTCCTCGCTCGCCGGGAGTTCGACGATCCGATGGATGGAGTCGTCTACGGCTCCATGGCCGGCCTGGGCGCGGCTCTGGAGGAGTCGCTGTTCTACGCGGCCTCCTCCCCGTCCGGGGGGACCTGGGTGCCCGCGGGAGAGCTCGTGCGCCTGTGGGCGCACGTGGTCCTAGGCGGAATCGCCGGCTTCTCCCTGGGGTTCTGGCGGTCCCGGCCGCGACGGGCGGCCCTCGCCACCGGCGTCCTCCTGACCGTCGCGATCGCCCTCCACCTCGCCTGGGACGCGATCGTCCTCTCCGTCCCCGAGGGCTTCCCCCCGACCCTCGCCCAGAGTCTCGCCGGTGTGGGCCTCATGGTCGGCAGCCTGGTCCTCTACGGGCGCCTGGTCACCCTCGCCTCGGCCCGGTCGAAACGACAATTCGCCCCCGACAGCCGGCAAGGGCTCTGGGGCTGGCCCTTCGACCGGCTGCTCCGCCGGTGGTACGGAGGAGCTGGCCGCGTCGCCACAGCCGAGGCTCCGCCGGCAGACCGTGATGCGAGCCCGTGAGCCAGCCTACGAGGCGAGCCCGGCGGCGATGGCCTTGCCGAGCAACGTCTGCAGGCGCGCCCGGCGATCCGGGGGCAGCGCGCGCGCACCGCGCGCGTAGGCCAGCAGACCCCGGCGGGCGTCGAACGTGAAGACCGCGCCCTGGGCGTACGCCCGACCGAACGTGCGCAGGCGTTCCTGGTCCAGGGGCGGCAGCTCGTCGTAGAGCTGCTGCCGGAGGCTCTCCAGCTCCTCTGCCTCGCTGGCGCTCAGCGTCGACGCGCCCCGCTCGGCCGCTCCCCAGGCGGTCTCGAACACGGCGGGAGGCTCGAGGACGTGGGTCCGGTTGGTGGACAGGATCAGACCCACGGTGTCCCGAGCGAGGTGAGGAAACTGCTCGGAGGCCTGGTCGATGACCGCCTGCCGCTCCCGCGCCAGGTGCAGCCAGCGGACACGGTCGTCGATCTCGCTGAAGAGGGACCCTCCCATGTTCTCCGCCGCCGGAGCCCAGGTGTCCCAGTGCAGCCCGGCCAGAGCGGCTCCCGCGAGGACGGCCGCGGCCAGGATGACGCGCTTCGTCCAGAGCCGGATCGAGGACCAGACGCTCACGCCCTCGTCGCCGGCGTAGACGTCGCCCACGCTCCGAGGCTCGGGAATGGGGGCCAGGCGGAGCGCCGGCAGCTCGGTGGCCGCGGGAGGAGGCTGCGCCTCTCGGGACCGGGGCTCGACCGGCGGGGCGGGCGTGGGTGGCTCCTCCGAGAGGGCGGCCGAGGGCGGCGTGACCGGGGCGGGCGTGGGTGGCTCCTCCGAGAGGGCGGCCGAGGGCGGCGTGACCGGGGCGGGCGTCGCCGACGGCTCCTCGGCGACAACGGACGGCGCCGGCGCTGCCGGAAAGGATGGCTCGGCCGATTCCGCCAACGGCTGCAGCACCGGGAGAGGCAGCGCGGCCGGCTCCTCCGAGGGAAACGCTGGCCCGGAGCGCCCTCCCCGGGCGGACAGGCCGGCGACCCGCGACGTGAGCCCGCCGAGCCACAGCCGAGCCTGGCCCGGCGCCTCACGGAAAGCCACCGATGCGCGCGAGCGTATGGCGTCGAGACGGAGCACGTTCGACGTCCGCGAGCGCACCGCACCGAAGTCCAGCTCGAAGGTGGGGAGAGAGATCTCGCCACCGGGCGAGGCGTGAGACTCGAGGGGCACCCCGGGGATGTCGAAGCCGAACAGCGGAAGACCGTGCTCGAGGCGGTTGATGGGAGCCAGGCAGCGGCTCAGAACGACTCCGAGCAGGCCGGTCCACTGCAGCGCGGCTCTTGCGAGAACGGGCAGGCGAACGGGCTCGGCAGGCTCAGACGCCTCCTCGCTCGCCCGTGCTCGTCGGGACCACACACGGGGCGCGCTCGCGGGATCGTCCGCCAACGCCTGCACGCGCGGGGCCGGCGCCGCGGGACCGGCCACCGGGTCCTTCGGGACCGCCAGGGGAGACGGAGTGTCGTCCTCCTGCGGCCGCAGGGGGATCACCGGCATCTCCTCAATCGACTCTGGCCCAGCCGTGACGGACGCGGCGGTCATCGCCTCGGCGGCCAGCGGCTCCAGGTCGATCTCTTCGGCGACGGGAGCCGCGGGGGTGGCCTCGGACGGCAGTGCCCCCGGATGGGCTTCGACGGCGATCACGGCAGGAGCCGGCTCCGCTGGCTCGGGGAGGGTCGCGCCTCCGGACCCCGCACCGGCGTCCCGGGTGAGGGGGGCCTCGGGGACGAACAGGTCCTCGGGCCCGCCGCCGCCGTCGACGATCGGGTCCTCGGTGGGGGCGGGCAGCTCCAGGGAGATCGCCTCATCCCGTGGACCGAACCGGCCTTCGGCCGGACGCCTTGGCCAAGGACCCGATTCCGCCATTGCGATCGTGTCCTTGGCAGGACTGGGCAGCGACATCTCCTGGTCGGGAGGCGACGACGCAGCGGGGTGATCCGTAGCGTCCTCGCGCGGCGGTGGCGGCGGGGTCAGGGGCAAACCGTCCTCTCGGACCGTCGTCGGCGTGTCGGTCGGGGGTGGCTCAGGAGTCCCCTCCCGGGCGCGGCGGAAGGCCTCCGCGCGCTCCTGGATCAGGAACTCCTTCAGCGGGAGCCACTTGTTGGGGTTCCTGGTCCCCACCGCGGCCGTGGGGTCGGTCTCCCACGTGCTCAAGCCGGCGTAGTCGACCTTGAGAATGGTGCCGTCGCCGAGGCGCAGCCTGTAGATCTGGGGCATGACCCCTCCAGAGAGTTGACGAATCCTCGGTGTCCCGCCCCAGGTGTCAGGTCTCGAAAGCTACTGCGCCGCGGCCAGCAAATCCGTGTGGGAGATCACTTCTTTGGCGGGGCGGTGGCGTTTGGGCCCGTATACTGGATATTCGACCACCGGGATCGGTTGTATAATCCGTACTCGGCGCACCGTCGGGGCTGAGGGAGGCGCGGGAGCGCGATGAGCAAGCCGCTGAGAGCCGTGGCTGTGATCGACTCCCCCGGCGCCGCATCCGCGATCGCCGCCGACCTCGAGGCCTGCGGACACGACGGGCGGTGCCTGATGTTCGCCTCCGGCGAGGACGACCTGGGCCGGCTGTCGCGGGCGTCGTGCACCATCGTTCTGGCCTGCCAGCCCAACCCCGCCCTGAAGCCAGAGCGGGTGATCGAGCTGCTCAGGGCTCGCGACGATGCCCCCCCGGTCGTGGTGTCCGCGGAGTCGTTCAGCGACGACGAGATGGTCTCCCTGGTGAAGGCCGGCGCCCACGACTGCGTGCGCCGCGGCGACACCCGACGCCTGGCCTCGGCGATCCAGAGCGCGCGATCGGCCCCGCCCTCGCCGAGCCCGGCGACGCCCGACGCCACCGCGTTGACGGCCGAGCTCACGGACCATCACCGCGCCCTCATCGAAGAGATCCCGGCCCTCACCTACGTCTGCTGGGCGGACGAGACACGCAGCGTGATCTACGTGAGCCCGCAGCTGCTGGCGATGACCGGGTACTCCACGCGCGAGTGGCTCGCCGACCCTGGCATGTGGGCGAGCCGACTCCACCCCGAGGACCGAAACCACGTTCTCCGCCGCTACCACGACGCCTGCAAGGCCCGCTCGCGCTTCGTCTCCGAGTACCGCATCCTGGACCACCAGGGTGGCACCGTGTGGTGGCGCGACGAGGGGCGGGTCATGCCCGGGCCCGACGGTGGCGCCCGGTTCGTCCGCGGCTTCGTGCTGGACATCACGGAGCAGAAGCTGGCCGAGGAGAGCGTGCGCCGCATGCGCTTCTTCGACCAGCTCACCAACCTGCCCAATCGCTCGCTCATGCAGCTCCGTCTCTCCAGCGCCCTGTCCGCCTCCCAGGAGTCGGGGCGCCCCGTCGCCCTTCTCATCCTCGCCGTCGACCGCTTCCGCGACACCGTCAACACCCTCGGTCACCAGTGTGGCGAGGAGATCGTGCGCGAGCTGGCGCGGAGGCTCGCCGACACGATCGGAGACGCGGAGCGCGTGGCCCGCCTCCGCGGAGACGAGTTCGGGGTGCTGCTGCCCGACGCCGACGCCGAGCTCGCGCGGAACGTGGGGGGGAGGATCCTGAAGGCCTTCGAGCGACCGATCATGGTGGAGCGGCTCCCCATCGAGCTCTCGGCGAGCGTGGGGGTCGCGGTCGCCCCCGACCACGCGAAGGAGGGCGAGGACCTGCTGCGGCGGGCCGACGCCGCGGTCCAGGCCGCCCGCGGGCTGGGGGGCGGCACCTGCACCGTCTACTCCGCCGAGCACGATCTCCACGATCCCGAGAACGTGGCCCTCCTGGGCGAGCTTCGGCGGGCGGTGGAGGCCGACGATCTGCTCCTCCACTACCAGCCGAAGGTGGACCTGCACAAGAAGACGATCGTCGGAGTGGAGGCGCTGCTGCGGTGGCCCCACTCCAAGCGGGGGATGGTGCCCCCGGGGACGTTCATCCCCCTGGCCGAGAAGACCGGCCTCATGAGGGAGCTGACCCGCCTCGTCCTCGACAAGGTCGCCCGACAGGCGCGGGGGTGGCAGAAGGATGGCTGGCCGCTACCGGTCGCCGTCAACGTCTCGGCCCGGAGCCTGCACGACCGGCTGATCGTGGACGACGTCGCGGACGCCCTCAGGACCCACGACGTCGATCCCGCACGCCTGCAGATCGAGATCACCGAGAGTGCGGTCATGGCCGACGAGAACCGCGCCGTGGAGACGCTCTCCGGCCTCACCGGGAAGGGCGTCGGCATCTCCATCGACGACTTCGGCATCGGCTACACCTCGCTCCGCCTGCTGCGGCGCCTGCCCGTCTCGGAGCTCAAGATCGACCGCTCCTTCGTCATGGGGATGGCGGGTGAGGCCGGCGAGGACACCGCCATCGTTCGCTCCACGAACGACCTCGGGCACAACCTCGGTCTCACCGTGGTCGCGGAGGGCGTCGAGAACGAGTGGACCCTCGACCTCCTCTCCGCCTTCGGCTGCGACCTCGCGCAGGGCTTCCACATCGCGCGGCCCATGCCGCCGGCCGAGCTCCCGGGCTGGATCGCCCGGTCGGACTGGAAGATGGCGGAGTGCTAGAGCGGATCAGCCCTCGGGCGGAATGTTGTGGTTCATCCGGAAGAGATTGTCCGGGTCCCACTTCTGCTTGACCGCGGCCAGTCGCTCGAAGTTGTCTCCGTAGGCGGCCCGGACCCGGTCCCGCTCGTCGGTGCCGAGCAGGTTGACGTAGACCCCCCCGGTGCTGAAGGGGGTCATCAACTCGTGAAACGCCCGCGCCCATGACGTGACCTCGTCGTCCTGGTCGGGGTCGGCCCATCCCGCCATGATGTGGAAGGAGAAGGGGGCGGTCCGATGCGGGAACGCGGTGGCCGACGGATCGACTCGACCGATGGCCCCTCCTCCCGCCCCGATGTAGACCAGGGTGAAGGCCCCGGGCAGGGCACCCACCCCGGACACGAAGGTCTCGATCGCCTCGTCGGAGAGGCCGGGGAGATCGTGCGACCTCGACTCGTAGCGCTGGCCCGCGGGCAGGCCGGCGTCGAAGGCCTGCTGAACGGCGGTGAAGGGCTGGGGCTGGACGAACTCCAGGATGGGGTCCCCCACGCCGAGCAGGGGTCGGAGGTCGTCTTCGCCTTCCGGGTTCACGTGGAACACCACGAGGTCGACGGCGAGCTGCCCGTGGAACTCCTCGGGGAACTCGGGGATCGGCGGGACGCGCAGGATGAAGGCATAGCATTGAACCTCATCCGGCGCCTTCGCCATGACGTCACGGTACAGCCGGAGCATCTTCCCCGCGTCCTCGAGCCGGTGCACGATCTGGCCGGCCAGCACCTGGGGCCCGACCTCGTGCAGCCCGAACTCGAAGGACGTGACCACCCCGAAGTTGCCGCCCCCTCCCCGCAGGGCCCAGAAGAGCTCGGGGTGCTCGTCGGCACTGGCTCGGACCAGCCGGCCGGCCGCGGTGACGACGTCGGCCGACTGCAGGTTGTCGATGGCCATGCCGTGCCGGCGCGAGAGGTAGCCGTTCCCCCCCCCGAGGGTGAACCCCGCCACTCCCACCGTCGATACGGTCCCGCCGGGGGTCGCCAGGCCATCCTTCTGGGTCACCTCGTCGAGCTCGCCCCACCGGACTCCCGCCTCCACGCGCGCCCGTCTCGATTCGGGATCGACCACGATACCCTTCATCGAGGAGAGGTCGATCAGGAGGCCCCCGTCGCCCACGGTGTTGGCGGCGTACGCGTGGCCTCCTCCCTTGACGGACAGCCGCAGGCCCTGCTCGCGGGCCGCGTTCACCGCGGCCTGAACGTCGCCGGCCTGGCGGCACTGCACGATCACGTCCGGCCGCCGATCGAAGCGAGCATTCCAGACGGCGCGGGCCTCGTCGTAGCCCGGGTCGCCGGGGAGGAGAACCGCGCCGCGAACGGCGGTGTCGAGGGTGCGGCGGTCGATGTCAGTCATGGGTCTCCTTCCCCGGGGGCTCCATGCCATGGCTGCCGTGCGCCAGGCGGACGAGGGGGACGAAGCCCCGCTCCAACGACTCGCTCTTCTGGTGGCGGATCACGCTCTGCTGTCGATTCTACAGCGGATGGCCGGAGCGCTCCGACTCAATCCGGTCGATCGGCCGGCAGGTCCATCCAGACGATCGTTCCTCGACCGGGCCGGCCCTCGGACTCGAGCCAGACCCGACCGCCGTGCACCTCGACGATGCGCTTCACCAGCGACAGGCCCACTCCCGAGCCGTCGACGCCCGCGTGCAGCCGCTTGAAGAGCTCGAAGGCCTCTTCGTGGTGCGCCGGGTCGATGCCGATGCCATTGTCACGGACGAAGAGCCGTGCGCGCCCGTCCTCGCGCCGACCGCCGACCTCGATCCGCGGTTGCTCCTGGTCACCGAGGTACTTCAGGGCGTTGTCGAGCAGGTTCTGGAGCACCTGGCGCAGGCGCGAGCGATCCACGTACAGCGTGGGCAGGTCCGGCTCCACGCTCAACTCCACGCCGCGCTCGGCGATCCGCGTGGCCATCTCCCGGGTCACCTCGTCCACCAGGGGCTTCACCGCCACCGACTCGGGCTCGCCGCGCGCCCGGCCAACCAGCGACAGCTGCAGGAGCTCGTCCAGCAGCTCGGTCATCCGCGAGGCGGAGGACTTGACGCGAGCCACGTAGTCGCCGGCTTCCGTGAGGCGACCCTTCTCCAGGTCCGCCTCGAGCAGGCCGATGAAGCCCGAGATGCTGATGAGAGGTGACTTCAGGTCGTGGGAGACCGTATAGGTGAAGCGCTCCATCTCGGCGTTCCGCTCGCCCAGGAGCAGGTTCGCCTGGGACAGCTCCAGTGTCCGCTCGTCGACGAGAGCTCTGAGGCGTTGCTCGGTCCGGGCCAGGCGCCGGCTCCTCAGCTCCGATGCCGCCCAGGCCACCGCGCCCAGGGTGGCGAACGCCAGCAGCCAGGCCCACCACGTCTGATACCAGGGCCGGCTCACCGTGAAGGAGAAGCGTGTGGGGGCGCTCACTTGGCTGCTGCCCGGCATGACCGCGCGCACCTGCAGCGTGTGGGGGCCACTGTCCATTCCGGCGAGGACGATCTCGTTGCGAACCTGCGGACGCCTCCAGGACTCGTCCCGGCCCTCCAGGCGCACCTGATAGGCCAGGTGATCCCCGTAGTGAGGCGACGCGAAGCGTGACGCGAGGTAGCCGCCGTCCGGCACCGTCGGGACCTCTACCCCGGGGTCGATCGGCTCGTCGTTGATGCGAACGTCGAGCAGGGCTGGCGGCGGCAGCGCGCCGCGAGAGCGCGGAAGCCCCTGGAGACGCGCCAGGCCCCGAGCGGTCGCCGCCGTCACTCCGCCTCCCGGCACGGGAAACAGACCTCTCACCGCCACGATCCTCGAGGGCAGCCCGGCCCCCTCGTCGAAGTGGTCGTGCTCGCCGGTCTCGGGATCGAGGCGAACCACTCCGTCACCGGTGGCGATCCAGATCGAGCAGCTCTCGTCGGCCGCAACCGCCACCACCAACGACGAATCCCTCCCCGGGCCGAGCTCCACCCGGAAGGCCCGTCCTTCCCGGACCTCGAGGAGGCCGGCGGTGGTGCCGATCCAGTACCGGCCCTTCGCATCGACCGCGAGGTCGTAGACGTTGAAGCCGTCGGCGGGCTCGAAGGGCAGGTTCGCCACCAGCGTCGCGAAGGAGTCGCGGTCCCCGTCGTAGCGGAGGAGGAGGGCATTCGGGTCGTTGGTGGCGACGACGATCTCTCCGGTGAGTGACCGGTCGAGAGCCAGGGCCCTTCGGGGCACGCCCGCCCCGACGCCGTAGTACCGCTCCGAGCCGTCCGGGTCGAGCCGCAAGATTCCGTCGTCGGCGGCGCGGATCAGCCAGAGCCGTGAGTCCTCGTCCTGCTCGAGATCCTGGGCAAATGATCCCTCGAGGCTGAGGCGGCGCACGAGGCGCTCGCCCTCGAACTGGAGGAGGCCTGTCTCGTGAGCGGCGTACACGAAGCGACCGTCGGTCCGGAGACCCAGCAGGAAGGGCGAGGGCTCGTCGAGGAGCGCCTTCGTCACCGTCCCCCGCGGGCCGGGCCGCAACCGGTACACGTTGCGTCGATCGGAAGCGTACATCGCCCCGTTCGCGGTCTGGACGAACGACACCAGGAAGCGGCTCATCGCCTCGTCGGCGAGGCGCACCACCTCGAAGTCGGGAGGGCGGAGGTGGAGAAGGCCCTCGTCGCTGCTCAGCCAGAGGCTGCCATCCTCGTCCGCGAGGATGTGCTGGACGAGGAAGGCCGGGACGCGATCCCGGGGCGAGAACCGTCCCCCCTCCAGACGGCCGACGTGCGCCTCGAGACCGAACGTGCCGAGGACGATGTCCTCCCCGACGCGGCCGATGGCCGAGACCCGGTAGGTGTCGCTGATCTGGACGACATCGACGACGTGCCCTCCCTTCCCGACTCGAATCTCGAACAGCCCCCGGCCCGTTCCGGCCCACAGCCGGTCCTCCCCGATGGGGCGAAGCCGGTTGACCTCGGTGACGGGCCAGTCGATGGCCACGGGGACGAAGCGGTCAGCCCCTTCGTCGAAGCGATACAGCTTCCCCGTCTGGGCCGCCGCCCAGAGCGTCCCGAAGCCGTCCTCGGCAAGGCAATAGGAGCGGATGAAGCTGGCCGAGTGACTCGGGGGCGGGAGCTCGTAGCGGATCAGCCGCTCCCCGTCGACGCGGACGATTCCCTGGGGCTCCGCCACCCAGAGACGTCCCCGACGGTCCTCGTACACCGCCTTCGGGGAATGCAGGACTCCGGGTTCGGGAGCGAGAGACGCCTCGAACAGGGTGCGAAAGCCGACCCGGGCCGGGGTCCCGACGACCTCCACGAGGCCGACATCGCCGACGGCCAGCAGGCGCCCCTCACGGGTGAGCACCAGATCCTTGGCGAACGGGAAGGAATGCTCGTCCTCGTACGTGGAGAACTCGGTCCCGTCGTATCGGACGAGCCCGGCATCCGTGGCCAGCCAGACGAAGCCGAACCGGTCCCGGGCGGAGGACTTGACCAGGTCGGTGGGCAACCCGTCAACGGTCCCGAAACGCTCCTCGACAAAGGTGCTCGCCGGGCTCGGTGGCGCCAGCCAGAGCACGAGAATCGCCGCCGCCAGCACCGCCGCTCGCCGGGGCTCACCACTCATCTGCGGGAACACTCTAGCCGCGCCCGCCCGGCTGCGGCAAGGCACCGGCGCCGGTCCGATGACGGCCACCTTCGAGCGAGCCGGCGAGATCGCCCAACCGCGAGACGCGGGCTCCGGGCCTCCAGAACCAGCAGAGGATTGCCCGAGTGCCTCGATCGGGAGACGATGGGCTCCCCCCGCGAGCGCTCATCGGCGAGGAGGAAGGCCAGATGACCGAGGACAGCCGAGCCCGGGATCCCGCGCGGGTCCTCTTCGACTACCTGTACCTCCGCGATCCGGAGATCGGGCCCGCCGACGCCGTCATCGGCTTCGGGCACTTCGATCTGAAGATCCCTCGCCGCTGCCTCGAGCTGCACCGCCGCGGACTCGCTCCCTTGATCGTGCTCTCGGGAGGGAGGGGCGCGGGCACCGCCGACCTCGGCCAGGCCGAGGCCCGCGCCTTTCTCGACGAGATCCAGGCGCACGCGAGCGAGGGCGCGGTCCTCCTCGAGGACCGCTCGACCAACACCGGAGAGAACGTCGAGGCCACGGCCCGCCTGCTGGAGGACGAGGGTCGGCCCCTCGGATCCGGAGGCGGGGTCCGCACCGCGCTCATCGTGGCCAACGCCTGCCGGCAGCGCCGGGTGGACCTGACCTGCCGCCGCCACCACCCGGACGTGCGGTGGATCAACGCCCCGCCCGCCACATCCTTCCTCGAGGAGGTCGCCCTGTACGCGGGCAAGGGCCAGGACCTCGTGCCGCTGCTGTCCGGCGAGATCCAGCGCCTCCTCGACTACCCGGCCCGGGGGTTCTGCCTGCCTGCGCACATCCCCCCGGAGGTCCTCGCCGCCCACGCGCGGCTCAATGCGCAGCGGGGCTGAGGACGAGCAGCGGGCCCTGCCGCTCGACGCGCGTCGCTCCCCGCTCAGGCGGCCCGGATGGCGTCCACCGGGTGCAGGCGGGAGGCGCGGAGGGCCGGGTAGACGCCGGCGCCAAGGCCGATGACGATGGCGAAAACGGCGGCGAGGAGGAGGCCAGCCGGGGAAACGGGCAGCCCGTCTTCGAAGGCCGTTCCCGCCAGCAGGGTGATCCCGTAGCCGAGGGCCGCGCCCAGCATCCCGCCCACGAGCGAGAGCGAAACGGACTCCACGAGGAACTGACCGAAGATCTCCGGGTCGGTGGCGCCCATGGCCTTGCGGAGACCGATCTCGTAGGTCCTCTCGCCAATCGAGATCTGCATCACCGAGAAGATCCCGATCCCGCCGACGAGGAGGGAGATGCCGGCGATCGAGGCGAGGACCACCCTCCAGTTGCGAACCAGCTCGTCGACCTGGCCCCGGATGCGCAGGAGCTCCTCGCCGATGTTCTCGATCTTGAAGTCGGTGATCCCGCGGTGGCTGCGCCGCATGAGGTCTTCCACCTCGCCCTGGGCGTGCTCCAGCTCCAGGGGGTCGGCCTGGAAGGCCCAGGCGTGGACGGTGTCTTCGCCCAGGAAGTACTCCTGGGCGGTGGTGAGGGGGATGTAGACCTTGGAGTTGTCCCGGCGCATCTCGTCGTCGTTGACCTGGTTGGTGCCGAGGTGGCGGAGGACCCCCACGATTCGGAATCGCACCCCGCGGATCAGGATCTCGCGACCCACCGCCTCCTCGCTGCCGAAGACGTCCTCCTTGAGGGTGTGCCCCAGCAGCGCCACCGTGGCCCGGGTCTCGACGTCGCGCTCCACCAGGTAGCGGCCGGTCTCGGCGTCGCGGTTGCGAATGCGGCCCCAGGCGGGGGTGACGCCCTCGACCGTGATCTTGAGGGTCCGCCCGTTCACGCGGGCCGTCTCGTCGCCGAGACCCACGACGGGAGCGGCCTCCTCGATCACCTCGCGGCCCCGCTCGATGATCGCGCCGTCGGCCCGACGCAGGCCCCGGGAGTAGCCTTGCTTCTTCCGCTCGATCGGGTTCTCGGCCTCCCTGGGCACCACGATGATCACGCCGTCGTAGCCGAGGTCGGCGAGGCCCTTCTCGACCGCGTCGGCGAGGCCGCCGATGACCGACACCATGACCACGAGGGCGGTCGTGCCGAGGACGATCCCGACCAGGGTCAGCGCCGAGCGGAGCTTGTGGGCCCGGATCTCGGCGAGCGACGTGCGGACGGCCTCGTCGACGTGCACTACTCGTACCTCAGGGCCTCGATGGGATTCAGGCGCGCCGCCCGGATGGCCGGGTAGAACCCGAAGAAGATCCCGACCGCCACCGCGAAGCCCAGGCCGAGGACCATGATGCGCGGGGTCATGACCACCGGTTGCTGGATGAGGTCGCTCATGGCCGCGGTGAACCCCACCCCGAGGCCGAGCCCCAGCAGGCCCCCGAGAAGCGTGACGACGACGCTCTCCACCAGGAACTGGGCCATGATGTTGAGCCCGGTGGCCCCCAGGGCCTTGCGCGTGCCGACCTCGCGCACCCTCTCGTTGAAGGAGGCGAGGAGGATGTTCATGATGACGATGCCGCCGACGAGGAGCGAGATGGTCCCGCAGACGAGGAAGGTGATGTCGTAGATCTTCCCCTGCTCGTCCATCTGCTGGGCGAAGGCGGCGCGGTTGAAGACCTCGAAGTCCTCGACCCCCCCGTGGGCCCGGCGGAGGATGGTCGTCGCCTCCTCGGTGGCCTCGTCCATCTCCTCCACGCTGCGGGCCTGGACGTTGATGTAGGCCACCTTCTGGTTCTCGCGATCCCCTACCATCCGGGTGATCATCGAGGTGATCGGCACGAAGACCATCTCGTTCATCCACTCCAGCGAGTTCCGGTTGGCGGAGTTCCAGTAGAAGACCTTCCGCTCCATGACCCCCACCACGGTGTAGCGGTCGGAGCCGATGCTGACGATCCTCCCCACCGCCGGGCGACCCCCGAACAGCTCGCGGCGCCGCGTGGAGCCGAGAACCACGACCTTGGCGCTGCGGCCGAGGTCCTCGCCGGTGAGAAAGCGGCCCTCCGCCGGGTGGAAGTCGTACATGGGCTCGTAGGCGGGGGTGGCGCCCGAGATCTGGAGCGACTTCTCGAAGCCCGGGGCCTTCACGATCTCCTGGCGCTCCATCGTCGGCTCCACCAGCTCGAGGGTCGTGGCCTGGGCCTGGAGGGCGCGGGCGTCCTCGTAGGTGAGGCCCTTCGACCTCTTCTCGATGGCGTTCTGCTTGAGCTCCCGGGCGTTCAGCTCGCGGACGAACATCTTGCGCACTCCGCCCGTCTTGTCCCAGAACTCCTGCCCCTTGCGTCGTCCGCCGTCGATGAGGCCGAACGTGGCCACCACGGAGGCAACCCCGAGGACGATTCCCACCATCTGGAGGAGGCTCCGGCTCCGGTGGGTTCCGATGTCGACCACCCCGTCGACCACCGAGTCCCAGAGCGAGAAGAGGTGCCGGCGCAAGAGCCTCAGGCGGGACATCGCAGCTCCTCAGCGGGTCAGGCGGTCGTCCTCGATCCGGCCGTCCACGATCTGCACCACGCGCCCGCAGCGCTCGGCGATGGCCGGGTCGTGGGTCACGATCACGATGGTCTCGCCCCGGGCGTGCAGCCGGTCGAAGATCTCGAGGATCTCGAGGCCGGTCTTCGTGTCGAGGTTGCCGGTGGGCTCGTCGGCCAGGACGAGAGACGGCTCGTTCACGAGGGCCCGGGCGATGGCGGCGCGCTGGCGCTGGCCTCCCGACAGCTCGGCCGGGCGGTGCCTCGCCCGGTCGCCGAGGCCGACCCGGTCGAGCGCGGCCCGGGCCAGCTCCTTCCTCTCGGAGCCGCCGATCCCGGCGTAGAGCAGCGGCAGCTCGACGTTGCGGAGGAGCGAGGCCTTCGGGAGAAGGTTGAACGTCTGGAAGACGAAGCCGATCTTCTGGTTGCGGATGGCGGCGACCTGGAAGGCCGAGAGATCGTCGACGTCCTTCCCTTCCAGGCGGTACGTGCCCGCCGAGGGAGCGTCGAGACAGCCCAGGATGTGCATGAGGGTCGACTTGCCGGATCCGGAGGGGCCGATGACCGCCACCATCTGACCGCTCTCGATCTCGAGGGTGATGCCGCGCAGCGCGTGGACCGCGATCTCCCCGGCGTCGTAGATCTTGGTCACGCCCTCCATGCGGATGAGGGGGGCCTCTGCCGCCGTGGGGACCGCGGCGACGCGCTCCACGGCGGGCGCGGTGACGAGGGCCGCCTCACTCATCGTCCTCGTCCTTCGGGCGGGTGGGGTCCTCCACCGCCACCTCGACGCCCTCGTCGAGCCCGGCGACGATCTCCACCTTCTCGACGCTGGCGAGGCCGGTCTCCACCTCTCGCAGGTCGAAGCTCTTCTTCCACAGGTTCTTCTCGTCGAGCTCCTCCTCCTCGTTCCCGTCGGAGGCCAGGACCCTGGAGAGGAGGCCCCCCTTCTTCGCCTCCTCCTGCGGCTCCTCTTCCTTCTTCACGTACACGACGTCGGTCTCGTCCTTCTTGAAGATGGCCTCGACGGGCACGGTGAGCACGCCCTCGCGCTTCTCCCCGACGACGTCGATGTTGGCGGTCATCCCCGTGCGCAGCTCCGCCCCCTGCCGGTCGATGGCGATCTCGACGTCGAAGACCTTGACCTTCTCCTCCAGGCGCGCGGCGGGGGCGATGCGCTCGATGACTCCCTCGAACTTCACCTTCGGGTAGGCGTCGAGGGTGATGCGGACGGGCTGCTCGAGCCGGATCTTGCCGATGTCCACCTCGTTGATGCCCGCCTTGATGATCATGGTGTCGACGTCGGCCACGGTCATCAGGACCGTGCCTGCGTTGAACGACGAGACACCGGACGTCACGGTGTCTCCGAGCTCCACGTCGCGACGGATCACCAGCCCGTCCATGGGCGAGGTCACGTTCAGATGCTGGGCGGTGGCGGCGTTGGCGAGGGCGATGGGGACCCCACTCTCCTGGACAATCTTGTACTTCTCGAGCGCGGCGTCGTAGTTGGCCTTCGCCTGGCGGTAGCGGGTCTCGGTCTCCAGGTCGGCCTGCTTGGAGAGAAGTCCCTGATCGAAGAGCCCGCGGTTGCGCTCGTGGGTCGCTCGGGCCTCGGTGAGGGCGATCTCCGCCTCCTCGACCGCGTTCTTCACCTGCGAGAGGTCCCGGGCCTGGTTGACATCGGGCTCCACCCGGGCCAGGACCTGGCCCCGGCGGACCTTGTCGCCCTCGCGAACGAGCAGCTCGACCACCTTTCCGGAGAGGACCGACTTCACGTCGACCTTGACCAGCGGCTCGACCGACCCGACCTCGCTGACCCGCACCTGCACGTCGGCGAGCTCGGCCCTGGCGGTGCGGAGCGCGTCCTTCCTCTCGTCGCCTCCGTCGCCGTTGCGGGTGGCGAACCAGGCGCCGAGGACCACGACCACCAGGAGCCCGCCGATCCACAGCCACCTTCGCGACTTCTTCCCGTTCACCCTGGCCATGACCCGCTCCTCTCGTCGCCCGGCCCGACCCGTACCCAGAGGCGTCCTGGGACAATCGTGCTCTCGCTTCGTAGTACGCCCCTCTCCCCGAATGGGTTCCCAGACGGAGTCAAACGTCCAAGCCGTTGGACTTCCGGGGCGAGCGACGCCGGGGCACGGCCCCCGGACGGGTCGGTGGCGTCGCTTGCCACCCCGAGGGAAGTGTCATTAACCTACAGGTCGGCCGACGGCCGACCGCCCGGGTTGCCCGGGCCCCCCGATGTGAGAGGACCGAAATGACTGGCGTGAAGAGGTACCTGATGGTCACCGCGACGTTGTCGGCGCTGCTTCTCGGCGGCAGCATCGGATCGGCGGTGGCAGCCGAGGCGAGGGTGGTCGACGGGAATCTGTGGGTCGCCTCGACAGACGCCGAGAAGCGGGCCTACATGGTCGGTGTCGCCGACACCCTCGCGCTGCAGCAAGCCATCCTCGCGAAGAAGGGCGTGAAGAGCCCGGAGTCGATCACTCGCCTGTCCGATGTGCTCCAGGACGTGACGGCCGAACGCGCCGTCGAGGAGATCGACAACTGGTACGAGGCGAACCCCTCGCGCATGGCTGCTCCGGTGCTCGGCGTGGTCTGGCTGAGCATCGTCGAGGCTCGCTGACTTGATCCAGAGAGGGAGATTTCACGGCGGCACGACGGGAGTGCGGCCATCGGCGGCGTGGCTGGGGTAGAGTCTTGCTGAACACGCCACAGAGGCAGGAGGCACGAGCGTGACAAAGCCCCGTCCCCAGCTGCCGGAGGAGGTGGCCCGACCGACCGGTGACGGCACCGAGCTCGACGGCCTGATCTCCGGCCCCGAAGCGCAACACCCCGGCCGGTCGGGGTTTCGCCTGGTCGGCCAGGGCCCGGAGGCGTTCGCCATCCGCACGCGCTCGGCGCTCCTGGCCGGCCGCAGCCTCGACGTGCAGACGTACATCTGGCACGCCGACGTGACGGGGCTCTACCTCGCCCACCGCGTCCTCGAGACCGCCGATCGCGGGGTGCGCGTCCGCCTCCTCGTCGACGACATGGACGCCCGGGCGAAGAACGCCGGCTTCGCCGCGCTCGACGCCCATCCCCACGTGGCGGTCCGGATGTTCAACCCATTCTTCTCGCGCCGGGGCACGCTCAGCCAGGTGGCGGAGATGGTCGGGAGCTTCAACCGCATCAACCACCGCATGCACAACAAGACCTGGATCGCGGACAACCGGATCGCGATCGTCGGCGGACGGAACCTCGGCGACGAGTACTTTGGCGCCAGCGAGGACGTGAACTTCGTCGACCTCGACTTCGCCATGGTCGGACCCGTCGTCCGGGACGCGTCGGCCTCGTTCGACCGGTACTGGAACGCGAGCACGACCTGGCCCATGAGCGTTCTCGACCCGGAGGGCGTCAACCCGGAGGCCCTGGAGAGGGTCAGGACCCTTCTCGCCGAGCGGGCAGCCGAAGGTGAGAGGAGCAGCTACGCCGCCGAGCTCCGCGGCGACGACGCGGTCGGGCGCCTCCTGGCCGGCGACTGGCCCATGGAGTGGACCACCGAGAGCCGCTTCGTGTCCGACGACCCCGGCAAGGTATCGATGACCGGGGAGGCACTCGAGCGCTCCCACGTCCGGACCCTCCTCGTGCCGGCCGCGGAGGCGGCGAAGAAGAGCGTGAGCCTCATCTCACCCTACTTCGTGCCCGGCGAGCTGGGCACCAGGATTCTGGTCGACGCGGCACGGGCCGGCCGGCGCGTACGTGTGCTGACCAACTCCCTGGTCGCCAACGACGTGGCCGCGGTCCACGGGGGCTACACCCGCTGGCGCCGGGCCCTCCTCGAGGGGGGCGTCGCCATCTGGGAGCTCAAGCCCCTGCCCGGCAGCGACGTCCGTGCGAGCCTGCTCGGGTCGTCGGGGGCCAGCCTCCACACCAAGGCGCTGGCGGTGGACGGCAGGACGCTCTTCGTCGGGAGCTTCAACATCGACCCACGCTCGACCTGGCTCAACTGCGAGCAGGGCGTGCTCGCCGAGAGCGCCCCGCTGACGGAGACGTTCGAGGCGATCTTCGACCGGCAGTCCGAGGGCGCACGCGCGTGGCGTGTGACGCTCGAGAACGGCGAGCTGCGGTGGAGCGACGGCCAGGAGACATTCGATCACGACCCCAAGGCCCCGCTGAGCCGGCGACTCCAGGCCTGGGTCACCCGCGCACTGCGCCTCGACGCCCAGCTCTGACCATCGTGAGGGCAAGCTCGAGCCGCCGGTGAATCGCGCGCTCCCGGTGAGCCGGACGTGCCTGAAGGACCTGTGGGCGACGGTCGGGGAGAGGTAGAGTACGGGGGCGGGAGGCGCCGTGAGGCAAGCCCTGGACATCGACAGGTTGGCCGGAGTCTACGCGCGCCTCGCCCGGCGCTACGACTGGCAGCACCGCCTGATCACGGCGGCGGCGGACGAGCGCGGGCGACGGATCGTGGTCGAGGCCACCGTGCGCGAGGGCGACCAGGTCCTCGACGCCGGCGCCGGGACCGGAGCCACGGGCCTCATGGCGGCCCGCAAGGCGGGCATGAGTGGTCACGTCACTCTCTTCGACCTCAGCGACGACATGCTGGCGGTGGCGCGGGACAAGGCCGCTCGGGAAGGCCTGCTCGACCGCTTGACCTTCAGCACCGGCGACATGGTCCGCCTTCCGTTCTCCGACGAGAGCTTCGACGTCGTCCTGTCGACCTACAGCCTGTGCCCGCTCTACGACCCGGAGGCCGGCGCCCGGGAGCTCTACCGCGTCGCCCGGCCGGGGGGGCGGATCGGCTGCGCCCACTCGGCCGAGCCTCGGACCACCGTCGCGAGGTGGCTCGCCGGCAAGCTGGAGAACGTCGCGTGGCGTTTCCCGTGGTTGTCGATGGGGTGCCGCGGCGTCCACGTCCTGCCCGCTCTCGAGCGCGCCGGAGGGCGGGTGCGGTTCGTCAGTCTCATCGGCGTGCCGCTGTGGCCGTTCGAGGTGTTCGTCGTTGAGAAGCCTCGCGACAGCACCGCGAGTAGACGGTGATGCGCGAGGCCCTGGCCTCGCGGTCGCGCTGGCAGACTCCCGGTGCGGCGAAGGGCCGCGGGGAAGATTGGCGGGAGGGGCGGGATCCGGCGCCAGTTGCAGGGGAAAGACGGCGGGAAGTGTACAATCCACGTACCACGCCCTGAGCGCGTCTGTCTGCGAAGGAGATCCGCATGGGAGTAGCGAAGACCGCCGTGAAGGTGAAGACTCGCAAGACGAGGAAGAAAGTCAAGAAGTCGACCAAGGAGGTCAAGAAAGCCCTCAAGTAACGAGGAGCCCCGCCGGGGGCACGTTGCGGGTGCGCGAAGCTCGAGCCTGACGCCGGGCCGGCAGGAGACCCGGCCAGGTGGGGTCCTGGCCAAACCCCGAGTCCCGCTCACCGGGGAGCGCGTCCTCGTGCTCGAGGGTCTCCGCCGATTCCGGCAGGTCGCGCCGGGAGTCCGAGTGGTCCTCCTACGAGCGGCTCGTCGCCGCGGCCTTCTGTCTCGACATACGCGGCTGGTTGCTCAAGTCGTCGACGGTTCCCGATCTCGCGACCGCCGTCCGATCGGAGAAGATCGAGGATGACCCCCGCCCCTGGCCCCAGCACCCCCGTTCGAGGTGGACCGGTAGAGCCGATTCACGTGCCGGCCACGATGTGGTCGGCCGTGGTGGAGTCCTGGGGGAACAGGGTCTCGGGCACGTTCGTGCTGCCGAGCTTGGCCGCCACCCGGAAGCGGGCGCAGGCCCTGAAGTCCCCGTGGCAGTACTGCGTCCTCAGCAAGGCGGCGACCGCGGGCATGTTCTCCAACCGGTCGTTGAAGAACAGGCAGGTCGCGAGCCGGTCGCAATCGGCCATGTCGAGCCTCACTCTCCGGCCGTCTTGGCCACCGGGATGGTGCGCCGCGTCTCGGGCCCTCTTCAATGGATCATCGGTTCCAGCGGTCTTTCCCGGAAGCTGCAGGCAGGGTGCCGGAGCGGGGCCTCACGACTCCGGTTCCTGTACCCGTTCGCGTTCCAGGGTCAGGGTCTTCCCCCACAGCGTGACCTTCGGGTGCTGGACCACGGCCCGGAACTCGTGGTCCCGCGTCGAGTCGATGCCCTCGAGGGGCGCGTTGAACTCCCCCACTGAAGACGTCGTCCTCGTCTCCAGGGCCTTCCAGGGGTCGTCCTCTTCGTACATCTCCGCCGACCCCTTCTTGCGACGGTACTCGAAGCCGACCTGCACCGAGGTCGCGTCGCCCAGGCTGTCGAGACGCCCGGTCAGGGTCGCGACGCGGCCTGAGGAGTCCCAGCTCCCATCCGTGGTGACCACCACCGGCGGCGCCAGCCCCGCCTCGGCGCGGGTGATCTTCAGGACGACCGGGTTCGGCCAGCGACGGTCGTTGTAGAGACGCTGCGCCCGCCACGCGGTGATTCGCAGCCCGTCCGGTGTCTGCTCGAAGGTGGTCCGAGGCTCGACCTCGGGTCGGTACTCGAGAACTGCATCGTTCTGTCCCAGGACGCTGACGGCCGTGTCCGCGGTGGCCTTGACGGACTTGAGGGTGAAGGTCTTCGTCGTCCCCCACC
Source organism: Acidobacteriota bacterium (assembly GCA_022340585.1). GTDB lineage: Bacteria > Acidobacteriota > Vicinamibacteria > Fen-336 > Fen-336 > JAJDNS01. Next base: position 58,167 of record JAJDNS010000067.1, read on the forward strand.
GCCAGTCGGTCCGGGTCACCGCGGCGAAGACCGTGTCGGAGTCTTTCGCCTTCGTGAACCAGACGCCTCCCTCGTTGGTGAGCACCCACGGACGGACGGCGAGGATCGCCTCGCGGTTGACCAGGTTCCACAGGGCGATCTCCCGCAGGCGCGCCTCCTGCTCGGCGGGGATCACCCCGTCCGGCCGCGGCCCGATGTTCAGGAGCAGGTTCCCGCCCTTGGCGCGGGTCTCGATCAGGGTATTGATGAGGTCCGTTCCGGATTTGTAGGTCTCGTTGGTGCCGCGGTACTGCCACTGGTTTCCCATGGTGAGGTTGCCCTCCCAGGCGCCCTCCAGAGGGACTCCCGGGGTGTACTGCTCCGGGGTCTCCATGGCCCCACGGGTGACGAGGGCGTCGGGATCGGATTCCCAGACGACCTCCTTCAGACCTTCCGCAGGCCCGTCGATGAAGACCATGTCGATCTTCCCGTACCGCGCCATGAGCTCCCGGAGCTGGGCCTGGTCGTGGGCGAGGAGGGCGGGGTTGTTCACGGGCTGGGCCTCGGGCCGGCGGCGGCTGATGAGGGTGCCCTGCTTCCAGAGGAAGTGGAAGTCGTCGGGGGAGAAGTAGTGGCCGATGGCCAGCCCCTCGGCCCGGAAGGCGTCGACGAGCTCGCGCGTCACGTCCCGCCCGTAGGGGGTGTTCATGATGGAGAAGTCGGTGGTCTTCGTCTCGAACATGCAGAAGCCGGAGTGGTGCTTGGCGGTGAAGACCACGTAGGTGAAGCCCGCGAGGCGGGCGAGGCGGGCCCACTCCCGGGGCTCGAAGCGGTGCGGGTTGAAGCGGCGCGGCAGCTCGGTCACGTACCGCTCGAGATAGTCGTCCGAGGCCCCGACCATGGAGTGGCTGATCACGGACGTGACCTGGCTGTCCAGGCTCCAGTGGATGAAGAGGCCGAAGCCCAGGTCCCGGAACCACTCGAGGCGCTCGAGACGGTTGCCGGCCGCCTCCTCGGCAGCGACGGCGGGCGTGAGCGCGACAAGCACGGCGAGGCACGCGGCCAGGGCTCGTGTCATGGCGATCGTCTCCTCGAAAGCGCGGTCGAAGACCGCACCAAGGGTACGTCAGGTTCGGAGTCCGGGTCGCGGCCGACCCCCGCGTCCATCCCAGCACGACAACTCACTGGCCGAGAACGACAGCTCGTGGCGGAGGCGACGAGACGTGCGCGTGCTGGCCTGCCTGGTGCAAGATGGGTCCCGCCAATGGAGCTGAAGAGGCCAGGGAGAGGCACCGGGATCGCGCTGGCGCTGCTGGCCGTTGGCTCCGCCGGAGCGCGCGCCCAGCCCGCGGCGACCCCGCCGGCGCCGAGACGCATCGTCGTCACCTTCGAGCAGCGGACACGGGTCGAGGGATTGACGCACCCCTTCCGCGTCGACGAGCTCGGCCTCACCCGCGTCCTGGCCCTGCGCACGCGCCTGCAGGTGGCCGCGCCGAGGATCGTCGGACCCCTGGGGGCGTTCCTCGAGGTCCAGGACTCTCGCAGCGCCTGGAACGACCAGCCTTTCGTCGTCCCCGCCCGTCACATCAATCAGCTGGACTTCAAGCAGGCGCAGCTCCGCCTGGGCTTCGACCGCCTCCTGGGGGACCGAGCGGCCGGGGGCGTGCTCCTGGGGCGCTTCACGCTGGACCTGGGTCGCCGGCGGCTCGTGGCACGGAACGGCATGCGGAACACCACCAACGCCTTCGACGGGGTCTCCGCCTGGGCCACGGCTCGGGACGGATCGTCGGTGCACGCCTTCGTCTCGCGACCGGTGATCCTCGAGCCCGACTCCCTGGACCGAAGCTTCAGCTCTCGCCTCTTCTGGGGAGCGTGGCTGACCCTCCGGAAACGGCGTCTCGTCCAGGCCGATCTGTACGCTCTCCGTCTCGACGAGAGCGCCACCACCGTCACCCGGCGGCGGCTCACCACGCTCGGGGGCCGGCTGTACAAGCCCCCCTCCGCGGGAGAGGCGGACTACGAGGCCGAGATGTCGTGGCAGGGCGGCGCTTCGCGGGACCAGGACCACAGTGCCCTGTTCGTCCATGTCGAGAGCGGGTTCACCCTGCGACGGGGTCCGGCCCGCCTGGCCATCCTCTACGATCACGCGAGCGGGGACCGCGACCCCGCGGACGGCCGCTTCGAGCGCTTCGACACGCTGTTCGGTGCTCGCTCCTTCGAGTACGCCCCCACCGGCATCTACGGCCCCTTCTTCCGAGCGAACATCGAGGGCCCCGGGGCACGGGCCCTCGTCGCCCCCACGACCCGGATCGAGGCCACGGTCGGCTACCGGGCCCTGTGGCTGGCGGAGGCAAGAGACGCGTGGGTGGGATCGGGCCTGCAGGACCCCACCGGGACCTCGGGGCGATTCCTCGGGCACCACCTCGAGGCCGGGCTCCGCTGGCGCGCGCGGCGCTGGCTCCTCGTCGAGGCGGCCTGGGGCCACTTCTTCAAGGGGTCCTTCCTCGACCAGGTCCCGGGGAGCCCCCGCACACCCGACTCGGACTACGTCACCGTCGGCGTCGAGTTCGGGGGGACGATCTTCGCGAGATAGGGAGGCTACCCGGACATCGCCCGGGTCCGGAAACGGCGGTAGAGAAGGACCACCCGGCGAAGCCGGCAATCGCCAGCGCCACCTGGGCCATCGGTCTGTCCGTCTGCGCTCGGGGGCTCACCTCTCGCCCCACGCCGTCCCCGTGGTGAAGTAGAAGGCGAAGTCCTCGTCGCTCCAGGCGAAGTCCATGCCGGTGCGAATCCGGAAGACTCGGGAGATGAGATAGCGGAAGCCCGTGCCCCCCGCGACGTGGCCCTGGTTGAACACGAAGTCGCCCATTCCGTCCTCGGCCGCCCACCCGGAGCCGAGGAAGCCCAGGAGGCTCCAGCGGCTCGTGAGGTCCCAACGGAGCTCGGCCTCGACGGAGAGCGCGTCCTGTCCCTGGTAGCGGTTCGAAGGAATGCCTCGCATTTCCACCGACGGCAGCATGTAGAAGGGGGTGTCCCCGCCACTGAGCTCCGCGTCGACCCGCACTCCCAGGACCCAGGACTCCTTGATCGGCAGCCAGCCCCGGAGCTTCGCCTGGCCCTTCCTGAAGGTCCGGTCGCCACCCAGGGCCTCGTCGTAGAAGATGGTCTGCGCCGTCGCGCTGATCCCCGAGTCGGGGGTGAAGATCGAGTCACGGGAATCGTAGCGGACCAGCCCCCCCACACCGCTGGACTTGATCTTCCTCTCGAGCGAGGGGAACCACTCGGGAGGGTCCAGCCCGAGGCCGAGGTCGAGCTTCGTGTCGAAGGACGAGAAACGGTAGTTGAGCCCGAGGAACACGTTGCTGTCTCCCAGGCGCCGCTCGAGCTGCTGAAGGAGGGAGAACCCGTCGAGGGTGTAGGACACCGAGTCGACGGGCAGCCCGAGGTCGCCGCCGGACCCGTAGTAGTCGAGGTTCATCCCGGCGTAGAAGAACGCCCCGCGGTAGCGGTAGCGGTCCTCCTTGAAGACCCCGAGGTGGGCCAGGCCGCCGCCCCACGAGCCGTTGGTGGTGGCGAAGCCACCCGCCCACGTCACGCTGGGCGGGGGCAGGCGCTCCAGATTCCGTTCCTTCATCTGCGCCGCCCGGTCCTTGATCGAGTCGCTCAGGAACATCAGGCCGAGGGTTGCGCCGTAGCCCACCGCCGGCTCGGTGATGAGGCCGCCCACCGGGAGAAAGCCCTTCCTCGAGGCCAGGAACCTCGAGAGGTCCAGCTGCCCGTCGTCCGGGTCCAGGAACAGGTCGCGCTTCGAGGGCTCCGGCGACGAGTCGTCCTTGCGGTCGGAGGCCGTCTCCGCCGACGGGGCACCATCGGCCGACTCCTGCCCGGGACAGACGCCGGGGAAGCCAACCAGAGCAACGAGGACGATCAGGACCAGCGGTAGAGTCTTCATGACGGTCCCATTGTTTCAGATGGGCGTCACTCCGGTCGAAACAGCCAAAGTGCCTGCCGAAAATGGCAACCCCCTCTGGGCATTCTTGGATTTCTCTAGGATTCGGGCCCGGGGCCGGCGCGACGACGACCCCCGCCCTACCTTGCAGGTGAAGTCGATGTGTCGCTGAGCGGGCGGCCGCTCCCGCGTCCCCTGCGGCAGTGTGTGCGAGACGATTCTCCACGGGCTCCCGGACACCGTCTCGCGAGCCCGTGGCGTCGACGCGGATGAGCCCGTCCGATCAGAACGGCGCCTCCCCCGCCTCGGGCCCCCAGCGGGCAGAGGGGAAGGACCTCGCCGCCATGCTCGAGGCCACCTTCGAGTGCGTGGCCGACGGCGTGGTGGTGGTGGACACCGAGGGACGCTTCCTGTTCTTCAACGGGGCGGCCCGGACGATTCTCGGCCTCGGGGCCCTCGACACGGCGCCCGAGGACTGGTCGTCGGCCTGCGGGTGCTTCCGGTGCGACCGGGTGACCCCGTACCCTTCCGAGGAGCTCCCCCTGGCCCGGGCCCTGCGGGGGCAGCGGGCAGAGGACGAGTTCTTCGTCCGGAACCCCCACATCCCCGAGGGCGCCACGATCCACGTCCGGGGCACTCCCCTCACCAACGGAGATGGCAGCCAGGTCGGCGCCGCGGTGATCTTCCAGGACGTCACCCAGAGGCGTCTCGCCGAGCAGACCGTCCGACGTCTCGCCCAGGCCGTGGAGCAGGCCACCGACAGCGTGGTCATCACCGACGCCCAGGCCCGCATCGAGTACGTGAACCCGGCGTTCGAGCAGACCACCGGCTACAGCAAGGACGAAGCGGTGGGACGGCCCGTGACGTTTCTGCAGGCCACCGGGTCTCCCGACCCCGGTTCCCCGGAACCCGGGCGTGCGCGCTTCGCCCTCGACGACGGGCCTCACACGTCGTTCCAGCGGCGGAGGACGGGAGAGCTGTTTCCTGCTCGGCGCACCACCACCCCGGTGCGGGACGAGCACGGCCGGCTCACCCACTTCGTCTCGGTGATGAGCGACGTCACCGGACAGCGGAGGGCCCAGGCCCGGGAGTCGGAGATGCAGCTCGCCCGCCTCATCCAGCGCAAGCTGTACCCGTCGCGTGCACCGGCCCTGAAGGCCTTCGACCTGGCCGGTGCCGTATTCCCGGCCGACGCCACCTGCGGCGATTACCTCGACTACATCCCCATGGGTGGTGGACGCGTGGGCGTCGCGGTGGGCGACGTGAGCGGCCATGGCTTCGGACCCGCCCTCCTGATGGCCGAGACCCGGGCCTACCTCCGCTCGCTGGCGAAGACGACCCACGACCTGCGGAAGATCCTGCAACGACTCAACCAGTTCCTCCACCGAGACACGGAGCTCGAGCGATTCGTGACCCTGATGCTCGTGGTGGTCGATCCCTCTCGCCGCAGCCTGACCTACGGCAGCGCCGGTCACGTTCCCGGCTTCCTCCTCGATCGCTCCGGAGCCCCAAGGCGCGTCCTGGAGTCGACGAGCCTGCCTCTGGGGATCTTCCCCGACTCCCCCATGGAGGTGAGCCCGGAGATCTCTCTGGAGGACGGAGACCTGTTCGTGCTCCTCACCGACGGGGTCACGGAGGCCGAGAACGAGCGCGGTGAGTTCTTCGAGCGCGATCGGGCGGTGGACCTCGTCGCCAGGATGCGATGGCAGTCGTCGCGGCGCATCGTCTCGGGTCTCTACCGAGCCATCGAGGACTTCCGGTTGCCCGGCCCCCAGGCCGACGACGTCACCGCGGTGGTGGGCAAGGCCCTGCCCACCCACTGAGCGAGGCGGGGGAGACGGGCGCCCTTATACTCCTCCCATGAATGACGGGGCGGACGACTCTCGCCGGGCGGCCGAGCGCGCTCGGCAGCCGGTCCGGCGCGACACCACGATCCGCGAGTGGCCCGAGGCCGGCCTCGTCGTCACCGGGGGCCCCGCCGATCCCCCCTCCAGCGTCCGGGTGGAGTCGGGCCGGGTCGTGGAGATCGACGGTCGCGGCGAGGACCGCTTCGACTCCATCGACCGTTTCATCGCCCGGCACGCCCTCGACCCGCAGGTGGCGGAGGAAGCCATGGCCCTCTCTCCCCTGGAGCTCGCCCGGCGCCTGTTTCACCCGGACGTCGAGGCCCCGGAGGTGCGGCGTCTGTTCTCCGGCCTGACCCCGGCACGCCTGGTCGAGGTCATGGGCGAGCTCGACGTGTTGGAGATGATGCTGGCGCTCCGCAAGATGCGCCTCCGGAACCGCACCGCCAACCAGGCGCACGTGACCAACCTGCGCGACCACCCGGCGCTGCTGGCCGCGGACGCCGCCGAGGCGGCGGCGCGGGGCTTCGCCGAGGTCGAGACCACGGTCGGGGTGGCGGGCATGGCTCCCTTCAACGCGGTCGCCGTCCTGATCGGATCCCAGGTGGGCCGGCCCGGGGTCCTGACCCAGGCCGCAGTCGAGGAGGGCGTGAACCTCCGCCTGGCCATGAAGGGGCTCGTGAGCTACGCGGAGACGCTCTCGGTCTACGGGAACGAGGAGTCGTTCAGGGACGGGGACGACACCCCGTGGTCCAAGTCCTTCCTGGCCGCCGCCTACGCCTCCCGCGGGGTGAAGGTGCGCTTCACCTCCGGGTCCGGGTCCGAGGTTCTCCTCGGGCACGCCCACGGCCAGTCGATGCTCTACCTGGAGGCGCGCTGCATCCTCCTGGTCAAGGGCGCGGGGAGCCAGGGCATTCAGAACGGGGCCATCAGCTGCATCGCCCTGCCCCTCTCCCTTCCCCGGGGGATCCACGGCGTCCTCGCCGAGAACCTGATGGCCGCGAGCGTGGGCCTCGAGGTGGCGAGCGGCAACGACGCCATGTCCTCCCACAGCGAGATGCGGAAGACCGCGAAGCTCATGCTCCAGATGCTGCCGGGCACGGACTTCGTGACCTCGGGCTACAGCGTCATGCCCCGCCAGGACAATCTCTTCGGCGGCGGGAACTTCGACTCGAACGACCTGGACGCCTGGACGGCGATCCAGAGAGACCTCGGGGTCGACGGCGGGATCACCCCCGTGGACGAAGGGGAGATCGGTCGCGTGCGCCGCCGGGCCGCCGAGGCGGTGCAGGCCACCTGGGCCGAGATGGGCTTTCCGGCCATCGGTGACGAGGAGGTGACCGCGGCGGTGGACGCCCGCGACAGCGGCGACCTGCCCCCTCGGGCGCAGTCGGCGGACGCGGCCGCCGCCCGCCAGTTCCTCGATTCGTCGGCGACGGTCCTGGACCTGGCCGCGGCGCTGGGCCGGCGGGGCTTCGCCCGAGAGGCCGAGGCTCTCGTCGCCCTGACCCGCCAGCGGGCGGCTGGCGACTACCTCCAGCCCTCGGGGATCCTCGTCGAGGACGGCCCGGACCTCGCGGCCGCGAGCGCGATCAACGACCCGCACCGCTACCGGGGCCCCGGGACGGGGTACCGCGTCGAGGGAGAGAGGCGGCGGGAGCTCGAGAGCGTGCCCTTCGCCCTGGACCCTCGCACCCTCGGACGGGTGGAAGACGCGGAGGACCTCTTCGTCGAAGAGAGAGATGCCGCACCGGGCCGTGAGACCGAGGTCGTCGTGGCCCTGGGGCCGGCCCTTGGAGCACGGCTCCAGCGGACCCTCGGGGAATTGCCCCACCGCGACGTCGTCGAGGCGGTCCTCGAGGGCCTGCGCGAGGAGCAGGTCCCGGCTCGACTCGTGCGCGTGCGCGACACCGCGGACTGTGCCTTCATCGGTCACGAGGGGGCGCGGCTGTCCGGCTCCGGGGTGGCCATCGGCATCCAGTCCCGTGGGACCGCGGTGATCCACCAGCGGGACCTCGCCCCCCTCGACAACCTGGAGCTCCTGAGCCACGCGCCGAGTCTCACCCTCGACTCCTACCGGGCCCTGGGACGCAACGCGGCCCGCTACGCCCGGGGCCAGTCCACCGAGCCGGTCCCCGTGCGCATCGACAACATGGCCCGCCTCAAGTACATCGTCCAGTCGACCCTGCTGCACCGCGCCGAGGTGGAGGCCACGACACCCGGGGCTCGGGCCGTCGAGGTGGTGCTCCGAGCGCGGGAGGAGGGGGCATGAGGTACCCGCTCTACCGCGAGGCCCGCGAGCGGATCACGCTGCCGAGCGGGCGGCCGGTTGCGGAGTTCTCGCTGGAGAGTCTCGAGGCGGGCCGCCTCGGCCCCGAGGACCTGGGGATTCACGAGGAGACACTGCGGGCCCAGGCCGCGATCGCCGAGAAGGCGGGGTTTGCACCCCTGGCCCGGAACCTGGAGCGGGCGGCGGAGCTGACGCGGGTGCCGGCGGAGAAGATCCTGGAGATCTACGAGGCCTTGCGAAGGGGCAGGGACGCCGCGGCCCTCTTGGCGCTCGCCGCCGAGGTCGAGCGGGATCACGGCGCGGTCCGGACCGCGGCGTTCATCCGTGAGGCGGCAGGTCAGCCCTAGAGGGTCACCGGGGATCGACGATCCCGTCCTTCGGCTCCCACTGCAGCCAGCGCCGGGCCTCCTCGAGGCTCCACCGCAGGCCCGGGTTGCGGGACATGGCGTTGACGACGACGAAGCCGTCGGGCCAGCCCGTCCCGTCCGCCTCGAGGGCCCGGTCCATGAGACGGGTGTAGTCGCGGTTCGAGAGCCACAGCTCGCGGAACCACTGCGCCGCTCGGGCGACCTCCGGATCGGCCTCGGCTCCTCTCACCGGCTCCATGCTCGGGGTCCCCGCCACCGAGAGCGTCTCCGGGACGTTCTCCCCCACCTGGACCCACCCGATCCGGAGGGAGACGGCCGTGCACCGCCCGGCGCTCCGCCGGGCCAGGGTCCGGCACATCCTTTCCCCGGCGAGCTTGGGGACGGCGTAGGCCGTGGCGTTCATCGGCCGCGAGCCGGCGCGCCACACCGTGCCGACCCGCGGCTCGAAGTCCGTGCCGAGCTGTCCCGGACCCAGCGTCTCCTTCAGGTATCCCCCCATGACGTGGCTCGAGGACACGAAGACCAAGCGGCGCAGGCGCTCGTTGTCGGCGGCAGCCGCGAGCAGGTTCGCGGTCATGTCCAGGGAGGCCACCGCGTCGGACCAGGTCGCCTCCGGACGAGGGTTCTGCGCCGCGAGATGGACGACGGCGCGGGCCTGGGCCGCCGGTTCCCGCCACCGGGGGTCGTCCCAGTCGGTGAGGTCCGCCTGGCGCAGCTCGACGGCTGGCCCGGGGCCGGAACGCTCCCGGGCACACTGCTCCAGGCTGCCGAGATGGTCCGGCGTCGGGGGGACCACGTCGACGCCCACGACGCGGTCTGCGTGGGACTGGCGGGCGAGGTGAGAGGTCAGCTTCCAGCCCGCGTTGCCCAGGGCGCCGGTGACCAGGATGGTGCCGCTCATTCTCGTTCGTCGTCAGTCATGCCGGCAGGTGATCCGACCGCTGCCACTCTCGGCGACCGTCCCGATGCGGGCCGCGGTGACACCCCCCGCCCCGAGGCGCGCGTCCAGGTCCTCGGCGTGCTCCGCCGCGACGGCGATCAGCAACCCCCCCGAGCTCTGGGCGTCGGCGAGAATCCGCTTGTCCACCTCGCTCTGCCCCTCCGCCCAGGTGACGTGGGCCGAGACGTGGGCGAGGTTCTCGAGCGAGCCCCCGGGGACGAGGCCGGCCGAGGCCAGGTCCCGCACTCCCTCGAGGATCGGCACACGGTCGACGTCGAGGATCACGTCCACGCCCGAGGCCGCCGCCAGCTCGCGGAGGTGGCCCAGCAGGCCGAACCCGGTGACGTCGGTGCAGGCGTGAACCCCCTCGGCCGCGCTCATCGCCTCGGCCGCGGCTCGGTTGAGTTGTCGCATCGTGGCGATGGCGCCCGCCACCACCTCGGGAGACGCCATGTCCTGCTTCGCGGCGGTGGCGAGGATCCCGGTCCCGATGGGCTTGGTGAGGAACAGCACGTCGCCGGGCCGGGCCCCAGCGTTGGTGAGGACGCGGTCCGGGCTCACGGTCCCCGTCACCGCCAGGCCGAACTTCGGCTCCGTGTCCTCGACCGAGTGGCCCCCCACGATCTCGATGCCCGCCTCCCGGGCGACCTCGGCCGCCCCTTGGAGGATCATCTCGAGGACGGAGAGATCGAGGCGCCTCGACGGGAAGCCGACGACGCTCAGCGCGAAGCGCGGGGTGGCCCCCATGGCGTAGATGTCGCTCAGGGAATTGGCGGCGCTGATCGCCCCGAAGTCGCGCGGGTCGTCACAGATCGGGGTGAAGAAGTCGACGGTCTGGACGAGGGCGAGGTCGTCGGTGAGGCGGTAGACCGCCGCGTCGTCGGCGGTGGAGATCCCGACCAGGACCCGGGGATCGGTGATCGGGGGCAGCGACCTCAGGACGGTCTCGAGCTCCTGGGGGCGCAGCTTGCAGGCGCAGCCCAGTCCGTGGGTGAAGCGGGTCAGGCGGACCGGGCCCGCGTCGTCGGCCGCGAGGCCCGGGGCTTCGTCCTCTCCCCGCAACCGCCCCACCACCTCGGCCACGACCCGCGCGGCCTCGTCCACCTCGCTCTCGGTGGTGCCGCGGCCCACGGAGAACCGCACCGTCCCCATCGCCTCGCGCACCGGCACCTTCATGGCCTGGAGGACGGTGGAGAGGTCGACGCCCTCGGCGTGGCACGCGGCGCCGGCCGAGGCCGCGACGCGGTCGCCCACCTCGGTGAGGAGCGTGGAGGCGTCGACGCCGGCAAAGCAGACGCTGAGGGTGTTCGGAAGGCCTTCCTCCGGATCGCCGTTCACCCGCACCGGACCGAGCGCGTCCTCCAGCCGGGCGTGCAGGCGGTCGCGCAGCGCGCGCGTGCGCCGGCCCGTCTCGTCGAGGCGGTCGGCGGCCAGCGCGGCCGCTTTCCCAAGGCCGACGATTTCGAGGACGTTCTCGGTACCGGCTCGTCGGTTCGACTCGTGCCCGGCGCCGTGCACGAGCTTGGGGAGCGTGCGACCCGAGCGGATGTAGAGCGCCCCGACTCCCTTCGGGGCGTAGAGCTTGTGTCCGGCCACGCTCAGGAAGTCGACCCCCAGGTCGTCGACCCGCACCGGGATCTTCCCCACCGACTGCGCCGCGTCGGTGTGCACGAGGACACCCCTCTCGCGGGCCACGGCGGCGATCTCGGCGATGGGCTGGATCGTGCCCACCTCGTTGTTCGCGTGCATCACCGTGACGAGGATGGTGCCGGGCTGGATCGCCCGCGCCACGTCGTCGGGGTCGACGCGGCCGCGGGCGTCCACGGGCAGGTACGTGACCGCGTAGCCCTCGGCCTCCAGAGCCCGGCAGGGCTCGATCACCGCCGGGTGCTCGACGGCGGAGGTGATGATGTGGCGGCCGCGGTCGCGCAGGGACGCGGCGACCCCCTTGATCACGGTGTTGTTGGACTCGGAGCCCCCGCTGGTGAAGAGGACTTCCTCGGGGCGGCAGCCCAGGAGGGCGGCGAGCTGCCCACGGGCGGTCTCGATCGCCTGCCGGGTGGTGACCCCGTAGGCGTGGCTGCTGGACGGGTTCCCGAAGTGCTGGTGGAGGAACGGCAGCATGGCCTCCGCCACCGCCGGGTCGATGGGCGTCGTGGCGTTGTAGTCGAGGTAGATGGGGGATGCAGGCATGGAGAGGAGAGGCCCAGATCATTGTAGCGGGGGCATGCGCGCGCGTGTCCTCCCCGGAGGACAGCATACAACATTCGGGACCTGCCGCTGCCGCGGGTACAATATAGACGCGCGTGGGGACTCTCCTTCCGTGGAAGACGCCGGCCACTCTGCTGGAGTGGTTTGACGCGCGTGGCCTCCTTCGATGGGGCGCCCCGGAGAGACTCCGGGAGAGCCGGCGGTGGACGGCGAAGGGACGACCCCGGCGAGGCCAGGGAGGGCTCGAGCCGCTCGACATCGACGATGGCCGGATGGTCCCCCGCGATCCGAGGGCGGAGGTCGAGGGACAGGCGTTCTCCAATCCGGTGGGCTCGGCACAAGCCTACTTCGGTCTCGAGCGACCCCATCGGCTGGCCAACCGCGAGCTGGAGATCGAGGTGGAGGTGTTCGGGGACGCGGCGGCCGAGATCCGGATCGACTACGACTCGATCGACCACTCGGTGCAGGTGGTGCCGCAGCACCCCGGAGCCTTCAAGCGGACCTCCTCGCGGTCGCTTCGGCCTTCGGGCGACTGGGAGCGACTTAGGTTCCGGCTGGACGACGCCCGTTTCTGTGGTCGATTGAACTCCGGCGACTTCAGGGTGGTCTCGAGCCGCCCGCACGGGCCGTTGTTCGTGCGGAGCGTCTTCGTCCGGGCGACGGCCAACCGGGAAACCAGCGATGCGCGGGCGCCCTGGCGCAACGGCAGCGCGGCATTCGATCTCCCGAACGACCCGGATCCCGAGGTGTCGATCGTCATCCCGGTCTGGAACCACCTGGCCATGACACTCGAGTGCCTGCGAGCCCTCCGGAGCCACACCGAGGGTTCGTACGAGGTCGTGGTCGTGGACAACGGCTCGTCGCCACGGGCGGAGGCGGTGCTCGGTCGCATCCGGAACCTCCGGCTTCACCGGCACGAGTCCAATCTCGGCTTCGCCCGCGCCTGCAACGAGGGCGCCCGCCGGGCCCGGGGCCGGCACGTGCTCTTTCTCAACAACGACACGATCCCCCAGCCGGGATGGCTGCCCCCGCTGCTCGCCGCATTCCGGAAGGACCCGCATATCGACGTCGCGGGAAGCCTGCTGCTCTATCCGGACACCGGGGAGGTGCAGCACGCCGGAGTCGACATCGAGCCGGGGATGTTTCCCGTCAACCGCTATCGCTTCCACTCCTCGGGGACGCCGGAGGTCAACCGCGACGCCGTAGTGCCGGCGGTCACCGGGGCTTGCTTGCTGACGAGCCGAGACTGCTTCGATCGGCTCGGCGGCTTCGACGAGGGCTTCGTCAACGGCTTCGAGGATGTCGACTTCTGCCTGCGCGTCGGTGAGGCCGGCGGCCTTTGCTACTACTGCGCGGACAGCGTCCTCCTGCACCACGAGTCGGCGACTCCGGGTCGTCTCGACCCGCAGCGCCAGGCGGACAACCTCGCGCAGCTGCATCGGCGTTGGCGGCATGTTGGGGGTGACCGGAGGTGGGTCCGTGATGCTCACCGGCCTCGAGGAGCGGATCGTGAAGGGGTCGGGCCATTCGATGGCGGGTTCTATTCTCGAGAGCCGGGAGCGGCGAGTAGCCGGTATTCATGTGACATCGATCTCGAAGAGCTGAACGACTCGCACTCCCTCGCCATCATGTCGGTTCGCCCGGGCAGTCGCGTACTGGACATCGGCGCCGGAGATGGATCGGTGGCGCGTGTGCTCGCCGGGCGCGGCTGTCGCGTATCGGCCGTCGAGAGGGACGAGAGTGCCGCTCGCGAGGCATCGGACGCCTGCGAGCACGTGGCCGTCGGCGACATCGAGAACCTCGACCTCGAGCAGGCCCTCGCTGGTCGGAGGTTCGACTTCGTGCTCCTGCTCGACGTCCTCGAGCACCTCCGTGAGCCGCTCGCCACACTCGAGCGGGCAGCGGCCGTGCTGGCACCGGGCGGGCGGATCATCGCGTCGATCCCCAACGTGGCACACGGGGCCGTGCGGTTGGCCCTTCTGCGAGGCTCGTTCGAGTACACCGAGACGGGGCTGCTCGATCGCACGCACCTGCGGTTCTTCGACCGCCGGGGCGTCGAGGGGCTCTTCCGCGAGGCACGGCTGGACGTTCTCCACTGGTTGCGAACCATGCGCGGCCTGGCCGAGACGGAGATCCCGATCGACCCGCAGGCGTTTCCCCCGGCCGTGGTGAACGAGCTGGCCCGGGATCCAGAGGCGACGACGTACCAGTTCGTGATCGTGGCGGTTTCCAGCGCCGACTCGATCGCTCTACGCGGCGACGACCCGTTGCCCGAGTCCTTGCAGAAGCACGTCCTGGCCACGGCCCGGCGGTTCCGTGAGGTCGAGACCTGTACCCGATCCCCCGCTCGGAAACCCGCTGCGGGCTGAGGCCCTGGAGGCGGTACGGACGAGCGTCGCTGCGCTCGAGGCCGAGCGGGAGGATTCGCGGCTGCTCCTGGCGGCGCCAGGCGTGTGTCTGGTGAGGGCGGGCCACCTATGGGCTAACGCCGTACTCGAAGCGCCGTAACCCGACCGCCCCCACCTCCATCAGCCGCCCGACCTCCTGCCGGGGACGGGTTCGCCAACGGCCAATGCTCGCCGGGGGATCCACCTCCCTCTCGATCACGTCGGCACGGGCGGGAACACCCCGCGCCCTCGAGATCGCCCGCAGCTGCCCGTAGGCCCACGTGGGGCGGGCGCACACGTCCTCGAACCGGAGCCTCAGATACCGCGGACCGAGACGACTCTCACCGTACTCGGCGGCCATGAGGTTCACACGCTGCCAGTACGCGATCGCCTGCACCTCCTCGGGGCAGCACCGCTCCTCAGCAGTCAGCACCTGGTCTCCGAACATCCGGAGCTGGTTGCGGTCCCTCGAGTAGGCCATGTCGAGGCCGTCTCGCACGAGGTGCACGAACGAGACGTCAGGGAAGAGCCGATGCCAGAAGGCCAGCATCAGGATGCTCCGAGGGACCTTGACGCCCCACGCCTCGGTGACGTCGCCCAATCCCTCGAGATGCCGATCGAGGGCCTGCCCGAGCATCTCGCTTGCGGCCTCGGACTCCCCGCGCGGCAGGTCTCCGTTGCTCTCGAGGTAGCGGGGCAGCCACACGTCATAGAAGCGCATCACAGGCTCGGAATCTTCCGCCTCGTTGAGCTCGGATCCCATGAACACTCCCGCGCGCCGGAGCAGTCTTGCCACGACTCGAGTTCCGGAGCCTCCAAGGGCGCCGACCAGGACCGGAGCTGTGCGCACTCGGATCACGTCCCGTGTCTCTCCGCCAGCTGCGGCTCAGACCAGGAGGGCACACTCTCCTCCGCGGACGGGTTCAGTGGCTCGGTAGCAGGCGGTCCTTCACGGTGAAGAGCAGCCGTTCGCTGGCACTCGCGCAACTCGGTACGCTCGGCCCGCGTTCCCGACTTGTGGATGCCCAAGGTGCTCTCGTCAGCCTCTCCGGAGCATAGAACGCTCCCCCGACTCCCGCAATGAGGTGTCTCCGCCCGAGTCGCTCGTAAGGCGTGGGAGCAGGCAGGACATTCCCGGCGGCTTCCTGTATCTTGTCTGCCTGGATGCGAAGGCGTGCGGCGTTTACCATTGTCCAGAACGAGCCGCTCTTCCTGCCTCTCTGGCTCGATCACTACGGGCGCTACTTCGATCGGACCGACCTCTACGTCCTCGATCACGACACCGAGGATGGGAGTACCGCGGAGGCCGGGAAGCGCTGCAATGTACTGCGGGTGCATCGAGACAAGAGCTTCGACCATGCGTGGCTGAACGCCACCGTAACCGCCTTCCAGGCGTTCCTCCTCCACTCGTATGAGCGTGTGCTGTTCGCCGAAGCCGATGAAATGGTCGTCGCCGACCCCGCCCACTATGACGGACTGGACGACTACATCGAGCGGTGCCCGGATCCTGTAGCTCGCTGCACCGGCTTCGAGGTGGTCCACTACCCTGACGAGGAGCCCCCGCTGCAGTTCGACCGGCCGCTCCTCGCGCAGCGCAACTACTGGCATGCCTCGCGCCTGTACAGCAAGCCTCTTCTTTCCGCCGTACCGATGTCCTGGTCTCTCGGCTTCCACGAGGCCGTCGCCTTCCCGGACCTTCGCCCGGACCCCGGCCTGCTTCTCGTTCACCTCCACCGAATCGACTACGGTGCGTGCGTCGCGCGGCACCGGGCGACGGCGGCGAGGAACTGGAATGAGCGCGACGTCCAGGAAGGACACGGGGCGCAGAATCGTCTCGTCGAAGCGGACGAGGCGTTCAAGACCTGGTTCCTTAGAGGGGCGGACAACACTGGACGTGAACGTATTCCCGAGCGACTGAGAACGCTGCTATGAACGTCCTCGTGATCCCCACCAACCGCCCCGACCGACTCGCGGAGTTCCTGGACGCGTGGCGTCCCTGGCCCTGGGACAAGATCGTCGTCGTCGAGGATGCACCCGACGTGTCCAGAGCGGCCGCGAGCGATCAGGTCCTTCGCTACAGCTGGCGGGACATCGATGCCACCTTCACCCAGCCCGACATCATCTCTCGGCGCGACAGCGGCATTCGAGCCTACGGGTTCTGGAGGGCCTGGACCATCGGTGCCGACTACATCTTCACCCTCGACGACGACTGCTTTCCCGTGGACGGAGACTACCTTCGGCAGCATCTGCAGAACCTGGAGAGCACGCCAGCGTGGCACAGCTCGGTACGGCACCTGAGGGTCCGGGGACTTCCGTACGTCAATACCGGGACGCTCAAGAACGTGTACGTCAGCATGGGGCTCTGGGTGGGACATCCGGACATCGATGCGGTTCAGTCCCTCGCGCATTCTGCCCGTCTTCCCGACGCGGTGCTCGACCGCGGCTTGTCGTCATGGCTCATGCCGAGCGAACAGTACTTCCCGCTGTGCGGGATGAACGTCGCCTTCCGTCGCGAGGCAGCCTGCCTGATGTACTTTCCCCCGATGGGGATGAGCTCGCCCTACTCCCGGTTCGACGACATCTGGGCCGGGCTCGTTCTCCAGCGCATCTGCCGGCATCTCCGGTACGGCATCGTCTGCGGACAGCCACTCGTGGAGCACCGCCGGGCCAGCGATCCGTTCACGAACCTGGTCAAGGAAGCGCCGGGCATCCAGGCCAACGAACGCATGTGGGAGATCGTCGATGCGGTCGAGCTGCACGGCTCGGACGCGCTGACGTGCATGCGAGAAGTTGGGACGGCGCTCGGCAGCCATTCATGCGGAGACGAGTACGTGCGTCGGTGGGGAGGCGCCATTCTCGAGTGGTGCCGTCTCTTCGACACTGGAGCGGCGGTGAACGAACATGAGTGAGAAGATCGTCACCCTGACGGGGGGGAGCGGCTTCGTTGGACAGATACTGCAGGTGGGCCTTCGGAAACGCGGCTATCAAGTACGAGTGTTCGACCAGTTCAAAGGCACGTCCGCCAACCTCCTCAGACGTCGCTACTTCGGCACATCGCGGGGGGTGATCGGAAAGGCTCTTGCTCGACGAATTGGACAGGTCCAGCGCAGGGCGTCTGGCAAGGTTCTCGGCGGACCGCTGCTGAGACCCTCGCAGGACAACATCCTGGACCTCCGAAGCCGACTCGCCGCACGGTTCCGCGGGAGCCATGCAGTGGTGCACCTTGCGGGCATCGCGCACCCGCATCTGCCCGGCGCCATCGACACCGACTTCGAGCGCATCAACTACGACGGCTCGGTGAACGTCTTCGAAGCGGCGAGGAGCGCTGGCGTCCCGAAGTTCGTCTTTGCCTCGTCGGGGCAGGTCTATGGCATCAATAGCCCCACGCGCATCGACCAGTTCCCGATTCTCGAGTCGAACTACTGTCCGACGGCGGCGGATGGGCAGAGCATGTACGGGCTCATGAAGGTCAAGGTCGAGCAGTACCTCGCCGGCGCGTGCGTGCCCGGGGGGACCCAGGGAATATCCATGCGGCTGGAGTACCCTGGCTTCCAGTCGGAAACGCCGTCCAACTTCTACATCAGTACGTCGGTCGAGAATCTCGTGTCGGGCGTGGCGTCGGCGGTCGAGAACACGTCTGGCTTCACGGCAGAGACCTTCAATCTCGTAGACGATTACGTCGACGAGCGCATCGTCGACATCCAGGCCTTTGTCCGCAGCACGTGGCCGGCGGTGCCGAATCGCTCGAAGGGAAACGAGTCGCTGCTCAGCGTTGAGAAGGCAAAGAGCCTGCTCGGCTACGAGCCGATTCGAAATGGATCGTACTACCCTGTGTCCCTGGTGTGGTGACACACGTCATCTTCGACATCGGCGGGGTCCTCATCGAATTCGACTTCCCGCGATTGGCCGCGGCTCTTTCGGCCCGCACCGGCCGGGATCCGGACCGCCTGCTCCCCCTGTTCGGCCGGGACGTCGTCCACGACGTCGAGACCGGGCGGACCGGGCCCGAGACGTTCTTCCGCGAGACCATGTCGCCCGTCCTCCCGGGCCTGACCTACGAGGACTGGATCGACGCCTGGATGGACAACTACTCGGTGAACGAGCCGGGCTGGGCCCTGCTCGAGGAGGCCCGCCACCAGGGACGGACGGTCAGCCTGCTCAGCAACCTGTCCCCCTACAACCAGGTCGCCATCGACCGGAAGTGGCCGCACTTCTTCCGCGTCCCGCACCACAGCTTCTACTCCTACGATCTCGGCCTCCACAAACCCGACCCGGACATCTACCGGGCGGTGAGCAAGCGTCTGGGCGTCGACCCGAGCTACTGCTTCTTCCTGGACGACGTGGAGGAGAACGTGACGAGCGCCCGCGGGACGGGAATGCAGGCGCTCCGGTTCGAGAATCACCGGATACCCGAGATCCGCGAGACCCTGGGGCTCGAGGCTTCCGAGCCCACGCGCGACTGAGGATCACGCCATGTCCGACACCGACCCCTTCGCCGCCCTGCTCCGGGACGCCCAGAGGATCCTCGTCTTCACCGGCGCGGGAATCTCCACCGGAAGCGGCATCCGCGACTTCCGAGGGCCTCAGGGCGTGTGGAAGACCCGGCAGCCCGTGTACTTCGACGATTTCGTGGACTCCGAGTCCGCCCGGATCGAGTACTGGGACCAGAAGCTGGAGGCCTGGCCTTCGTTCCGCGACGCCCGGCCCAACGTGGCCCACCAGGCCGTGGTCGCGCTGGAGCAGGCGGACAGGCTCCAGCTGGTCCTGACCCAGAACATCGACGGGCTCCACGGCCGGGCCGGGACCTCACCCGAGCGCCTGGTGGAGGTCCACGGGACGGCCAGCGAGGTGGAGTGTCTGTCGTGCCACCAGCGGAGCGATCCTGGACCCCACATGGAGGCCTTCGCAGCAACGCGAAGGCCCCCCGTGTGCGATTGCGGCGGCTTCCTCAAGCCGGCCACGATCAGCTTCGGCCAGAGCCTGCGCACCGAGGACCTCCGGCGGGCGGCGCAGGCCGCCGAGGCTTGCGACCTGGTCGTCGCCCTGGGCTCGACCCTCTCCGTCCACCCGGCGGCGTCGTTTCCCCTCGCCGCCGCCGAGCGGGGCACGCCCTACGTCATCGTCAACCGGGGCGCGACCGACCACGACGCGCACCCCGCGGTGACGCTGCGCCTCGAGGGCGACGTGGTCGAGATCTTCCCCCCGGCGGTCGACGCCGCGCTCCGCCCGCCTCCCGCTACAGGGTGAAGCCCTCGCTGACGAGCTTGAGGCCCGTGATCAGCAGGAGCCCGTACGCGATGCGGTAGAAGAGCACCTCGTCGACCCTCTCGTGGAGCCACTTGCCCAGGAGGATGCCCACCGGTGCCAGGGGGAGCAGCACCAGCGACGTCACCAGGCTCTCGGTGCGGAGCTGGCCGAGCAGCGAGTACGGGATCAGCTTCACGTAGTTGACGAAGGTGAAGAGGATCACCGTGGTCCCCACGTAGATCGTCGGGTGGAGGCGCTGGGGCAGCAGGTAGACGGACGCCGGAGGCCCCCCGGCGTGGGCCAGGGTGCTCGTGAACCCGGTGGCCACCCCCCAGACGATCCCGCCCCCCACCCCGGGCGACCGGGGCTCGGGCGCCCGGCCCCGGTGCCGCGCCAGGCCGACGAGCCACTGCACGGAGAAGGTGATGGCGATGAGACCCACGATGACCCGGAGCCAGCGTTCGTCGAGGGCGCCGAAGGCGAGGGCGCCGAGCCCGATCCCGACGATCGCGGAGGGTATGAGCCGGCGCAAGTTGACCCCGCTGTACTTCCCCCGGTAGGCGGCCACGGCGAAGAGGTCCATGACACACAGGATGGGCAGGAGCACCGCCGCTGCCAGGGGAAGGGGCACCACGAACGAGAGGGCCGGCACCGCCACCATCCCGATCCCGCCCCCGAACCCTCCCTTGCCGATGCCCACGAGGAGCACCACCGGCACGGCGAGCACGTAGAACATCGGGTCGGGAATGAGGAGCCCTTCCATCCCGTGCATCCTCGCACAACTGTCGTCCCCGGGCAGGCCACCGTCGAGGCGCAGCCAGATTGCGGGCGTGCGTGGGCGAGCAGTCCGCTCCGCCGCCACGCTATCGTTCCACCAGCCGCTGCTTCCTGATGAGCTCCTCGAGAATGGTCGCCGCCACCTTCGCTCCCTCGGGGTTGGGGTGCATTCCGTCGGTGGTATAGAGCTCTCGCGGGGAGAGGTGGCCGGGCCCACGCCGCGCGTAGTCGTGCATGAACGCCGTGCTGAGCCTGACGACGGGGATGACGTACCGAGCCGCGAGGGTTTCGACCCTCAGTCGGTCGGAGTGGGGCTCGAAGAGGCCCGGGGGATCCTTGACGGTGCTTCCGAAATTGGGCCAGACCACCACCAACGCTCGGAAGGAGTTTCCGTCGGAGAGCCGCGCCAGTTCCTCGAGACCCGCCGCGACGTTGTCCCTGGCCTGCGACCTTCCCATCCGTTCCTGCAGGTAGTCGGGATCCAGGTCCTCGCGAAAGTGGAACCAGTTGAGATAGAAGGCCGAAGCCCTGAAGAGGTGGGAGTAGGCGAACAGGATCTCCGACCACCGCGGGCGTGGGTATTCCCATGATGCGCCGACGTTTCTGTTGAGACTCTGGTGGTCGTTTCGAACGAAGACAAGGATCACCAGATCGGGATCGTAGGGGAGGACCCGCCGCCTGAGAAGCGTCACCGCCGCCTGGGTGTTGTAGCCACGCACGCCGGCATTGAGGACCTCCACGCCGTCCTCCGCCAGCATCCCCTCGAGCTGGCTCGCGACGGTGTCCGCCTCGCGGTCGACACCGATGCCCTCGACGACGGAGTCGCCCAGAAGGACGACGCGGAAGACGCCCGAGGGCTTGGGAATGGCCCGGTCCGGCCCTCGCAGTCCCTGCGCGTTGGTGCGAAACTCGGGATGGGCGGCACTGCTGAATCCGGGCTTCAGCTCATAGACCTGGAGGGGGTCTTCGGAGAGCTGAAGAGGACTGTCGGGCTGGTCCACAACGATCCGGGACACTCCAGGCGCCAGGCCGAGAAGCCGCGTGACACCTTCGCCGAAGGCGAGGGCAAGGATCGTCGAGGCGGTGACCAGGGCCGCGGTCAACGGGACGGGTGAGCCGAAGCGTCGCGGCCTCACTTCTTCATCATCGTGACGCGGGCTCCGTAGTTGCGACGCAGCTCGCCCAGGTACCGGGCCTCCCGGCCCCAACGATGCGCTCGCCGACGAAGGATTCGGCCCGGCGCTCCGGCTCGGCATACCGGTAGTTGCTGGCGATCCACGGTCCGCACACGGCCAGGGAGAGGAGAACCAGGAACATCCCCAGGGCCAGGCTCGCCCGGCGGCCATCCAGCCGTCGGGCCAGGAAACGCGTCGCCAGGAGGGAGACGGGCACCGCGGCCGGCGCGAAGAGGTCCCAGTCGCGCCGACGTCGCAAGGTCCCGTGCAGGAAGAGGGCATAAACCAGGAACGAAAGAGCGGCGATCCCCAGCAGAAGGGCGATTCGGTCACGACCGGCGGACGGCTTCTCTCCCAGGCGCTGCAGCAGCACGACGACGGCGCCCGCCGGCAGCACCAGGAGGTAGTTCTGTGCGACGTCCCAGAGGTGCTTCGCGCGGAACACACTGGCGGGATCCAGGAACACGCGGTCGGTCCCGCTGAAGCGATTCACACCAATCTCGATGGGCGGCGCCCCGAGGATCCGGCAGAAGGCATAGAACGCCACGAAGTAGAGGACCCCCGGCACCATCGCCCGCATGAAGCGCACGATGTCGCGCGGGCCGACTGGTTGCGGGCGCAGCAAGGGCAGGGCGACCAGAGGTGCGATCAGGAAGACCGCCAGCGGGTGCACGCTCACGGCGAGCGCGGCCGCAACGCCGGCGCGCATGAGGGAGCTCTCACCCGCCACCACCCCCAGTCCCTCACGAAAGAACAGCAGCATCGCCAGCGTGACCAGGGTGTAGTTCTCGACGTGGCCGAAGAAGAGCTGAGAGCCCCCCGCGCTCAGCGGGAGGGCGAAGGCGATGAGGCGTGAGGGTCCGGTTCTCCCGAGCCTCGCCGACAGCGACCACAGAACCACGACGCAAACGCTCCCTGCCAGCGAGCTCGCCAGAGCGACGCAGGACTCCACGTCGAGTCCGAGGTGGCGACCCAGCCCCGTGAACGCCACCGCGGCGAGACGATCCAGGGGTTCCTTCCAGAAGTAGCGGCCCAGGGGCGCCACGTCGGCGACCCCACTCAGAATGTCGACGGTGTAGCCGGCATCACCCCAGTGGCGCCGCTCGCGGAAAAGCCAGAAGAGCACGAAGGAGGAGACAGACAGCAGCCATGGCGTCGCTCTGCGCGCGCCCTGCATCGCCTCGGCCAGGCGGGGCACGGCCACGCCGAGTCGCCGCTGCAGGCTGAGGGTTAGTGCCAGGGGGCCGAGAACGAGCGCCAGCCGCAGGAGCCACGGGTACTCCCCGAAGAAGAACAGCGACCAGAAGGGACGCACGGGGTGCGGCATCGGAAGGAACACGAGGAGGCCAAGGACGGTCGTGGCGGCGATCGCCACCCGGAGCTCGGAAGGAGACAGGGTCACCGGCCTCGCGTGAGGCTCTGGCAGGCTCATCCGAGGACGTATAGCACATGACCACGCAGATGGGAGGACCGGCACACCGAACCTTGGATCACCCACACCGCGGCCCGTCTCGTGCCGCCCCGGGCGAGAGTGTGGGCATCCTTTGACTCTTCATGTCGGCCCGTGGCAAGCTGGCGCACCGTTGAAGAGACTCCTCCTCTCTGGCCTCCTCGTGGCCGCGGCCGCCTACGCGGCCCTCCCGCTGGTGCTTCCCCTCCGGATGGACTGGCTCGCGGGACCGATCCGTCTGACGGGTCTCGCTCTCGTGCTTCTCGTGCTCGCCGTCTACGCGTGGCTGGCGATGGGAAGAAGGGCACTCCGGGTCGACGCGCGAGGCTTTCGGCTGCGCTCCCTGGACGTGGCACTCCTTCTCGCCTTTCCGCTCTACCTGCTCTTCATCGGCAACGGTCTCTGGCTGACCTCGGCCGACAACATATCCACGATGGCACTGGGGCCGGTGGTGCTGAGAAAGGGCACCATCGACCTCTCGAGCGTGCCCATCTATCAGAAGCGGCGGCTCCCCTACTCCGGGATTCGAGTGGGCGACCGCATTCTCCCTGCCTTCCCACTGGGCACAGGCCTACTGTCGGTCCCCTACGTGGCGGTCACCGAGCTGACCCTGCCAGGTGGGGACGACGACGCTCGCGCCAGGCGTCGTGACAAGCATCTAGCCGCTCTGCTCACGGTGGCGACGACGGTCCTGTTCTTCCTCGGGGTGAGATCTCGCCACGGGGAGACCTCCGCCCTGGCAGTCACTCTCGTCTTCGCGCTGGCAACCACTGTCTTCTCCAATACCAGCCAGGCCCTGTGGTCCATCACCGGGGCCTTGTTCCTTCTGAGCGTGGCTTTGTGGCTTCTGCTCGCCCCGGATGCCTCCACCGGGCGCGCGCTGCTCGCCGGGCTGGCCGTAGGCGGGGCCTTCGCCTGTCGACCCACCGTATTGCTGGCCGGCGGAGCGTTGGCCATCTTCCTGTGGCGACGCTGGCCCGAGCTCCTCGTCTACGCCTTTGGCGTGCTCATCTCGGTGGGGGTGACCGTCCTCGCCCTGCACGCAGTGTATGGCCACCCCTTGGGGGGCTATGGCCTCATCAACCCCGGGAACCGTTGGGGTGATCACCTTCAAGAGGGCCTGGTCGGCACGTTGCTGAGCCCGAGTCGAGGGGTGCTGCTGTTCTTTCCCTACCTGTTCCTGTTGCCCTGGGGCCTGCCGTCCCTGCGAGACGACCCACGGCTCCGACAGACGGTCCTGGCGGCGTCGGTGGCGAGCATTGCCATCTACCTGGTCGTGTCGGGCTACGACGTGTGGTGGGGTGGCAAGAGCGTCGGGCCCCGGCTGATGACCGAGGTCGCGCCGTTCCTGGCCCTGCTGATGCTGCCGGTCTTCCGCCGGTGGCGCGAGCTGGGTCGAACGCGGATGGCTCTCGCGGTGACTTTGGCCCTGGCCGTAGGGACTCAGGTGCTCTCCACCTACACCTACCGAGCGTACGTCTGGAACCGCCATTTCGACATCGGCCAGAAGCCCGTTCGCTGGTCGTACGGACAGAGTCAGCTCCTCGCTCTCTGGTGCCCCTCCTGCGTGCTCCCGTCCTCCAAAGACTGAGATGGGGGACGGGACCCCTCGCGGATGAGAACTCCAGGCGCTGGTCCTAGACTGCGCCGGGTTACCGGCCGGAGGTGGTGCCCGTCGGGCAACGGCCGGGGACGGTCCGGACCGGAATCGATTGACGTGCATCGCCACCACGAGCCCCAGGCTGCCGCCGGCGGTGACGATCAGCGGGAGCTGCTCGCGCCTCCGGGCCAGTGCATCCCCCCGCTCGGATGGAGCATCGTCTCCAGCCGGTAGGGCAGATCGGAATCGAACCACACGTCGGCTGCCCGGGGCTCGCCAGCCGCGGATCCAGGTGCACACCGGCGGCGGAGTAGACGGCGGCCGAGACCGCGGCGAGGGCGCTCGCCAGCAGGAGCGACACCAACCACAGCTTCGAAAGCAGGGGCCGCGTCACGAGGAGAAAGCCCCTCTCCTCATCCACCGTCGCCGGTGCCGCGCAGCGACTCCCCCCGGCCGGGAGACCGACTTTTCAGCCGTCAGATCAATGGCGTGCCCCCGACGCACTGGCCATCGACCGCGGTGGGCAGCCCGTCGTCATAGCGGAAGAGCGCGCCGGTCGAGTCTCCACAGAAGCCGGGCCCGAAGCCGCTTACCGGCGCCGCCGTGTAAGCGTAGCTGGCGAGGCCGGGGACCAGGAGCTCCGGATGAGGCAACTCCGTTCCCGGGGAGAAGCCGCGGGCATAGCCCACCCTCGTGGCGAGGCTGGCGAGCTCCTCGGTGAGGAACCAGGGCGCCATGGGCGGGTAGTCGACGATGCAGTCGGTCGGCGTCGCCAGGCAGCTGAGGTACCCGTACCGGCCAAACGCCGTGCTCTGGTAGGCGGCCTCTGCCAAGATGACGGTGCGGATATCGCCGATCAGCGCCGAGATGTCTGGCACGAGGCAGGCCGAGAAGGCCGACGTGCCCGCTGGCGCCGACGCGGTGGCGGTCACTACTCCACCCGAGACCGCGGCAACCGAGACGCTGAAGTCCGCGGTGCCGGATGGGTCGGTGATCACCTCGATCCGGCCCAGGAACTGCTCGCCCTCGCCCGCCCCCAACGCGTCGCAGGTGGTGGACCAGAACAGCTCGACCTGGAAGGTCACACCGGGGATGCCGAGGGCGCTCACGCTCCCGGCCACGTTGGTGGTGCCCCCGGAGGTGTCTGCGCTGGTGAGCACCGGGGCGTCCAACATGCCGTTGTCGAGAATGCCCAGGAGCGCGTTGGAGTGGATGGAGTTGCCCAGGATGTGGTTTCCCGTGAGACCGCCGAAGTCCTGGACGCCGTTTCCGCCGTTGAAGGCGATGGTGTTCCCGTCCCCGGTTCCCAGTCCCCCGATGCTGTTGGTCGTGGACGTCGCGTCGGAGACGATCACACCGTTTCCGCCGTTGCCCAGGCTGGCCCCGCTCGCGTTGGTGCCAATCCAGTTGCCCGCAATGAACTCGCCCGCGGCCCCCTGAAGGTCGATCCCGTCGCCTCCGTTGCCGGAGATGATGTTGCCCTCCCCGGCGTTCGGGCCGCCTATGGTGTCGCCACCGGTGGCACTGAGACGCACGCCGTCTTCCGTATTGGGGATGACAACCGTCCCCGTCACATCCGTCCCGATCTTGTTCGCCTGCACGAGGTTGGGGCCGACCGAGGAGATGATGGAGATGCCGGTCCGCCCGTTGGCGGAGATGACGTTGCCCTCGCCGGGGCGACCGATGGTGGTCTGATCGGCGTCGTGGGCCTCGATGCCGCTCCAGCCGTTGCCCAGGGCGGCCGTGCCCGCCGCGTTGGTGCCGATCCGGTTGGCCAGGATGTCCGTTCGCGTGCTCTCCAAGACCAGGACCCCGTAGCGCAGGTTCCCCGAGACCACGTTGTCCCGGATCGTGCTGTCCGTCGTGAACCCCCCCATCAGCCGCACTCCATCGAGAGCGTTGGGAACGGCCACGGCGCCGGCGGGGTCGGTCCCGATCCGGTTGTCCTGAACGAGGGTGCGGGCGATGGGGACGCCCGTGTTCGACTGGACCCACACGCCGGATTCCGCGTGCCCGGAGATGACGTTCCCCCGGATGACTGTGTCGGAGGAAGCCATGGTGAGCCAGATGCCCGCGAGCTGTGGCCCTACTGGCGTGTCACCGTCCGCGTTCGTGCCGATGAGATTCCCCTCGATGATGTTGCCGATGGCGTTCTGGATCTGGATGCCGAACTCGTCCAGGTTGGAGATCACGTTCTCCTCCCCCGGAGCGCTCCCGCCGATCCGGTTCCCGGGGCTGTTCACGATCGAGATGCCACCGCCACCGTATCCACGAGAGAGCATCCCCGTTGGATCGGTCCCGATGCGGTTGGCCTGGACGATGGCCGGGACGCTCCCCTCGCCGGCGATGGAGATACCCAAGGCGATGTTCCCGGAGATCACGTTCCCTTCCGACGGGCGGCCGATGACCAGGCCGCTCGCGAACTGCGACCCGATCCCCGACCAGGCATTCCCGAGGGCGTTTCCGTCGACGTCGAGGCCGATGGTGTTCCCGAGGATCTCGGTGTCCTCGGCGCTGACGTAGCCCGATGGCCCGCTCACGGCCTGCACCATGATGCCGTAACGGCCGTTTCCGGAGATCACGTTGCCCCGTATCGACGTGTCCGCGATCGCCACGGGGCCAACTGAAGATGGCCAGGTTGAGATGCCGTCGTTCCCGTTGGCGAGAGCGGTCGTCCCGGCCGGGTGGACGCCGATCAGGTTGCTCTCTATGCGGTTGCCTCGCCCCCCCGTCATGAGGAGACCGTCCGCGGCGTTTCCGGACAGGACGTTGGCGGACACGAGGTTCCCCGAAGAGTCCTGGGTCTCGAGCCCGCTGGTGTTCCCGATCCCTCCCGCTCCGGCCGGGTTGGTACCCAGGTAGTTGCCCTGGATCGTGCTCCCCCCGCCCCCGGACAGGGAGATCCCGGCCAGGTCGAAGCCGTGGATGGCCAGGCCGCGGACGATGGAGCTGCCCGCGATGATGGAGAGCCCATGGGCGCCGAGCGAGCCGCTGCCGTCGATTTGGACGATGGGCACCCCGGTGTAGCCGGGCTGCGTCGTGCCGTCGATCACCACCGGATCGGTGACCACAGGCAGCGCCGTGGCTGGCGCGATGGTGTAGGGGGCCGGAACGTCGAAGACGATGGTGTCGCGGTGTCCGGTGTTGGCGTTGGCGTCGAGGAGGGCCTGGCGGAGGGTCCCCGGCCCGGCGTCGGCGGTGCTCGTCACGGCGAGGACGAGGGGCTCCCCCGGGGCCACCACGTCGAACGGCAGCGACGTGTCGGACACCAGGCCGGGAGCCGAGGCCTGGAGGGTGTAGCCCTCCCCGGCGACATCGACGCTCAGGTCATCGAAGGTGGCGACCCCGCCCACCGCGTTGCGGGCGGTGGTTCCCGCGAGGGACTCGGGGCCTCCTGCCGTGGTGAGGGTCACCGGGTCGGTGCGGGCCGGCAGCGGTGTGCCCGTGGCGTCCTGGATCTGCACGAGGATGGGAGGCAGGGTCGCGGAGGGCGCCGTGTCGGTGGGCTGGGTCAGGAAGACGAGACGGTCCGCCGCCAACGGGACGATCTCGAAGGGCGCCGAGGTCGCGCCGGTGAGGTCGGGCGAGGAGGCCACGAGGGTGTAACCGGAGCCCACGGTGTTGATGGAGAGGTCGTCGAAGGTCGCCAGGCCGTTCTCGGTCGCGCGGGTCGTGGCGCCGGACAGGGTCGCCGGCGGCCCGGACCCGAGGGCCAGGGTGACCGGGATCCCGGTGACCACCGCGGTGTCCCCGGTGGCGTCGACGAGGCGGACCACGACGGGCGGCAGGGTCTCGTCCACGGGGGTGCTCACCGGGCCCTGGGC
>JAJDNS010000071.1 GCA_022340585.1 Acidobacteriota bacterium
GCCCTCCGACGCCGAGCCCACCGGTCCGGTCTCCGGTGGCGTCGTTTCGGTCGCGATGGCCTTCGCTTCCCCGCCCGTGAACAGGTACGCGTCTCTCTCGCCCTCGAGGATGAGCGTGCCTTCGGTTCCGTAGAAGCCCTCGTAGCAGTGGTCGAAGGCATTCGACTGGATCGAGCTGAACAGCGCCGTTCGCCCCGACGGGTACTCGAAGGTCACGTAGATGTGGTCCGGCACCTCCCGGCCGTCGTCGTACCGGTAGACACCGCCGGAGCCGATGACGACCTCCGGCGCCGCGCTCCAGAACGAGTTGGCGATGGCCACCTGGTGGCTGGCCAGCTCGGCCAGGAGACCCCGCGAGTACTGCTCGTAGAGCCGCCAGTTGTACAGGCGCTCCAGGTCCGGGTAGCCCCAGCGCGACGGATCGAACCCCGGCCCCGGCGACTCGACCGGCCGGCGCCAGCTGCCGTCGCGGTGCCAGACGAGACGGGAGTAGTACATCTCGCCCAGGAGCCCGGGCTTGATGATGGCCTCGTAGGCCGCCTGGAACACGGGGTTGTACTGGCGCTGGTGGCCGATCTCCAGGAGCCGTCCGTTCCGCCGGGCGGCGTCCAGCATGAGCATGCAGCCCTGGATGTCCCAGGCCATCATCGTCTCGCAGAGGACGTGGAGCTTCGCGTCGAGGGCAGCCACGGCGATCTCAGCGTGGAGGAACAGGGGCGTCGCGATCACGACCGCCTGAAGGTCCTCCTCGTCGATCATCTCCTTCCAGCTCTCGTAGTGCCTCGCCGGCGGCTTGCCGGTCTTCCGGAGCGCCTCGTCGGCGCGCTCGAGCTGCAGGGGATTGATGTCGCAAACCGCCACCACTTCGCCGAAGCGCGGGTTGGTCTGCTCGAGGAGCACCCGGCCCTGCCCACCGGTGCCGACGAAGCCCAGCCGCACCGGCCCTCCCGGCACCGGCCCCTTGACGACCGCCGCCGCTCCGAGGGCAGCCAGAGCCGGCATGCCCGCCAGGGCCCGCAGGAAGTTGCGTCGGCCCAGCTCCTCTTGCTCGGGGGTCAGGTTCATGAGGCGGCCTCCGTGACCGCGGCGGGCCCGGTGGCGTCGCGGGCCTTGCGGCGACGGCGATCGGCCAGCAGCAGGTCGAGGCCCGCGATCCGGCCGGTGCGGAAGACGAGCAGGACGAGAACGGCTCCCGCCTCCACGAGGTCCTTGTTCACGAAGAGGTAGTTGCCCTCCGCTCCGGGACCGATGACCCCGAGGGTGGGGATGCGGGCGACGTAGAGGAGCGCCAGCAGCACGAAGGCAACGGTGAGACCCGTCTGGGTGAAGAGCCCCAGCATGAGCGACAGCCCCGTCAGCAGGAGCGCCAACGCAACGAGCACGTCGAGAACGGGCATCCAGGTCGAGGCCCCGAGCGTGTGGAAGGAATCGGCGAAGGGGCCGGTCGCATTCTGCAGGAAGCCGGCTGCCGACCAGCGGGGCAGCGGCCAGCCCCCCCTGCTCCAGGACGGCCACCACAGCTTCACGAAGCCTTCCCAGGCGAAGTGCCAGCCGATGAGGGTGCGGAGAAGGACCAGCATGGCCTGCTGGAGCCCGGTGGGCCGAGGCGTCCCCATGGCCCCCCGACGCTACACT
This sequence comes from Acidobacteriota bacterium, assembly GCA_022340585.1. GTDB lineage: Bacteria > Acidobacteriota > Vicinamibacteria > Fen-336 > Fen-336 > JAJDNS01. The sequence goes on from JAJDNS010000071.1 coordinate 1,636, forward strand.
CGCCCCTCGAAGCGGTCAACTCGCCTGGTCGCTGTCGTCGGAGAACCGGGCTGACGTATAGTCGAACCCACCGTGGACGCTGCCGGCTGGAACCGCTGAGGAGGAGCCTCAATGTCCCGCATCGCCGCTCACAACCTGTCCGGTCTCGCTCTGCTCGCCCTCGCCGGGGCGGCCGCTGCCTGCGGCTCGGCGCAGGACCGGCAGAAGGAGAAGGACGGCTTCGTCCGGCTCTTCGACGGGAAGAGCATCAACGGCTGGGTCCAGCGCGGAGGAGAGGCCGTCTACACCGTCGAGGGCGAGGCGATCGTGGGCCGCACGGTCCTGAATACCCCCAACAGCTTCCTCTGCCCGGACGGGGAGTACGACAACTTCGTGCTGGAGTTCGAGGTCAAGGTGGATTCCGATTTGAACTCCGGGGTCCAGATCCGGAGCCACTCGACGCCCGAGTACCGTGAGGGCCGGGTCTACGGATACCAGGTCGAGATCGACCCCTCGCCTCGCGGCTACAGCGGGGGGATCTACGACGAGGCCCGCCGCGGCTGGCTGCAGAGCCCCGAAGGCAACCCAGAGGCCATGGGGGCCTTCAAGGCGGGCGAGTGGAACGCGTACACGGTGGAGGCGGTTGGAGACCGCATCCGGACCTGGGTGAACGGGGTGGCGGTCGCCGACCTCGTCGACGGGGTCGACCGCTCGGGCTTCGTCGGCTTCCAGGTCCACTCCGCGGAGAAGGCCGGCCTCGAGGTGCGCTGGCGCAACATCTGGCTCAAGGAGCTTCCCCAGGTCCCCGACGCCCTGTATCCGAACACCCTGACCGACGTGGAGCGGGCGGGCGGCTGGCGTCTTCTCTGGGACGGCCGCACGAGCTGGGGCTGGCGGGGGGCCCGAAGCGAGGAGTTCCCGAAGAAGGGGTGGCAGATGGCCAACGGCGAGCTGACGGTGCTCGAGTCCGGGGGCGGCGAGTCCGAGGGTGGTGGGGACATCATCACCATGGAGTCCTTCTCGAGCTTCGAGCTGAAGCTCGAGTTCAAGATCACCCCCGGCGCGAACAGCGGCATCAAGTACTTCGTGGATCCCGAGCTGAACAAGGGCGAGGGCTCCGCCATCGGCCTCGAGTATCAGATCCTCGACGACGACGTCCACCCGGACGCCAGGATGGGACGCGACGGGAACCGCACCCTGGCGTCCCTGTACGACCTGATCGCCGCCCCGGAGAACAAGATCGTCCACCCCGTCGGCGAGTGGAACGAAGCGCGGATCGTCGCCCGCGGGAATCACGTCGAGCACTGGCTGAACGGCGAGAAGGTGCTCGAGTTCGAGCGGGGCAGCCCCGAGTTCCGCGAGCTGGTGGCCAGAAGCAAGTACAAGGTATGGAAAGACTTCGGGGAGCTCCCGGAGGGCCACATCCTGCTCCAGGACCACGGCAACCGGGTGTCCTTCCGCAACATCAAGATCCTGCAGCTCGACGCGAGCTGAAATAGGGGCTGGAAGCGCGTGACAAACTGCCCCGATCTTGACAATATGGGGACGTGGCCAACACTCGACCGTCAGTCAACAAGCGAAGGAAAGAGGCCAACCGCAGGGAGAAGAAGGCGGCGAAGGCCGAGAAGCGCGCGGCGCGCGCGGCCGAGAAGAGCGCCAGGTCCCCGGTAGCACCGTCTGGCGACGAAGACCCCGACATCGCCGGCATCGTGCCCGGGCCGCAGCCGCTTCCCTGGGCCGAATTCGCGGATATCGAGCCGGAAGAAGAGTCGGAAGAGCAGGAAGAAGGCCAGGAGGAGAACGCCTCCTAGGGCCTGCTCGGCCTCCCCGAAAGCTCCTTCGGTCAGCGCCGGGGAGGGGTGTCTCCGGCCGCCGGGCCCGGTCAGCCCTGCTGGAGGTCCTCCCACCGCTTCCGGTAGCGTCTCAGCCAGGCCGCCCCGTCGGACGCCGCCACTGGCTGGGGGTACTCGCACAGCGTGAACCGATCGTAGCCCGAGCCCTGGAGGAGCGCGAACAGCTCCGCGTAGGGGTATTCGCTCCAGAGATCGGTGATGTGACAGCAGCGGATGAACGGCCGGAGGAGGTCGAAGGACTCCCTCACCGAACCCCCCTTCACGTCGGAGTCGTTGGAGTTCCAGGTGACGCCCACCGCCGGATGCCCACAGGCGTCCATGATGCGTCGCATGTTCGCCGGCTCCTTCGTGCCCTGGCCGTGGACCTCCACCCAGATCTCCACGCCGTGATCAGAGGCGATCTCCCCGCACTCGGTGAGAGCACGGCCGATCTGCTCGAGGGTCTTCTCGACGGGAACACCCTCGGGCAGCCCGTTGGGCCGCACCTTGATCCCCCGCGCTCCGAGGTCCCGGGCCAGGAGCACCCACTCCCGGACCTCGTCCACGTTCTTCCGGACGACGGCGGGGTCGGGCGACTGGAACTCGCACGCGGTCCCCAGGCTCACCTGTTTCATCCCGGCGGCATCGCACTTGCGCTTCACCTCCGCTCGCTCGGACGAGCCCAGGGTCGGCTCGACGCCGTGGGCGTGGGTGCTGCGGAACTCGACGCCCTCGAAGCCGGCCTCCTCGACCAGGCGCAGCACCGTGTCGAGGTCCCAGCCCTTCGCCACGTTGTACGTGACGAGGCCGAGGTGGAGCCGTCTCGCCTCGGCCCTCGCCGGGCGCCCCCCGACGGCGAGCGCCGCCATCGAGCCCAAGCCCATCTTCACCATCTCACGACGCGTCAGCCTGTTCCTCATTGCCGCCTCCCGGCCCCGATCTCCCGCACGGCGGTGGACGCGGGGATCCTACCACCGTGCGCCGGGGGCCCACCCCGTTGGACGGCCGGATCGGATGTGAGACGATCCCGGCCGGAAAGGCGGGATCCCAGGTGAACGAAGAGCTCCTCGCGCGGGCCGCTCGCGTCCGCGTGCTCATCATGGACGTCGACGGCGTGATGACCGACGGGACCTACTGGCAGGTGCCCGACGGCAAGGGGGGGATGGTCGAGACCAAGGCCTTCGACTCCCAGGACGGGATCGCCCTGAGGTGGCTCCGCGAGGCGGGGATCGCCGGCGGGGTCATCACCGGGCGGGACTCCCCCGCCGTCGAGGAGAGGGCCCGCTCCGCCGGGTTCACCCACATCTACCAGGGCCACGTGGAGAAGGTCCCGATCCTCGAGGAGATCATCGAGAAGGCGGGCGTTTCCGCCGACCAGGTGGCCTACGTGGGGGACGACTACACCGACGTCGTCATCATGCACCGAGTGGGGCTGGCGGTGGCCACCGCCAACGCCAAGCCGGAGGTCAAGGCGGAGGCCCACTTCGTGACCACGGTGCCCGGAGGCCAGGGGGCGATACGCGAGGTGGTGGAGCTCCTGCTCAGGGCCCAGGGCCGGTGGGAAGCGATCCTGGACCACTACGAGATCGGGCGGGCCGGGCGCTAGAGCCGATGCGCCACGACCGCCGCCCTGGCTACGGAGACACCCGGAGAAGCGTGAACGAGGGGGACCCATGGACGTGAAGGTGTTCTCATCCAAGACCATCATGGGGGCAGCGGCCGCCGCCGATGCCGCGGCCTCGATCCGCAAGGCCGCCGACGCCTCGGGGCGCGCGCGGTGCATCTTTGCCACCGGCGCGTCACAGCTCGAGTTCGTGGAGGCGCTGGTCGCGATCCCGGGCGTTCCCTGGGATGCCGTCGAGTTCTTCCACCTCGACGAGTACGTCGGACTCGAAGCGTCCCACCCCGCGAGCTTCCGTCGGTATCTCCGGGAGCGGGTGCTGGACCGGGTCACCGTCGCCGCCGCGCACCTCCTCGACGGCCAGGGCAACCCCGAGCGCGTGTGTGCCGAGGTCGGCAAGGCCCTGGCGGAAGCGCCGGTGGACGTGGCGTTCGTGGGCATCGGCGAGAACGGCCACCTCGCCTTCAACGACCCACCGGCGGACTTCGAGATCGAATCGCCCTACATCGTAGTGGCCCTGGACGACGCCTGTCGGCGCCAGCAGGTCGGCGAAGGCTGGTTCAAGGACGTCGCGGAGGTTCCCACTCATGCCATCAGCATGTCGATCCGGCAGATCCTGAAGGCCCGGCGCATCCAGTGTGTGGTTCCCGACGCCCGCAAGGCGGAGGCGGTGGCCCGCTGCCTGGAAGGGCCAGTGGCCCCGGCCGCCCCGGCCTCGGTGCTCCAGACCCACCCGGACGTGACCGTGTACCTCGACGAGCCGGCCGCCGCGGGCCTGACCGGACGAGTCCCCCTTGAACGCGAGTCAGGGTGAGACGGGGCGCAGGCCACCCATGAGAATCGAGTCGCCCGGGCTTTTCGATCTCCAGCTCAACGGCTACGGAGGATGCGACTTCAACGACCCCGCGGTCACCCCGGAGGCCGTCTCGCGCGCTCTCGACACCCTCCAGGGGACGGGAGTCACCCGCTGCCTGCCGACCCTCATCACGTCGTCGTTCGAGGACTTCGCATTGTGCGCACGGGCCGTGGTGGCGAGCGGTCACCCCGCGGTGGCGGGCCTCCACATGGAGGGCCCCTACATCTCACCGGAGGACGGTCCCCGCGGGGCCCACCCTCGCGCGTGGGTGCGCGATGCCTCGGTGGACGACTTCGAGCGGCGGCAGGAGGCTGCCGACGGCCGGATACGGCTCGTCACCCTGGCGCCGGAGGTCCCGGGCATCCTGCCGCTCATCGAGCACCTGGTGGACTGCGGCCTCCGCGTGGCCATCGGCCACTCCGGGGCGTCGAAGCGGGCGATCACCGACGCGGTCTCCGCCGGGGCCTCGATGTCCACCCACCTCGGCAACGGCTGCGCAGACATCCTTCCCCGTCACCCCAACGTGCTCTGGACCCAGCTCGCGGAAGACCGCCTGGTGGCGGGGCTGATCGTCGACGGCATTCACCTCCCCCCGGAGATGGTCAAGACGATGGTCCGGGCCAAGACACTGGAGCGGGTCGTCCTGGTGACCGACGCGGTGACCTGCGCGGGCTGTGCACCGGGCCGCTACCAGCTCGGGCCCCTCGAGGTCGAGCTGAGTCCCGAGGGGCGCGTGTGGTCCCCCACCTCGGGAACCCTGGCGGGGTCGGCCCTCCTCCTGCCCGACGGCGTGGCCAACCTGTGCCGCTTCACGGGTCTCGCCGTCGAGGAGGCGCTCCCCCTGGCGTCCACTCGCCCGGCCGCCTACCTGGACGAGCTCCCCCGGGGGACGCTCGAGCTCGACTGGGACCCGTCGGCGGGCACGCTCCGCGTCGAGGCGGTTCGGGTCTGACCGGAAGGGAACGGAGCATGAGGCCCGTCATCATCGGCGTCGCCGGCGGAACGGGTTCGGGCAAGACGACGGTCGTGCGCGAGATCGTGCGCCGGCTGGGCCCGGACGACGTGGCCGTCGTCCAGCACGATTCCTACTATCGGGACCGGAGCGGCATCCCGCCCGCCGAGCGGGCGAAGATCAACTACGACCACCCCGACGCCCTCGAGACCCCGTTGCTCGTCGAGCACGTTCGCGCTCTCCTTGCCGGGCAGTCGATCGAGGTCCCGGTCTACGACTTCTCGACCCATACCCGGACCGGCAAGACCGCCTCGCTCGTGCCCCGGAAGGTCGTGATCGTCGAGGGCATCCTGGTCCTCGCCGAGCCGGAGCTCCGGGCCCTGATGAGCATCCGCGTCTTCGTGGACACCGACGCCGATATCAGGATGATCCGGAGACTGCGCCGGGACATCCGCGACCGCGGGCGCACCCTGGAGTCCGTGGTCGAGCAGTACCTGGACACGGTGCGGCCCATGCACCTGGAGTTCGTCGAGCCGAGCAAGCGGCACGCCCACGTGATCATCCCCGAGGGCGGGGAGAACTTCGTGGCCGTGGACATGCTGGTGTCCCGGATCGACGCCATCGGACAGGGGAAGGAGGTCACCTGACCGCTCATCCCGCCGGGAACGGAAGCGCCGCCCGTTCATTGTGACGGCAGGAAGGGGCCCGCTCGGGACCCGAAACGGAGGGGCAGCATGTTCTCGATCCCGCGATCGACTGTCTTCGTGCTCCTGGCGGCGCCGGCGGCGGCCGGGGTCTTGCCCGAGCTTCCGGATGTGGCACCGCTCGCCGCCCTGATCGACCGGCCGTCGGGAGACTGCAACGCCGCCGAACGCTTCCTCGAAGCCGAGGAGACCTACCGGCGGGACGAGCTCCGGAAGCCGACCGAGCAGAGGACGCCGCTCCCCCCCGACCACCCGGCCATGAAGCTCGTGCTCGCCGGGCTGGAGTGCCGTCGGTGCGAGTTCCCCTACTCCGTGGATCTCACCCTCCCTCCCACGGAGCATCCCATCCCCATGTCCGCCGTCTACTGGGCGGCCTCGGCGGGCCTGGTCGAGCGCGCCGGCATGCTGCAACGGGAGGGCCGGACCGCCGAGTCCCGGAAGGAGCTCGGGCGCGTCGTGCACCTTGGACTGCTCCTCATCGAGGATCCGGGCATGACCTTCATCCAGCAGCTCATCGCCCTCCGGGTCCTCTCCCAGGGCGCCGAGGGGCTCGGCGACCTCGCGATCACTGACGGAGACGAGGACGTGGCGGCCACCTGTGCCCGCTTCCTCGCCAGGACACACGCCTACCGCGACGACATGAGGGCCCTGGTGGGCGGGGAGCTGGCGTACCCCCCCCTCCTCGCCGATCCCGGGAGCCAGGGTGCGCAGGTGCGCAAGGTGGCGCCGCTCTTCGACGCCACCGCCAACAAGGCGGTGCAGCTCGAGGTCCTGGTCTACCTCGGCTTCGCCCGGGCCCTGGTGGACGAGCCGGCGGCCCGGGACGCCGCCGGGGCCACGCTCGAGCGCGCCCGCCGCAGCCCGGATCGACGGATCCGCAAGCTCGGAGACTGGGGCCTCGGCCTGGAGGAGGGCGAGGCCCGACGGATACTGGGCGAGGCGGTGGGCTGGCCCGAGGTCCTCGAGTGAGGGAGCGCCACGCGGGGCTGGGAAGCGCCGAGGCATGACTCCCGCGGAGTTCGAGCAGCTCTACCACCGTCACGGCCGGCGGCTCTTCGGGCTGGCCTGGCAGCTCACGACGAGCGGGGCCGACGCCGAGGACGCCGTCCAGGAGACGTTCCTCCGGGCCCTGCGCGCGCTGGAGACCTACGAGGAGCGGTCTCGAGCCGGGGCCTGGCTCGACCGCATCCTCGTCAACGTGGTCCGTGAGCGCGGCCGTCGGCGCACGTTCTTCCGGCGGAGCGTGGAGCCCGACCTGAAGGTCCTGGCCCCGCCGGAAGCCGACGGCGCCGCTGGGCCGGACGAGCGACTCGAGCACTCGGAACGGCTGCAGGCGATCCAGACCGGGCTCGCCGGGATTCCCCCGACCTTTCGCGAGGTCCTGGTCCTCCGGCACTTCGAGGAGCGCTCGACGGCAGAGGTCGCGTCCCTTCTCGATCTGCCGGAAGGAACGGTCCGCACACGGCTCAAGCGCGCCCGGGACATGCTCGTGCGCGCGGTGTCAGACGGAGACGGGTCCCCGCGAGAGGAGGGATCATGAGCTGCAAGGAGATCCGAGAGCTCTTCTCCGATCATCTGGACGGCGTCCTCTCGCCCGAAGCGGAAGGCCGCCTCGGAGGGCACGTCGGGACGTGTCGGGCGTGTCGTGAGGAGCTGGCCCGCTACGAGGCGAGCCTCGGCGCCCTCGCCGGGACCGGCCCCGAGCCATCCTCTGACCTGGGTCCGCGGGTGGCTCGGCGGCTGGCTGCCGAGGGGGTGCTCACGGGCCCCTGGGGGAAGGGCACGCGCGAGTGGTGGTCCCTCGCCGCGGCCCTGGTCTTCCTGGGTGTCGGCCTGATCGTGGGCCGGGCGTCCGCCCCCCGAGCAGACGACGCTCGGCGAGAGCCCGGACCGTCGGCGCCGGGGTGGGACGCGTGCGCCGGAGCACCGGCGGCCGTGCCCGCTCTGGATCCGCGCCACTGGCGAGCCCCGGCGGGAGCCGACGAGCCGGACCTGACCTTGATCGCGGGATCCCACCAGCTCCTCCTGCCTCGCCGGCTGGTGTCCCACGGACCCTACGAAGCCGGCGCCCATCCGGTGGTGGAATCGGAGGGGACGACCTGCCTGCCCCTGCGCACCCCTTTCGGCACAGGATTGACCCTCAGCCTGCGACCGGGGGCCGACGGAGAAAGGGCCGAGGCGGACCGCTTCGTGGTCGAGCTCGACCCCCATCGGGTGCTCTACGGACGGGTCATCTGGAAGCAGGACGGGCTGGTCTGGTCGCTGGAGGGCCGGGCCGAGACCGCCGAGCTCCTGGACGTGGCCCGGGAGATCGTGGCGCGGGCCCG